>JBLHZD010000148.1:0-9654 GCA_047631095.1 Alphaproteobacteria bacterium
TCCTACGCAGCAAATGCTGCAACGCGCCGCCAACGAACCTTGCTATGAAGTCGCCATGCTGGCGTATCACATGATGAACCATAACGCGCGCGAACACCTGTTCCCGCAGCTGCAGAAAAAGGGCGTCGGCACCTTGCTCATGTTCGTCGTTCGAAATATTTTTAGCCGCCCAGGCCTGCTGGAAGAAACAGTCGCCAAACTAATCGAAAACGGCGATCTTCCCAAAGATCTGCCCAACAAGAGCGACCCACTGGGCTTTTTGGTTCATGACGGCGGCGCCGATAGCATTCTCGATGCAGCGTATCGGTTTGTCCGTCATCAACCGGGCGTCGATGTCGTACTCTTCGGCACCGGCAACCCAGCCCATCTTCAGTCCAATATTGAATCCATCCTGAAGCCGCCATTGCCTGATGCGGATGTCGCAACCTTGCACAAACTGTTTGGTGGTTTGGTTGGCGTCGGCCTGGATATGCCGGACAATATGCCGAAACCCTAAAGGCCAGCGCCTTTAGTCCAACAAGTTAGTGCGATAACCGCTTCTCGCGCTCGAATAAAATACCGTCAAATTTCGATAATTGCGCCATAACCCGCCCGTAAATACTTTCGGGCGGGAACGCGCCGTCCGGACCGAGGCGCCCGGCGTCGATACCGGTAAACAAGGTGATCGCCTCGTCTATATTGGTGACGCTCCAGATATGGAATGTCCCCGCAGCGACCGCGTCCGCCACATCGTCGCGTAAAATCAAATTCTTTTCATTCGCCGCTGGCACGACCACGCCCTGTTGCCCCGTCAAACCGCCTTTTTGCACACAGGTCCGGAAAAAACCTTCAATCTTATGATGCGCCCCGCCAATAGCCTGTGATTCGCCGTGTTGGTTCATTGACCCCGTAATAGCGAGGTCCTGGCGAAGCGGCGCGCCCGATAGATCGGACAACACGGCGACCGCCTCGGCCATGGACGCGCTGTCGCCTTCAACGCCGCCATAATTCTGCTCAAACGTAATTGAGCAATTGAAGGATAACGGAAACTCTCTGGCGAACCGTCCGGATAGAAACCCTTGCAGCACCATCACGCCTTTTTGCTGAATAGGTCCCCCAAGCGCCACCTGACGCTCCACATTTATCACGCCAAGGCGCCCCACGGACGCGCGCGCCGTGACCCGGGACGGTCCGCCAAACGCATGATCGCCCAAATCGCGCACGGTCAGCGCATTAATTTGTCCGGTCGCCTCACCACTGGTATCGATCATCACCGTACCGTCGGAAATCGTTTGCTGCATTCGATCTTCGACACGCGCGTTTCGCCGTCTTCGATTCGCTTCCGCTTGAATCACAATATCATCTGTCAGCAGGTCGCCCCCTTGCTCGTGGACAATTTCCGCCGCCTCGGTAACGATATCCTCCAGAATTTCAAACCGCGCCGTTAACTTGTTGCGATGTTCCGCCCAGCGCGCCGCCATTCCTAACAGGCGTTGAACAGCGGCGTCGTCGCAGTGAACTTGCCGGTGGTCATGCGCGATTGTCCGAATGAGGGACGCGTAGCTGGCGACATTTTCCGCCGACGCCTTCATATCCGCGTCAATATCAGCCTTAACTTTGAAATATGTCTGAAACTCCGGGTCTATCGAGAAAAAGGTGTAATACCAACGCGGCGCGCCGACGATGACGACCTTGATATCTAACTCAATCGCCTTTGGCCGGGGCGCGCCCGCCAAAGGGACGCTACCAGCGCGGTGCGGTTCTTCAATTCTAATTTCGCCATCCCGCAAGGCGCCTTTCAAAAAATCCCAGCTTCTCGGATTGCCCGCCAAGGCATCGGCGCGCAAGACAAGCATACCGCCATTCGCACGATGCATCGACCCGGCGCGGATCATCGAAAAATCGGTAACCAACCCGCCTTCAGCTGGCTGGTATTCTATTCGGCCAAACAAATTTTCATAGGTTGGGTTCGCTTCCAGGACAACGCTCGACGTCTGGTCATCGCTATGATCCACAAAAAGGTTCACGGCGTAATGCTTATCCGGCGTCATTCCGCCGCCGCGTTTCTCCTTCGTCGGCAGAAACATTTCGAGGTTATCCAGAACATCCGCCCGCATTTCCACCATCCATCGGGACAGGCCCCGGTAGGCGTCAAACTCAGCCTGGACATCATCCATCACGACACTGATTGCGTTATCGGCGGTCTGGCGGCCAATGTCTCGTAACCGGACGCCAAGATTGGCCTGTTCCTTCGCCGTCTGGCGATTTATGTGCGCCAATTTTGCGCCAATATCCCGCCCCGCCTCCATGAGTTTGCTTCGCTCGGAATCCGGGAAATCATCTTGCGCCATAGGCTCGCCATTTTCGCCAAGCGCGACGATGACCTACCCTTGCTCGGTTTGAACAATATCCAACCCTAACGCGCGCGCTTCATTTCGAAGCGCCTCAATAGTCGCTGATACGGTTCGCTGAAGGTTTTCACTTTCCCGTCGAACCTGATTTTGATGATCGTCCCCGCCTAACGCCGTTGTAAGGGCTTCACGAAGTTGCGGCACCAATTGCGCCAGTCGATCCCGAAACTTTCGTCCAACGCCAGGGGGCAACGGCAAGGCGCGCGGCCGATGCTGTCGTCTGAAATTGTTAAGGTACACCCAATCATTGGGCGGCGGCTGACCTTCCAGGTGTCGTTCCAGATACGCCAGGGTCGCCGTCATCCGGCCACTCCTGTCCTCCCCTACAACGAAAATATTAAACCCCGGATCCGTCACACCCAGACCAAACTCCAACGCTTCGCGGGCGCGCGTATGGCTGGAGAGGGAGAATATACCGCCGCCAGAGCGAAAGCCCACCTCATAGGTAGGACGGGACACTTCCGTTGCGCTTAATTCCTTCGCCGCCATGGCGTCCCCCTTCGGGTTTTAAAAATATGTAATCCCCATGATGATCGCCGGGAGCGCAGGACGGATCAAGGGCAATATTATCGCATTCGCGACACCGCAATGCCCCATGATGCAAACCAGTAATTTACAGGGTTCCCCTGTCGCGACGGTGGCGTTAAGTTGTCCATATTATGACTGCACATATCGCTAATATTATCCGTTATCCTGTCAAAGGATTGAGCCCCGAGCATCTGGAGACCACTCGACTGAGCGTGGGCCAAGGACTTCTTAATGATCGCCGGTTCGCGCTGGCGCCATCCTCAAGCCGATTTGATTCGGAAAACCCATCGTGGTGTGCCAAAGGAGAATTCCTGACCTTGCTCAGGGATGAAAAACTGGCGCTGCTGGACGTGAGATTCGATGGTGATAGCACCGTGCTGACAATTAACCGAGATGGCAAAGCGGTTGCGCGCGGCGACGTATCAACGCTGATGGGCCGGGTCCTGATCGAACAGTTTTTCGCCGCGTTTATGCCCCCGGGACCGCGCGGCAACCCAAAGATCGTCGATGCGCCGAATACAATGTTTTCCGATACCGAAACGCCGTTTGTTTCGATTATCAATTTAGCCAGTGTGCGTGACATAGAACGTGTCGCCCGCTGCCCCGTAAACCCGCTTCGGTTTCGCGGCAACCTTCATATCGACGGCGTAACGCCCTGGAGTGAAAATGATTGGATTGGGCGCACCGCGACAATCGGCGGCGCAACATTAAAGATCATGGAAACAACCGGCCGCTGCGGCGCCACAAGCGTTGATCCGGACACCGCTGAACGGGACCTCAATGTCCTTCGTATCTTACAACAAGGATTTGGGCACACCATCACCGGTGTATACGCCGAGGTCGTGAAAGATGGCCCCATCGAAATAAACGACACTATCGAACTCGCCTAACGGCGAATTCCGCGACATCGCACTTCTCCAAGTGACATTCCTAGAGCGAACGCTGTAACTAGTCGCCCGCCGCGCGCGTCGCGTCTTCGACGATAGCCTCATTTTCCGGCTGTACGATTTCCGGCGTCTCAACAACAACTTCCACAACCGTCGCTTCAATGACTTCCGCTTCCGCCATTGGCGCGTCGTCTGACGGTACGTCGACTGAAGATGTCTCGTCCTTTACAGGCTGGGTATTTTGTTCCGCAGCGACGCGAGGACGACGAACCCGCCGACGGGGCGGCGCTTTTTCCCGCACATCGTCACGGACGAGAAACTGGGGCAATTGATCCTTAGGATCTCTGTCATCCTCAGCATTGCTTTCCTGAGCCAGGGGCGGAGAAGCAGCCTCCGGTTGACCCGCCTCTCTTGGGGGGCGTCTGGTCGCATTGTTAGATTGTTGTCGGGCGTTATTTTCCCGCGCGCCTTCGCCATTTCCGTCGCGAGACGGCTGGTCATTTGGCGCTTGATCCCGGCTAGCCTGCTCCCGGTTAGCCTGGGATTCTTCACGATCCGCGTTCAAAATGCGGAGGTAATGTTCCGCATGTTGAAACAGATTTTCCGCCATGACCCGGTCGCTGGCCGCCATCGCATCTCGCGCAAGCTGGAGATATTTCTCATAGACTTGCGTCGCAGAACCGCGAATACGGACACTCGGGCCGTTGCTATCAAAATTATTGTTACGGGGGCTCGTATTTCGCCGCCCGCTATTATTACTACGGCCTCGCGACCGTTTGGAACTTTGTCCTTGTCTCATGACACCATCACGTTATGTGGTACGAATATTAACTCGGCCTTTGCTGGGCGCACGCCCGCGAGTGGCTTCTAAGCCAAACAGTCATCTATACCGAGATTTTGATGACGCGCTTCCCTAGCGCCAAGTCCATCCATGACTTCATCATCAATGTATGGATGTTAACCGCTTCTTAATGACAAACCAACCCTTTATTTAACATACCGTCGCCCACTTATAATTGACAAACGACGCAACGCTCCCACCCGCCCAAATCTGCGTGAACGGAAACAATCGCCATCCCGGAGTCCCGCACAAGCGCAGAAACAGCGTCCGCCTGTCCATCGCCAAATTCAAGCACAACGACGCCGTGCGGCGACAACAACTTCGCTAATGTCGGCAAGAGCAAACGATAAGCGGCCAGACCATCTTCGCCGCCAGACAAGGCGAGTCGCGGTTCAAACGCCGAGACGTCTTTTTCAAGCCCGTCAATTTCCGCCGACGGGATGTATGGCGGATTGGAAACAATAAGATCAAATTTTCCGGAGAGCGCATCCCCCCAGTGGCTGACGACAAATGTCGCTCGGCGGCCATACGACACCGCAGCGCCGTCGAAACCCAGCGCCGCCGAATTTTGCTGCGCAACCCGAATCGCGTTGGGCGAGACATCGACGCCAACGCCGTTCGCCGATGGAAATTCAGACAACAGCGTCAACAGCAAACATCCCGTACCGGTTCCAAAATCCAGCACGCGGCCCGGCGGCGGCTTATCCGCATAGAATTTCAAAACCGCCTCAATGACTGTTTCGGTGTCCGGCCGCGGCACAAGCGTGTCGGGCGTCACTTTAAAAGGCATGCTCCAGAATTCCCGATAGCCCACCAAATGCGCAATTGGCTCCCGCGCTGCACGCCGTTGGATCAGATCAAGAAACACCGCGTGATTTTCGACCATACGCTCCGGATATCCAAGCAGCGTCGTCACGCTCAACCCGGATGCATGAGCAAGCAACAGGCGCGCCTCCATGCGTGGAAATTCGATCCGCGCCACGCCAAGAACCGCCACGCCTTCATCCAGACATTCTTTTACACTCGCCATGGGCCCCGCCGCATCATCGAACACGGATCGAATTATTATTGTATCGCCGACAATCGCGCCGCCTGATCTTCGGCGATCAACGGATCGATCACCTCATCAAGCGCCTCTCCGTTTAAAATCTTGTCGATTTTATGGAGCGTCAGATTGATTCGGTGATCCGTGACCCGACCTTGCGGAAAATTGTAGGTCCGAATGCGTTCGGAGCGATCGCCGCTGCCCACCTGGCTCTTACGGTCCGCCGCCCGCTCCGCGTCAATCTGGGAGCGTTCATGCTCGTACAAGCGCGCCATCAGCACCTTCATCGCCTTGGCCTTGTTTTTGTGCTGTGACTTTTCATCCTGTTGCGAAACGACGATCCCGGTTGGCAAATGGGTGAGACGAACCGCGCTATCGGTGGTATTTACCGATTGTCCACCCGGGCCGCTTGCGCGAAAAATGTCGATCCGCAAATCCTTGTCTTCGATTGTCACATCCACCTCTTCCGCTTCCGGCAACACCGCCACGGTTGCCGCTGATGTGTGGATCCGTCCACTCGACTCGGTCTCTGGCACCCGTTGCACACGATGAACGCCTGATTCAAATTTTAACCGCGCAAACACGCCGCGCCCCGATATCAGCGCGGTGACATCCTTATATCCGCCCAACCCGGTGTCACTCACCGATAGCGGCTCGAATCGCCAACCATGAAGGTCCGCGTATCGCTGATACATTCGAAATAAATCCGCCGCGAACAACGACGCCTCGTCACCCCCGGTGCCCGCGCGAACTTCCAGGATGGCGTTCTTTTCATCCGCCGCATCCTTTGGCAACAACATGACTTGCAGCTCACGCTCGACCTTCGGCAAACGCGCTTTCAAACCGAGCACTTCTTCCTGCGCCATCGATTTCATCTCGGCGTCGCTATCCCCATCCTGGAGGATCTCGTTTAAATCATCGATTTCAGACTCGACGGCGCTCAATTGCTTAATTTTTTCGACGATCGGCGTTAACTCCGCGTATTCCTTCGACAGGCTGGCGAAGTCGCCTGGTTTCATGTCCGGAGACGCCATCAGCGCCGACAATTCGTCATGACGCCTTATTAAATTGTCGAGCTTCTCCGCTACGTTCATACCTTCATCCTTCGCGATCCGGCGCATTACCACCGAACGTTCGGCGCACCCAATCCATCATGGTTTTTGATTCTTGTTCGTCAACCGGCGTCTCTTCAATAGCGTCGCGCATAGCGCGACTAGGCGCATGCAACAACCTGTTAATCAATAGTCGGGTCGCCTCCTCAGCGCCAGCATTGGGGTTTTCAGCGAGCACCGTTTGCCGCGTCGCCTCGAATTGGGACCGTAACGCGATAATAGCGGGCGTCGCCGCCTCGCCTTGTGATTTTCGCGACCACCGCGCCACCGCGTCATCCACGATTTCCCAAGCCTCTTTGGCCGCGGCGCCGCGTTCCTGACGCGCCTGCATCGCGACCGATTCCAAATCATCAAGGGCGTATAGAAAGGCTCCATCCAGCGCCTGTGTCGCGGGATCAATATCCGGCGGGGCGCCAACGTCGATTAAAAGCACCGGCTGTCGGCGTCGCGTTTTCAACGCCGCCGCCATCATCTCGGCGGGGATCAGATAGCGCCCCGTTCCCGCTTCGGAGACAACGACGTCGGATTGCGCCAGCCCCGCCTCCAGTTGATCAAATGCGACATAGGTCCGACCCTGTCGGCGCGCGGTCGCCTCTGTCCGGCGCGACGGGCCGGAAAGCAGCATTTGGCCCGCGCCCGCATCGCGCAAATAATCTGCAACGATATTCGCCATATCGCCAAGCCCCAACACCAGCACCGTTATGCGCGACAGGTCGCCATGAACGTCGCGCGCCAATTGCGCCGCCGCAGCGGCGATTGAAACCGGACGACGGCCAATCACTGTATCTGTTCGCACGCGCTTGGCCACATTATACGCGGATTGCAGAACACTCTCGAGTTCCGGGCCGACCATGTCGTGAGACCGCGACAATCCGTGACTTTCCTTCACCTGCCCCAGAACCTGCGGTTCGCCAATCACTTGACTGTCCAAGGACGACGCCACCGCAAAAATTTGCCTAACCGCCGCCAGACCCGTCATGTGGTAAAAAGGATCATCGCCCTGTTCAATAAGGGCCTGGGCGTCCGCTTGGGCGCGCTCGGCGAACATCGTGCGAACTGCGCTAATTGCAGCGTCAGTGTCCTTTGCCACGCCTTGTATTTCGACACGGTCACAAGTTGACAAGATAACGGCTTGCGCAATCCCGGTGCGACGCAATCGGTCCAGCATCAATGGGGCCGATGCGTCATCAACAAATATCTGATCCCGCAACCCGACCGGGCTGGACAAATGGTTCGCGCCAACGACGAATAAGGAGACCGGGCTTTTCGCCGTCGCGGTCATATAACCAACCCTATCGTTGTCCGGCCCAGATGATGAGCTGGATTATGTCTGTTTATAGCGCGAGAGCGCCTCGGATAATAAATCGAGCGAGACGGCGTCCTGTTCGCCACTGTCCATATGACGAACCGTGGCTTCATTCCGCGCCAATTCATCCTCGCCCAAAAGCACCGCAGCGCATGCGCCCAGTTTATTCGCCCGCTTCATACGCTTGGAAAGATTGCCGCTATATCCCAGATCAACCCGGTATCCATCGCGCCGCAGGGTTTCAGCCAGTCGAAATGCGGCCTCTCGCGGCTCCGCGCCAATGGGAACGATTGCGATTGGACGCGGCGCCGCTGGCGCGTCGTCGCTCAACATTGAAAGCCGTTCAATGCCCCCGGCCCAACCGACGCCCGGCGTTTGCGCGCCGCCCATCATCCCGATCAATCCGTCATAGCGACCACCAGCGATTACGGCGCCTTGGGCGCCCAGTTCTGTCGTCGTGAATTCAAATGCAGTGTGGCAATAGTAATCCAGGCCCCGCACCAGTCGCGGGTTCAAGGTATACTCAATCCCCAATTCTTTTAGGCCGGATTGTAAATCGTTGAAAAAGGCGCTGCTTTCCGCATTCAGGAACGCTGTGAAGATCGGCGCATCTGCGATTACGCGGCGATCTCCCTCGTCCTTGGAATCGAGTATTCTCAGCGGGTTTCGCGTCAACCGTTCGCGGCTTTCAGCGGACAGCGCATCCAGATGCTTTTCCAGATACGCAACCAGCGCGTCACGGTATCGCGAGCGGCTTTCAACATCGCCAAGCGTATTGAGCTCCAGTTGTGTTTTGCCGAGGACGCCCAGTTCATCAAGAATACGGGCGCCGCACGCGATAACTTCCAAATCCGCCTGCACGCCCGCGACGCCAATTAATTCGACGCCGATTTGGTGAAATTGGCGCAACCGTCCTTTTTGAGGTCGTTCGTACCGAAACATTGGGCCTGAATAAAAAAACTTCAGCGGTGCGCTTTGGGCCAGACCACCGGATATAAAACTGCGCGCAACGCCTGCGGTATTTTCCGGGCGAAGGGTAATTTCCTCGCCTCCCTTGTCCGTAAACGTATACATTTCCTTGGTGACGATATCCGAGGTATCGCCCAGGGTCCTTTTGAACACCTGTGAAAACTCGAATATGGGCGTCGCCATCTCATCAAAGCCATAGCGGGCGGCGATGTTGCGCGCCGCCTCCGAGACGTGGCGGTGGGCGCGCATTGATTCCGGTAAAAGGTCGTGCGTGCCACGCACTGGTTGAAGACTCGCCATCGGCTCCCGTTTCATTGGTTTAGATCGGTGGAGGTTTAGATCGGTGGAAAGTCGGGAATGTGCGGTTCCCGGAACAAAAATTCAAGTCCCGGATAAAATCTAGTCTCCCGCGGAACCGTTAACCGCCAGTAGCGCCAATTTTCAACGCTTCGGGGTTCAACGCCACATCACGGCGCACCGCGCCTTTTGGTCCGATGGACGGCGCGGTCTGACCATCGACCTCGAGACGCAATCCACCGGCGTTTCCAGTGTGCATTTTCAACCCAGGCTGATTTG
>JBLHZD010000149.1:0-9579 GCA_047631095.1 Alphaproteobacteria bacterium
AGCGCTCCATTCGTTCACGACGGTGCCTCATGGGGAGCCTTGGCGACGACGGATTAAATTTTGGCGTACTCGAAGGTCGTGGCGGCGAATAACTCTTCAACATCAAGACGCCGCTCGGTCAGGCCTTGTTCAAAAGAATAGCGGATCAAGGCGTCAATATCCTTTTTATTTTCGTCCACGCCATACGGCCAGAAATCATCACCCAGCAGTGCGCGGGTCGCCTTTAGCTCGGATCCGACCCAAGGCAGCATAATCGAGAGAGAGCCGAGGTTTTCAAGATCTGCGATGGCCAATTTTTTGGCGTCGCGAAAAGCTTTGTACAAGCTGGCGCACAGCCAGGGATATTGCTCGGCGAGGCTTTCTCGCACGGCGACGAGATGCATGATCGGGTGTAATCCGGTTTTGGCGTAATAGGCCTGCTCGGCCTCACGGTAATTGGGAAACAGGCGGCCGATATTTGGCGCTCCTCGTTCAAAGCTGGAGGGCGCGCCAGGGGTGATCAAAGCGTCGAGTTCGCCGTCCGCAAGCATCGTGGAGAGCGTTTTGTCTGCGGGGATTGGCGTAACGTCGACTCCGGCTGGCGGGGTGAACGGTGCCCGTTCGGCGCGACCAACTTGTTCCATTCCGCCGGTGCGCCAGCTTATGTCGCCGGGCGCGACGCCGTATTCGTCTTGCAACATTCCGCGTTGCCAGACCGCTGCCGTCATCGGGTATTCCTGAACACCAACGGTTCGACCACGTAAATCCTCGGGTTTGTCGATGTTGCGATCAGTACGGATGTAGATACCAGAATGGCGGAAGATGCGCGATAGAAACACGGGGATGGCGATATAACCGGCGACGCCGCGTTGTTTTTGAGTCATGTAATTGCTGAACGACAATTCGCAGACATCAAATTCCTGATGTCGGATGGCGCGAAAGAAAATTTCGCTGGAGTTCATCGACAGATGTGTAATGTCGCAACCTTCGACTGACACTCGTCCGTCTCGAATCGGTCTCGTTCGGTCATAGTCACCTGTCGCGATGGTTATTGGAATATTCCCCATGATCTTGTTCTCCTTCAATAGTGCGTCCTATAGGTGAACGCACGGTCCTTTATTTATCTTTTTATCTAGCGCTGGAGCGCAGTTTCGACTTTACGCCTTAATACAAAAACCACCTACTGGCTTCAATGGATACCAGATGGTTATCCTGGGGTCCCGTGTCGACGTGCAGTCGTGGGTCTGCTTTTGTCGTTTTCGCGGTCATGGGAGTGAAGCCATAACCTTCGGCAAGACGGTTCATGAAGCTCATACGATCACCGAAATGAATGTGGATAGGCATTTCCTCAAGTTACGGTCGCGACCGGGTGGCGTCAAACGGCGTACGGACACAAGAGCATACGCTACCTATGAAACCGGTCTTGGCTTTGATGCTCCCTGAATCCTACCATTGGGTTCCGTCGCTTTGAACGATGTGAGCATTGGCTGAACAGGAGATCTTAATGGAGTTCAGTAAATTTGAAGTTTTGGGTGCCGAGGTCATCGGCGCCGCTCTTTCGTGACGCAATGGCGATGAACAGGCCAATTTTCTGCATTGCGGGCTGTTGGACATCGGAATTTGCATCAATCAGGATCAACACATTTCGCCATATGATCTCATGTTTTGGGAAAACCGGTGCATCATGCACAACCCGGTGCCCTACAATCCAGATTATACGTGTCACATGTATCGAACGACAGTGATTGGCGATATTCCTACATGAGTGGCAATATATATCCAAGCGGGCTGTTGCCGTGACAATAAAAAGGGTTAATTCACATGACGATTGCAGAAGCGATGGCCGAAAGCTTGTTAAACACTCAGTTTGACGATCTGCCTGACCAGGCGATTGACCACGCTGCGATGATTATATCTAGTACGCTGGCCAGTGCGGCCTATGGCGTGAATATTTCGTCGGCGCAAATTGTTCGTGATCTTGCGAAAGCCCGTGGCGGCGCGCCCGAGGCTTCGATCTGGTTTGATCCCGGACCAAAATTACCGCTGGTCAGCGCCGCCCGCGTCAACGCGATGATGAGTGACGCCGCCGCATCCGATGACAGCGATTTGCGTAATATTGTCCATGCTGGCACGCCGCTCACCGCGGTTTCCTTGGCTGTCGCAGAAAGGACAGGTGCGTCGGGCAAGGATATACTGGCTGCGATCGTTACGGGGTATGAGGCGGCGGGGCGAATTGGTGAAGCGATCTCACCGACATTTAATCCGCATGGACATCATGGATGCAAGGGCGCGGTCTTTGGTGGAACAATTGCTGCGTCGCGTTTACTGAAATTAAATACGGAACAGACCGCACACGCCATTACGTTGACGGCGACGTCAATTGGCGGCCTGTCCGTAGCTGCGTCAACCAGTGTGGCGAGGGAATATCACGCAGGTTTGGCTGCGATGCTCAGTATCGAGGCCGTATTGGCGGCCAAAATGGGCTATACGGGGGAAATGAACACTTTAGAAGCGTCCAAAGGATTTTTTCAGGTCTATGGTGGGTCGGATGGCGGAAAGGTGTTGGATGGGCTGGGCGAGGGTTGGGATATAGTTACCGACATGGCGCTGAAGCTGGTGCCAGGGGGCCATCCGTATCATGCGTTCGCCCAGGCCGCTGCCGACGCTGCGCGATCGGGCGATATAGCCCCAGATGAAATTGTATCTATCACTGCCTCTCGGCCTGGCTTGACGGCGCTCTCCGGTCCGCGCCATCCGAAAGACCTGATCGATATGGCGCATAGCCCGGCCTATTTTCTGGCCGCCGGTGCGGCGGACCGGGACTTTGGTTGGGCAAACGCGTCCTCGAAAAAAATTTTGGACCCAGTAATCCATGGCCTGATCGACCTTATCAAGATCGGGCCGGAGCCCGTGAAGAACGTCGAAAAATACCGTCAAGGCGCGACGGTGACCTTGGAGACGAAAGACGGGAGGCATGAAACCAGCACCGTCTTTGTGCCGAAAGGGGCTGCCTGCCTGGGTATTGACTGGGCCGATGTCGACGCGAAATATCGGGCGCTGGCACCACACGCGGCCCTGGACAAACAGCAGATTGGCGCAAGCCTGGAGATCATTCATAATTTCCGCAACGCTGATGGGGCATCGGCGTTGATTGAGCTGTTGCGGTAAGGGCCGGTGGCGCAGGTTTCGTCAGCTGCGCAAATCAAGTTGGGCGAGCGTTGTTTCAATTTCGCCATTGGCAGTGGGCACCGGCATCAGGGCGAGCAGCGCCTTGGTGACGCCGCCGTCCACGGGGATATTGGCGCCGTTGATATAACGCGCAGCGTCAGACGCGAGGAAGGCGACCACATCCGCGATCTCGGCACCGTCGCCAATCCGACCCAAAGGAACCATTGCTTCCCGCGCAGTCTTCAATTCTTCGTTGCTGTATGCCTCGACATGGGCTGGTGTCGAGATCATACCTGGGCTTATCGCGTTGCATCGAATCCCGCGGCCTCCCCATTCCACAGCTGTAAGACTCGTCAAACCGATGATGCCTGCCTTGGATGGTGTATAAGCGCCGCGCATCGCTTGACCGTAGGAGCCGGACATTGATGCGATGTTGACGATGGCGCCCTTGCCAGCTGCGAGCATTCGGCCCCCGAGGATTTGTGTGCAGACGAAGGGGCCCGTAAGGTTCGTCGCGATCTCCCGGTCCCAGCTTGCGCGGGCCAGAGTCTCCAGAGGTTCGCGGTGACGGATACCGGCATTGTTGACCAGCAAGCAAGGTGGACCGAAAGCCGCCTCCGCAGCCTGCGTCGCGGCCTTAACCTGGCTTTCATCCGCCACGTCTACTTGCGCCGAGACTGCGCGTCGGCCGGAAGCGGTCAGTTCAGCAGCTGTTGCGGCGGCACCGTCTCCATTGAAATCCCATATGGCGACGGCATAACCCGCACTGGACAAACGTTGAGCGATGGCAGCGCCGATCCCGCGCGCCGCGCCGGTAACAATTGCCAGCGGCGCCTCTATGTTTTTAGATTCATTAGACATAATGTGACCCAGTTTCCATTGGCTTTGATGTTTAAAATTAACAAAATAGGGGAACCGCTGAACTTTCGCGCGCCTACAAGCGGCTGTCCTGTAACTTTCGGTATGAATTATTCAGCGGCGATCGCCGTTTTTGCTTCGAAGTGAAAACCAGCGTAACCATCGGCGACCATTTTTTCACAAATTTCCCGGTACACGCCAACCCCTGCGATATAGGGCATGAAGAGGCGTGGCTTTCCGGGGATGTTAGCGCCCATGTACCAGGAATTGGCTTGTGGAAAGA
Source organism: Alphaproteobacteria bacterium (assembly GCA_047631095.1). Taxonomy (GTDB): domain Bacteria; phylum Pseudomonadota; class Alphaproteobacteria; order UBA8366; genus JABJJH01. The sequence continues at coordinate 4,289 of JBLHZD010000149.1, forward strand.
GTGTTTTGTGGGCGACGACCTGAACATGCTCAACCCAGTCGTTTTCCGCGTCCAATTCGGGTTCCATCAAATCCAGACCCTGGTCACGCATATGGACAAGACTGTCCGTCACCAAATCGACATGTTGTTCAATCGATGTGATCATATTGCTTTTGACGGATGGGCTGCCTGGTCCCGTAATCATGAAAAGGTTGGGAAAGCCTGCCGTCATCAGGCCTAGATAAGTGCGTGGTCCTGCATACCACTTTTTCTTTAACGCCACGCTATCGGTACCACGGATGTCAACATTGAAGAGGGTGCCGGTCATAGCGTCAAAACCAGTCGCAAACACGATGCTGTCAAACGTATAGTGTTGGCTGTTGGCGACCAAGCCCTCTGGCGTGACGCGGTCTATGGGCGCGTCGCTGATGTCTACGAGGTCGACATTGTCGCGATTATAGGTTTCGAAATAGTCGGAATCGACGCAAAGTCGTTTTGTTCCAATGGGATAGCCTTTCGGCGCTAGTAATTCGGCGGTTTCTGAATTTTTCACAATTCGTCTGATTTGATTGCGCACGAATTCCGACGCCGAATCATTGGAGGCCTGATCTGTTAGGATATTATTGAAGGCTGCCACGAACCCGGAACCGCCGTTTTTCCAACGGGTTTCATACGTCGCTTGACGTTCCGATTCACTAACGGACAGCGCTGATTTATTGTTAAATTCTCGCAGTACGCCGTTTGGGGCATAGCGCATTTCCGCTCGCTTCTCCTGATAGCCATTTTTCCAGGAATCCGCATATTCAAGTGTCATCGGTTCGTTGCGCGAGGGGATCGAGTAGTTGGGCGTACGTTGGAAGACGGTGACATGCGCGGCTTCTTCCGCCAACACAGGTATCGTCTGTATACCCGATGATCCGGTGCCGATCACCGCAATTCTCTGTCCGGTAAAGTCGACTTTTTCATGTGGCCAACTGCCCGTGTGATAGGTATTTCCCCGGTAACTCGTCAGGCCGTTAAGCTTGGGCGTTTGCGCGGTCGAGATACACCCGGTCGCCATAATAAAGTACTTGGCGGTCAGTCGTTCCCCGGAATCTGTTTCTATCTTCCAGCGGCGACTGCCTGACTCGAAGTGGGCGGCGTTTACTTCGGTGTCAAAATCGATATGGCGCCGTAGTTCGAACCTGTCGGCGACATGGTTGGCGTATGCAAGAATATCGGGTTGCGCCGAGAATTTTTCAGGCCACGGCCATTCCTGCTGCAGGTCTTCGTCGAAGGAATAGGAATATTGCATGCTCTCGACGTCGCAACGCGCGCCGGGATAACGATTCCAATACCAAGTTCCGCCAACGCCGCCGCCGCGTTCAAAAAGGCGGGTGGAAAACCCCAATTTGCGCAAGCGATGCAAGAGATAAAGGCCGGAAAATCCGGCGCCCACAATCACCGCATCGACCGAGGAAGCGGCTTTTAATTCATCTGACATACAAAATTTCCAACAATCTTGTGCCGGAAATTCCGGCGGAACCTCAATTATATTAAGAAAATCGGTTAAATTACCAGTCAGTTGCGAAAGTCAAATTTCTGATAACGACCTGCCGCGGCTTTCTGATCTATTTTTTGTTAACGGACCGCTCCGCCATTGTAACCAAGGATGCGCGGGACATTGCGGTCTTCTACATTCTGGTTCACGCCGGTTTGCCAGGACCCGGTCTGGCTCGAAAGCAATTTTTGAACGACTTCTCGTCAAGATTAGCCCATTAATCCACCGCCGTTTTGCGAGGTTTGGCCCGGGTCAAGTTGTTCTCACGCATGTATTCGATCATGCCCGTGATCCAGTCGACTATTTCTTCCGGCCCACTGCTCAAGGGCCGCGAGACAGGCTGCCCCGACTGCATGACGGTCATTCACCTGGTGCTGTTTTAGAAACCCGTTGTCGACCAGAAGCTCGACGCCACCCATGCCAATCTTGGACATTAAATTCACGGCATTAATTTTCCAGATCGAGTTTACGTCCGAAAAGGCCCAACAGATATGTAAGGACTCGTATCGAGCCCCTTAACGAGCCCAATTAAGACTGTGGTGGACGATGTCCGATCAACCAGGCCGGGCCCGCTGCAAGAAAGGCGACGACGGAAATGGCAAGAAATGTATCCTGAAACCCCAAGGTGTTTGCCTGTGCTTGAATGATGGATGAAAGGTAGCTTAAGGCCCCGGCAGTTTGATCTTGTGAGGGAAATCCCGCTGATCCAAGAAGGTCTCGCACCTCGCCTATTAATTCGGCAGTTGTGGTGTTGGCGGCGGTCTGCGTCGCGGTCAGTGCGTCGCCGTGGTGGCGCGAGCGGTGTTGGAAAAATGCTGTCAGAAGAGCGATCCCAAACCCTCCTCCGAGGTTACGAATGAATGTCGAACTTGACGCGCCGCGTGAAATTTTATTCGGCGGCACCGCACGTAACGCCGCAACACTCAGGGATGGAATTGCAAGACTTAACCCGACGCGTGTGATCAAGGTAAAGCCGACAAGCGCCCAAAAGGTTGTATTAACATCGACAACGCTAATCAGAAAAAGACTTACCGAGAAAATCATCAATCCAGTCGCAATGGGAATATGCGCCGGGATGGAGTCGGTGATCCGTCCTGCAAGGGGGAAAAATAAGATCATGACCATGCCCCCAGGCGCTAACAACATCCCGGCGCGGGTCGCGTTGTAACTTTGCACCGTTTGCACAAAAACGGGGATGAAATAGCTAGATGAAAAGAGTCCGGCACCAAAGACGAATCCCGCGAGCATGGTCAGGGCGAAGCTGCGGTTTCGAAACAGACTTAAGTCCAGCATCGGATAACTGGCGCGGAGTTCCCAAAAGATAAAAGCGACTGTGCCGCCGCCGCCGCCCAGGAGGAGCAGAAGAATTTCGTTGGAGCCCCATCCCCAGCGTGGGCCATTCGATAGTCCGGCGAGAAGACTGAATGTCGCAATGAACATTAAAATAAGGCCTGTCCAATCAAAGGTGGGAAAGGGTCGGCTGATTTTTTTTGACGGCATTAGTATCGTACTCAATAACAATGCCGGCGCGCAGAAGGGCAGTGGCAGGAGAAATAAATATCGCCAGCTTAACGTGTCAATCGCCAGGCCGCCTAGAACGGGCCCAAACGTTGGCGCCAGGACGGTTCCTAATCCATAAAGACCCATCGCCATGCCGCGGCGGTCAGTGGGAAATACTTGGTAAATGGCGTACATTGCGAGCGGTTGACCCACCCCGGACGCCGCGCCCTGCAGCACGCGCCCAACCACCATGATGTCGATGCTTTGCGCCGAGGCGCTCAATAACGATCCCACGATAAACACAATCAAGGTGCCTATATAGGTAACCCGCTGTCCGAACGCCTCCAGTAACCACGAACTCAGCAACATCGTTACGGACATCGTGCCGAGGAAGCCAATCGAAATCCACTGGGCCTGATCAAGACCCACGCCGTAGGCTCCCATCACTGCCGGTACAGCCACGTTAACAATGGAGGAGGCCAGCCCCATGGCTATTGCGCCAATCATGACGTTAAATGTGATAAACCAACGATAAGAAGGGCCGAAGTGACGAAAAAGGGCGTCGACACTGGTTTCGTCAGCCGCCATTAAGCCCTCGGAGTTTCACAAATGATGGGAAATCAGCAACCGGTTGGCAACCCGACCTAATTCAAACTCAAATCTGAGCCTGAATTGCATCGGAATACATAGTTCCAGTTGCTTGAATATAATAATTGGCCTGACAGGCAACTACAAGATTTTGCCTAACCAGCAAGGCGCCCCTAAAATTGCAGAGGACTTCTGCTCATCGAGCTCGCCCCCATGATTTCTGAGAAACGCGTATCATGTAGGCGACACGAGTCGCTGGGAACTCCCCTAGCGAACTCGCACCAACCGCAATGGACCCTTATGTAGGTGTGTTTGAGGCAAGTACGAAGAATAGGTAGAAAAAGCGCTTAATTGTTTCCTGGTGCTTGCCCTTTTGGGAAGCGCGCCAACAACAGTTCCAGGCCGTCTGGTCCTGCCTCTATCTCGACGACGCCTTCGTCGCATGAAGCGAACTCTACCGACAGTGGCGGTAGGTTTTCCCCATTGCGCGCGAGAGAGCCAGAGACAACGACATGATATTGGCCGCCGCCCTCAGCCGTGTCGGGCAAAGAATATTTGGCCTTTGGCGTAAGCACGATATTTTGTGCAAACAAACCATCAGCAGTGGCTTCAATCAGTGTCTCAGTATTTGCGTTAGAAGTTTTCGCCGTCATTTTATTCTCTTGGACGCCGACGACCTGCCGTTGTTGTCCCTTTACGAGTAGGTTTCGGTTTGCTGGGAGGTATTTAGCCCCGGAATCCCAGGTCTGACGTAAAGTGAAATAACGGATGCCTTCCGCCTCCGCCATAATGGGGCCGTAAGGCGTATTGCCACCGGCATATTGCACGGTCAGGGGATCGACCCGGAGTTTCCCAACGGTGCCCCCACCTTCGACAAATATCTGAAACTGATTGGTCTGATGAAAATGTGGGCGAGTGACGGAATGTGGCGGTTGAAACACCAGATAGGCTTGGGGTACCTCTTCACCCACGACATCCTGGCCGTAGCCGGGCGTGCCTGGCTTCGGCGCAGAACCAATATACTCTCGTCCCTTATAAGGCTGGTCGTCGACTATATAGATCGCTTCCGTCTGTTTGGCGGTTTCGGTGTGGGTGGAAATGAGCATGTCAGTCTTTCTCTAGAGTCTAATTGGTTATGAATGTTGCTGCTGCAGATAGAACGGGTGCAAGGTTCCCAGTGTATTGACCCGTAGGGTATAGACTGAGGCCATGACATAGACAAATGTGGCACAGAAATTCAGTCTCCCCTTAAACAACTGGCTCAGAAATACCAAATGTTGCGATGGCTGAAAAGTTCGTGTGTCCGGTAAATACAAGTTCTGGCAGAAATAAGCCCCGTGTGCCACGTTTAGATGTTTTCAAAGGATGAAAAGGGCATTCCACGGACCGGCTCAAAGTCAACGAGAGCAACGCTGCAACGGCTGTGAAGACAGTTTCGTCGCCCTGTGTGCCTGCCCACCAGCTCACGGAAGGGTAGCCGGTGCCCATATAGTTGCGAACGGCGGTTTATCCTATATGTCATTCGACCGGAACGGGGGGTGCAGGAACCGCCGCGGCGACGAAGGTGGCGTTCAGCCAGATTGCTGAGGGGGAGGGGCAGGCGGTCACCGACATGCTCGTTAATACTCCCCCCGTCCCCGGAAAACAGCTATAAATCTAGACGACATAGTCACGAAAATGGGAG
>JBLHZD010000150.1:0-9538 GCA_047631095.1 Alphaproteobacteria bacterium
CACAATTCGGAAACCAGCCTAACCCGAAGCACCGTCTGTCTCTTTGGTCGCTCCGGCCAAAATAGTCTCGGCGGCGATCAAATCATCAGGGCGATTGGTGTTAAAAAACGGATCAAAGGGGTCCGCAGTGTAGGGAACGCGCGCCAAACGGTATCGTCCGGTCCACAAATCGACTTTGCGAATACCTTCATCGCATAGAGCCTTGCGCAAATCATAGCGCAAGGAAACCGGCCATAACCCAATCACCGGATGATCGCGCCCCCCGGACGCGACGCAGGCCAGATCCGCGCTGTTGTCCGAAACCGCGGCGAACAAACGCGCCACCAGATTACCTGGGGTAAAGGGCGCATCGGTCGGAAAACTCGCTAACCACTCACAATTGGGATGCGCGCTGGCGGCCCATTCCATGCCGGTTAAAATTCCTGCAAGAGGGCCCACATTGCCCTCAACCACATCGGGAATGACCGGCAAATCATAGTCGCGAAACCGGTCCGGATCGCCATTGGCGTTCAACGCTAAAGCGGCGACTTGGGGCTGTGCGCTCGCCGCCACATGCGATAAAATCGTCTGCCCGCCCAGCAACCGCAGGCATTTATCCCCGCCGCCCATTCGACGCGATAACCCGCCCGCCAGTAACACTCCCGCAACGCTAGGCGCCATTGCCCAACCCTTTCGTCCAAATCGTCATTCGGTTCCGCCCCCCATCCTTGGAGCGGTACAGCGCCAGATCTGCCTGAAAAACGGTCTCCTTGATCGGCGTCTCCGCGTCCATCAAACGTATTCCAAAGGATGCGGTTAACGACAGTTTGGTATTATCCGCCAATACGACAGGATGATCATGAAGAGACAACCGAAGACGCTCCGTCACCTCCCCTGCGGTCTCCTCATTCGCAAACGGCAAACAGATCAGGAATTCTTCGCCCCCATACCGGAAAATATCGTCGTAAGGGCGTAAATGCTCCACGAACCGCCCGGCGACTGTTCGCAACACATGGTCGCCCGCCGCATGCCCATGGGCGTCGTTCACCGCCTTAAAATGATCGATATCCGCCAGAACGATACAGCACGGCGCCTTGGTGCGGATCGCCCGTTCGCGCTCCCGGGCGAGGACGGAGGTCATGATTTGTCGGTTGTTCAAACCTGTCAGCGGGTCGAGTTCAGAAACCGCCTTACGGAACGCCTCGCGCAGACGCCGGGCCTGCGCGTTGAAATGGCGTATTTTTTCCATGAAGGCGTCATATTCCGCCAACGGAATAGCGTTGCCCCGCGAGACCTGCAGCGCGAGAAACCGACCGAACGCATACATATCTTCATGCATGCGTTCCAACTCGTGAAACGCTGACTGATTCAATAATCCCTGATCCCGGTTCAAATCCAGCCAGCTACCAAACCGCGACAAAAACCGGGAATGTTCCGACACGACCGCTGCGTCAGGATCAAGCCCGCATATGATCGCCCGATGCCAAGTTTGCAGCCACTCCACACATTCATCAATGGCCGCGTCGATAATGCCCAGCAATTCGCCGGTATCGGTCGTCGACCCAGGGTCAGTCTTTGTTATCGACGTTGTATCAGATTTCTGGAGCCAGCCTTCATCCGTCACGGCGGGGGCCCTCAGCCGGCGCCGCGTCAGACGCCGGGGCGTCTCGCTTGGCGTCGTAGATGATGCGTTCTTCGCCGGCCAACGCAATAAACCGTCGCCCTTTCGCCCGCCCGACAAGCGTCAGTCCCGCGCGCTTCGCCAGCTCAACGCCCCAGACCGTAAATCCAGACCGAGACACCAGAATTGGGATTTCCATCTGCACCGTCTTGATGACCATTTCAGAGGTCAATCGCCCCGTCGTATAAAATATCTTGTTGGCGGGGGATATATCGTGGAGCGCCATGTACCCGGCGATCTTGTCGATGGCGTTATGGCGGCCCACATCCTCCATATAAATGAGCGGTTGATCGCGCTCGCACAGGACGCACCCGTGAATGGCGCCCGCCTCCAGATACAGGCTGGGCGTCGTATTGATTGTCTTGGACAGCGCGTACAACCACGAGGTTCGCAACGTCGCGTCCGTCGGCAAGACAACATCGTCAAATTTCTCCATGACGTCGCCAAACGCCGTACCTTGCGCACAGCCAGACGTCAGCGTTTTTTGCCGCAGCTTATCTTCAAAATCAGTCTCCTGATCTGTTCTGACGACAACCACCTCAAGATCCGCGTGATATTCCACATCGAGAATTTTGTCGTCTGGTCGCAACATGTTCTGGTTCGCCAGATAACCGACCGCAAGATACTTGGGGTAATCGCCGATCGTCATCATCGTCACGATCTCACGTCGATTCAAGTATAAGGTCAGCGGTCGTTCGACCACCACAGACGTGACAAGCTCCCGGCCATCCTGATCTGTGCCGCTCACCCGGCGGGTCAGGGCGGGGTCGTGTGGATTGGGCTTTACAATATAGTCTCGCATGGGCAGGAATATGGGCTATGGCGGGCGCAGCGGCAAGCGGCCCCGGCGACTGTTTGGCGATTACTCAGTTAACTTTTACTCTGGGCTCGGCGCTTCCATAGACGTCGCCCGGCCAAGGCTGCGGCGATCCACCGCCACCGCCTTGATCATGGCGTATACCGGCGAACCGGGACGCAACGCCAGTTCCTGCACAGAAATTTTCATAACGCGCGCCCATAGGGGGCTACCAACATCCAGCAAGACATGCGCTTGCGGTCCGCCGCTGTCCTCGATTTGCACCACACGGCCCGGCAGAATATTCAGGATGCTGGTTTGTTCCGGCTTAACCAGACTCAATGCGACATCTCGGGACCGAATACGTAAATTCACAACCTGCCCCAAAGGCGCATCGATTGTTGGGCCCAGGAATGCGCCGCCAGGAAACGAGAATTTTGTCAGGCCCCGTTGCGCATCGTGCTCCGCAACTGTCGCCCGTAAGACCGCGCCAGCGTCAATCCGATCCGTGTAAGCGTGTAAATCCAGACGGTTGGTCACGTCCTCAATCGGGCCCGCCGCCATCACTTCGCCGTCCGACAACAGGACCAGTTGAGACGCCAGGCGCAAAACTTCATCGATGGCGTGGCTCACATATAAGACGGGAATGTCAAAATCGTGGCTCAGTCCTTCGATCAACGGCAAGATTTCATCTTTTCGGCCCAAATCCAGCGACGATAACGGTTCATCCATTATCAACAGGCGCGGATGCGTCATCACCGCCCGGGCGATGGCGACGCGCTGGCGTTCACCACCGGACAAACGCAACGGGCGCCGGTCCAGCAGGCTACGCAAATCAAACGCATCGACGACCTGGTCAAAGTCAAAGCGCTGTTCGATATCGGGCTTACGCTTGATTCCATACTCAATATTGGCGCGCACCGATAGATGTGGAAACAGGCGCGCTTCCTGAAACACCATGCCCAATTGGCGACGATGCGGTGGCGTGAAAATTCCCTTGGAATCATCCTGCCAGACCTCCCCATCCAGCCGCACGACATTCCCCGCGCACCGGTCCAACCCCGCGATCAAGCGTAGCAAAGTACTTTTGCCGCTACCCGAGGGGCCGAACAGCGCCGTAATGCCGGAAATCGACAAATCCAGATTGGCGTTTAGCTGAAAGCCCGGAAAGCTGATAGCGCATTTGGCAAAAAGGTCAGACATCCATTTCCCGTCAACTCAGCTTGATGGGGAAACGCCGGTTCAGCGCGTATACGCCGACCAGCACAACAAACGAAAACACCAGCAACCCACCGGACATCCAATGCGCCGCCGGGTAGTTCAGCGTCTCGACGCTTTCAAAAATGGCGACGGAAATTACTTTTGTTTCCCCTGGGATGGCGCCGCCCACCATCAGTACAACGCCAAATTCGCCAATAGTATGGGCGAAACTCAATACCGACGCCGTCAGAAAACCACGCGCGGCCATGGGGCAAGCGACCGTAAAAAAAGCGTCCCGCGGCGTCGCGCCCAACGTATAGGCCGCCTCTATCGGATCACGCCCAATCGACTCAAACGCCGCGTGCAGCGGCTGGACCGCGAAGGGCAAGGAGTAAATTACCGACGCGATCACCAGTCCGGCGAAGGAAAAAACCAGCGATGTGTCCGTCACGGCGACCCAGGGTGCGCCAACCCAACCTTCCGGCCCCAGCAATATAAGCAAATAAAACCCCAACACCGTAGGCGGCAAGACCAGCGGCAGGGCGACGACAGACTCAACCAGCACAACCCAGCGCGTTCCGGTTCGCGCCATCCACCACGCCAGGGGCGTCGACAGCGCCATGAGAACCAGCACAGTCGTCGCCGCCAGTTTCAGGGTCAGCCAGATTGGCGTGAAATCGAATTCCATGCCCGGACCTTATCCGCCCGCCGGTTTCTTGACCATGGGCGCCCCGGGGCCCAGAGGGAGAACGACATTGCCCAGCGCGGGAACGTCATAGCCCAGCGCCGGGACGTCATAGCCCAACGATTGAATCATCGAGCGCACCCGGTTTGTGCGAAGGAAGGTCAGAAACCGGCGCGCGTGATCAATGTTTGAGCGCCCGACGTTCGAGCGCCCGGTTAACGCAATTACATCCTGCCTGATCGGCGTATGTAAGGTATCGGGAACCACCCACCAAGCGCCCTTCGGCGGCGGCGTGGTTTGGCTGCGCAGTTGGGACAAGGCGACAAACCCGAACGCGGCGCCGCCTGTTGCGACGAATTGATACGTCTGCCCAATATTCTGTCCGTACACCAATTTATTCTGAATATGAGCGTCCACACCCAGCGCCCGAAGCACCTGCATCGTCGCCGCGCCATAGGGCGCCAGCGCGGGGTTGGCGATGGCGAGATGATCGAATGCGCCCGCGCGCAAATTCGTTGGGCCCACGGTCTCGCCCGAACCAACCAATTTGCCCCACAACGCCAAACGCCCTATCGCATAGGTGAACCGCGATGTCGGCGCCCCGAACATCTCGTCCGCCAGTTGTTTTGGTCGCGCCTGGTCTGCCGCAAAAAACACATCATACGGCGCGCCTTTGCGGATTTTGGCGTACAACCCGCCCGTTGAACCGGAAACGACGCGTAGGCGGTTCCCTGATTCTTTTTCATACACCAAGGTGATGCGCCGCAACGGCTCCAGAAAATTCGTCGCGACCGCCACCGTCAAAACATCGGCGCGCACCGATGAAACTCCAGACAGCCACAGAATAATCGCTGCAGTCAAAAAAACCGATCTTCGCCCTACGATCACCACCAGCAACGCCGCCTACGCAACAATTATTCCGAATTCAGAGGAACTATCTGATCCACCATAAGCCTGTATATGATGCCCGCAAAATCACGTCCACGGAATACCGCGATGCGGCAAATCGTGCAATTCATCGAAGCGCCGTTGATCCTGACGGCACCGCGCCCTATTTAAGTTTTATTGGCTCTCCTGCCAATCGCCGGTCTAATATACAGACCTGAATATTTTGGACAGAAATACATGATTGATCCTTTCGGTCGCACTGTGTCCTATCTCCGTGTTTCGGTGACGGACAGATGCGATTTTCGCTGCTCCTATTGTATGTCGGAAGACATGCACTTCCTGCCCAAAAGCGACATCCTGACGCTGGAGGAGCTGGACCGGTTATGCCGCGCCTTTATCGATCTCGGCGTCCGGAAATTACGGCTAACCGGGGGCGAACCCCTGGTCCGACGAAATATCATGTGGCTGTTCCAATCCTTGGGCCAACATTTGAAAACCGGCGCTTTAGAAGAACTGACCCTGACCACCAATGGCAGCCAGTTGGCCAAATACGCGGAAGAACTTTATGCGTGCGGCGTGCGCCGGGTGAATGTCTCCCTCGACACGCTGGATCCGGAAAAGTTTCGGACCATCACTCGATGGGGTCGGTTCGAACAGGTCATGTCCGGCATCGCGGCGGCCAAGGCGGCGGGCTTGAAAATAAAAATCAACGCCGTGGCGCTGAAAGGCGTCAATGATGACGAGATTGACGATCTTGTCCGTTGGTGTGGCGAAAACGGCCATGACATCACCTTCATCGAAGTCATGCCCATGGGCGATATGGGCGAAACCGGGCGCCAGGACCAATATTGGCCGCTGTCCATCGTTCGGGGTGATTTACAAAAACGCTGGACCCTGACGGAACTGGACGAATCCACCGGCGGCCCGGCGCGTTATGTCCGGGTTGAAGAAACCGGCGGGAAAATCGGCTTTATTACGCCGATGACCCATAATTTCTGCGAGTCCTGCAACCGTGTCCGGCTCACCTGCACGGGAACGCTGTATATGTGCCTGGGACAGGAAGACGCCGCCGATTTACGAGCGCCGCTCCGCGCCAGCGACGACGACGCCGCGATAAAAGCCGCCGTCATGGAAGCCATCGACAGAAAGCCGAAAGGTCACGACTTCATAATCGACCGGCGAAAAGCCAGCGCTCCGGTTAATCGACATATGAGCGTCACCGGCGGCTGACCGATATTTCAAAAATTAAACGGGCGCGCGTTTGCGTCAGTTTAGCGCCCTATTGTCGATGAGATCTGAGGCCGACGGTTTTCCGCCCGTTGGCCCCGCCTGATGATGTACGAGCTTCCAGACCGCGCCGCGGCGCACGAATGTATTCGCCGCCGCCATATAACCGCCAGGCAGCGCCTCAAAACAAATAACGTTTCCAACATCGCCGTATATCTGCGCGCGTGGCGCGCGGCATTCAATCTTGGGCGCACTTTCATTGCGCATCAATTCACGCCAACTCTCCAGAATATCCTCGTATCCGAAAAGCGGCCCCCATCCCGGGTGCGGACATGTCGAGGGCGCATCGCGATCCCATAACGCCTCCATCGCCGCAACGTCGCGCGTTGCGAACGCCGTGTAAAAGGCGTCGTTCGAAAACAACAAAGCCTCGCTCATGATTATCCCCCAGTTGCAGCTTTCCCTCCCCCCATTATTCTATTTTAAACTGATGCGCGAAGTGACGACCGTCACTTATCGTCAATTGGCGGAAGCCCATTAGCTTGCAAAGGTCCAGAAAAGTGAAAAAATCGTCGACTTTATGTTTTTTGAACAACGGGGAGACCCGCGCGATCGACGTCAGCCGGGCGAGCAACCCACGCGCCCGATACAAAGTGTCGTAAGCGTCGCCGCGCGTGCTGACGATAATCAGTTTTTCCGCCCGCGCCCCTTTCGCGAAGATTGAAAATTCCGGCGCGTAAGGGCGTTTGAGCAGATCGGTGGCTAAATTCGTCACAAAGGTGATGCGGTTTCGCCGGCTCGATTCCTGTAGCGTGCGCGCGCGCGCCTTATAGGTTTCAAACGACGTCGGCTCGGGGTAATAGTACCCGGCGTGGCGGTCCTTCGCGCTGGTGCTTTCGGCCCCCGCGATGATCGCAACCATCATGAGCGCCACCAGTCCCAAGGTCTTCATCCACAAAGTCCTGTTTTTTGTAACCACGTCATTTCCTCTTCTTGCTGAGTCGGCGCTGTAGCGTTGGCGCGTTCCTATAAGGCCGGTATAGTAGAAATGCACGCAACCGGTAAATTCGCGGAGTCTTTTGATTATGCCCAACAGAAAAATCGCATTTGTCGCGTCGAACGCACCCAAGGCGCAGGAGGCGTTGTTGGCCCTGCGAGGGCGCTACGATCACGTTCCCACCGAAGACGCCGACGTCGTCGTCGCGCTGGGCGGCGATGGCTTCATCCTGTATTCGCTGCACGAATCCATGGGCTTGGGAAAATCGATCTTCGGCATGAACCGGGGCTCCGTCGGATTTCTGATGAATGAATACAACACCGACGATCTCGTCGCCCGCATCGAAAAGTCGGAAAAGGTCGTGCTGACGCCGTTGCGCATGACGTGCCGCTGTATCAATGGCGATGAGCATAACGCGCTTGCGATCAACGAAATATCGTTGCTGCGAGAAACCCGCCAGGCGGCGAAAATTCGCATCCTCATCGACGATATCGAGCGGATGCCGGAAATGATCTGCGACGGTGTTCTTGTCGCAACGCCCGCGGGCAGCACCGCCTATAATTTATCCGCGCATGGCCCCATCGTGCCGATTGGCTCCGGCGTGCTCGCGCTCACGCCGATCAGCGCGTTTCGCCCCCGGCGCTGGCGTGGCGCTTTGTTGCCAGAATCGGCGTCGGTGCGCTTTGAAGTGCTGGAGGCCGAAAAGCGTCCGGTTAGCGCGGTGGCCGACGGCACCGAGATTCGCGACGTCGCGGAAGTCACCATCACACAGGATCACGAAAATTCCGTGGCGATCCTGTTCGACCCAGAACACGGCATGGAAGAGCGCATCCTCAAAGAGCAGTTCGCGCCCTAGTTCCCGCGCTATCTCCTGCGCTATCTCCCCTGGCCCTATCAACCTCGGACATCCCGGCTATGGCGTCGCGGGCGTAGTCGCGCATCCCGGCCATTAAACGCCCCAGATCGGCGCGCAGCGGCTCAAACCCCTGATGTCGCTCGCACCGAATTTCGTCCATATAAATCGCGCGGTTGATTTCAATTTGTAGCGAATGGTGCCCCGCCGCCGGGTCGGAATACGCCCGCACCAGCTCCACGCCTTTATAGGGATCGTTGACCCGCACCACGTACCCCATCGCGCGCAAGGTCTCGCCCACCCAATGGGTAAAGCCCGGCGAACAGGTCGCGCCGTCCCGGTCCCCCAGCACAAAATCGGCCTGACCGACGGCGCCTTCGCCCGGCGCACTGGTCGAGGGCATGGAATGGCAATTGAGATGCCAGACCTGTCCAAAACGCTGTCTTGTCGAAAAAATCGCGTCGGACAGATGCCCGTGATAGGGTCTCCAGTATTCGTCGATACGCCGCCGCACCGCCGCGACGCTTAATTTGTGGTCATACATTTCATGATTGGGCGGGCACAGGCGCCAGACCAGACCATGCCCGTAATGCGTCTTATCTCCGGCGGTGACGGGCCCCGGCCAGGGTTCCTCCAACATGCGCGGATCGATATCACGCAGCGACCGGTTGGGATCGATATAAGCGCGCGGAAACAACGCCGCTTGTAAATACGCGCCATAATCGGGCGCATCGCGAAACAAATCATCGACAAAGCTGTCACGAGAATTCCGCAGCGCGTCCGCCGGCGCCACCGCGCCAAAATCGAGCGGCGCCACCGTCCCGCTATGGGGCGAATCGAACACAAGCGGCGCCGCATCGCCGCGCGGCGCTTTTGTGTATAAGACGCCCGCTATTTCCGAATCCAAACCCATGCTCCAAATGACGTTTCGCGCCGCGCCGCACTCGATTCTTCGCCTTCGCCGCCCTTCATTTTAGCCGCGAGCCCCCCAAACGGCAACACGCGGCTATCTTTGTTTAAACCCCGCAAATTAACCCGGAGTTTCACCCGGCCCCGTCAAACGCTACTAGCGCTTTGCCGCCGCGCCGTTATAGTGACCTTCTGCATTATGGCGAACCCATCATGCCACCCTATCACGACAGAGAGTTTCGTACCCATGGCGACGTCTTCAACCGCTTCCCTTATCAGCCTCGACATGATCGAGTCCCTGATTGGCTTCGACACCACCAGCC
>JBLHZD010000151.1:0-9519 GCA_047631095.1 Alphaproteobacteria bacterium
GTAATCGTACTGACGGCGTTATTGATTATCTCCATCGCGGATACGCGCCGTCAGGAGCTTGTCCTGAAACAGCTGCGCGCGGCTCGGCGCAGCGCACGCACCGAAACCAAACCGAGGAACGCCCCATGACGCGCGAAAGCACCCCCTTGCGCAGCCGCGCGGCGATGCGAAAGCGGCGCCGCCTGTACGCCGTATTGACTGGCGCGATCATGCTGGCTATCGCCGTAACGCTCGTACTGACCGCCTTTGAGGATAGCATCGTCTTTTTCTACAGCCCTTCGGATCTGGCGGAAAAACAAGCGAGCGATGACCCGATCAAACCAGGCCTATTGGTGCGAGTCGGCGGATTGGTCGAAGAAGGCAGTAAAGATAAGGCGCCCGATGGCGTCACGAACCTGTTTATCGTCACCGACCTTAAAAGTACGCTCAAGGTCGCCTATAAGGGTATCCTGCCGGACCTGTTTCGCGAAGGTCAGGGCGTGGTGAGCTCTGGCGCGTTAAACCCTGAAGGGGTTTTCATCGCCACCGAAGTGCTGGCCAAACATGACGAGACCTATATGCCCCCCGAAGTCGCCGACGCCCTGAAGCGGGCGGGTGAGTGGAAGGGCGATTCCGAAAAGGAAAAAGCGCAATGATCGCCGAAATTGGTCACTTTTCGCTCGTTTTGGCGCTAGCCGTTGCGCTGATTCAAGCCATCGTCCCGCTCGTTGGCGCCCATCGGGGCGACGACGCCTGGATGGCGACGGCGGCCCCCACCGCCCTGGTCCAGATGGTTTGTATCGCGACGTCGTTTGGCTGTCTGATGTACACCTTCGTCACCAGCGACTTCACGGTCATGAACGTCGCGCAAAATTCCAACACCTTGCAACCGATGCTGTACAAGGTCAGCTCTGCCTGGGGCAACCATGAAGGCTCCATGGTGTTATGGGTGCTAATTCTGGCGGTGTTCGGCGCTATGGTCGCCGCGTTCGGGGGCAATCTGCCGCCAGCGCTGAAAGCCCGGGTGCTCTCCGTTCAATCCATGATCGGCGTCGGTTTTTTGCTGTTTATCCTGCTGACGTCCAATCCCTTTGAGCGGGTCCTGTCACCGCCGCTCGATGGGCGCGATCTAAACCCGCTTCTGCAAGACCCTGGCCTCGCCTTCCATCCTCCCATGCTCTACATCGGATATGTCGGATTCTCGATGGCGTTCTCATTCGCCATCGCCGCCCTGATCGAAGGTAAAGTCGACGCCGCATGGGCGCGCTGGGTGCGGCCCTGGACCCTGGTCGCATGGTCTTTCCTGACGGCGGGCATCGCGCTCGGCGCATGGTGGGCCTATTACGAGCTGGGTTGGGGCGGCTGGTGGTACTGGGACCCGGTGGAGAACGCATCGTTCATGCCATGGCTGGTCGGAACAGCGTTACTGCATTCCTCCGTCATCGTGGAGAAACGCGACGCGCTGAAGACCTGGACCATCCTGCTCGCCATTCTCACCTTTTCATTAAGCCTGATTGGCACCTTCCTGGTGCGGTCCGGCGTCCTGACGTCGGTTCACGCCTTCGCCACCGACCCGGAACGCGGCGTCTTTATCCTGCTCCTGCTGGTGATCGCCATTGGCGGTAGTCTGGCCTTGTACGCCTGGCGCGCGCCAATCCTGAAAGGCGGCGGATTGTTTGCGCCGATCAGCCGCGAAGGCGCGCTGGTGTTAAACAATTTATTGCTGACCACCGCTGCGGCGACCGTCTTCATCGGTACGCTGTACCCGCTCTTTCTGGAAGCGATCGGCGGCGGCAAGGTTTCCGTCGGGCCGCCCTTTTTCAACGCGACCTTCGTTCCCTTGATGATCCCCCTGATCATCGCTCTGGGCGTGGGGCCCATGCTGGGCTGGAAACGCGGTGATATAACAGGCGCGCTGGCGCGCCTAAAATTCGCTTTCGTCGCAACGCTCGTCGTTGCAATCGTCGCCGCCTACATTTCCTGGGGACGATCGATATTCGGCGTTCTCGGCCTTACGCTCGCCGGCTGGCTGGCGGCGGCGGTGATTTTGGAATTCGCCACACGCATCGGTCTGGGCCGGTCGAGCAGCGGCGATGTACTGCGCCGCATGGTCGGATTGCCGCGCGGCGCCTGGGGTATGACAATCGCCCACCTCGGATTTGCGATAACCGTGGCGGGCGCGTCCGGCGCCTCGCTGTGGCAGGATGAAGTTATTCAGTTGCTTCGCCCCGGCGAAACATTGTCGGTCGTAGAGTATGATTTCACCCTGCGCAGCGTCGATACGGTGCAGGGGCCCAATTACACCGCACAGCGCGCCACTTTCACGGTGCGCCACAAAGGCGAGGTCGTCGCCACCTTGGCGCCGGAGCGAAGACGCTACGTCGTACAAGGCACCGAAACCACGGAAGCCGGCCTGTATTCAAAATGGTACGCTGACTTATACGCCGTGATCGGACAAAGCGACGGCAGCGGCGCGTGGACCGTGCGGTTGTATTTCAAACCACTTGTCCCCTGGTTATGGGCGGGCTCGTTGTTGATGGTTTTAGGTGGCTTCGTTTCGTTAAGCGACCGACGATTGCGCATTGGCGCGCCATCGGTGCGGCGGGCAGCGCCAATGGCTCAACCGGCGCAACCGGCGAAATAACAAACCATGTCGCGTATTCTGTTTCTCGCGCCCTTGGCGCTCTTCGCCATCGTCGCGGCGTATTTCGCCGTTGGCCTGACCAAAGACGCCAGCATCCTGCCATCCGCCCTGATCGACAAACCAGCGCCGCAATTTGATCTGGCGCCGCTGAAAGACGGCGAGCCCAAATTTTCAACGGCGGATTTGACGGGACAACTGACGCTGGTGAATGTGTTTGCGTCCTGGTGCGTTCCTTGTCGCGCCGAACATCCATTGTTGATGCGGTTGGCGCGGGACAAGGCCGTGCGGATCGTTGGGCTAAACTGGAAAGACCGAAAAACCGACGCCGTTACGTGGTTGAACGAACTGGGCGATCCCTATTCGTTGATTGGTCATGATTTATCCGGTCGCGCGGGTATCGAATGGGGCGTCTATGGGGTGCCCGAAACCTATCTGATCGATAAAGACGGCCGTATTCGCTACAAGAAAGTCGGCCCGATGGCCGAAGAGACCCTAACGGTTGAAATCCTTCCTCTAATCAAGGACTTGAGCGAATGATCGCCCGGTTTGCAATGCTGATATTCCTATTCGCCAGCGGCGCCGCTTATGCGGTGGAGCCGGATGAGCGTTTGGCCGACGCAGCGCTTGAGGCGCGCGCACGCGTTTTATCCAAGGATATCCGCTGCCTTGTTTGTCAGAACCAGTCCATCGACGATTCCAGCGCCAGCCTGGCCCGAGATCTGCGCATTCTCCTACGCGAGCGTCTGGTCACCGGTGACAGCGATGAACAAATCTTCGATTTCCTTGTCGCCCGGTATGGTGATTTTATTCTATTGAAACCGCCGGTGAAGGCCTCGACTTATGCGCTCTGGTTTGGCCCGCCCGCGATCTTCGTCCTCGCGCTCATCGCCCTGTTTTTCTTTTTTCGCAGCCGTCCCGCGCCGGAAACGGTGATCCCATCCGCGCTCAGCGGCGACGAACGCGCCCGTCTGGCGACTCTGCTCGACGATAATATGCCTGGTGACAATACGCCTAGTGACAATACGCAGGGTATAGGAGCGCCTGATGACCATCCAGACAAAGGTAAGGGCAAGCGACCATGATAATCTGGATTATACTGGTGGGGATGACGGTCGCCGCGCTTGCATTCATTTTGCTGCCGCTGCTGCGCCCCCGCGCACCCGCGCCGGACGCTGTCGACTTCGACGTCGAAGTCTATAAAGATCAATTGGTGCAGGCGAATTCGGATTATGATCGGGGATTATTGAGCGCTGAGCAAACGGCCGCCGCGAAGACTGAAATTTCCCGACGCATTCTGGAAGCCGACGCAAACCGCAGCGACCCCATCGCACCATCGCCGAGCGGCCGCAGGAGCCTTGCGGCGTCGATTATGGTGTTGGCGCCGGCAATGGCGATTGGGTTTTACGCCTGGCGCGGCTCCCCCGACATTCCCGGCCAACCCTACGTGGAACGCGGGATCGAACGCGCCGCCGCAAACACCCAGCGCGATAATACGATGAGCCTGGACGCCGCTGCGACAAAACTGGCGGGCCAGCTCAAGGAAAATCCCGAAAACGCCGATGGATGGATGCTGTTGGCGCGCACCTATATGAATATTCAGCGCTATGGCGACGCCGCAGACGCGTTTGGCCATGCGCTCGGTTTAAAATCCGGCGACGCCGATTTACGCTCCGCCTATGGCGAGGCGCTGACCTTCGCCGCCGACGGCGCTGTAACGCCCGCTGCGCGCACTGTCTTCGAAGAAACGTTGAAACAATCGCCTGAGGACGCGCGGTCCCGGTTTTATCTCGCACTGGCCTATTTTCAGGGCGGCGACAAACAAAAGGGACTGGATCAATGGGCAGCCTTGATGCGCGATTCCACCGCCGACGCGCCCTGGGTTCCCGCCGTGCGCCAACGAATCGCTGAAGCCGCAAAAGCGTTGAACCTGGACGTCGCCGCCGTCACGCCGACCCCGCTGCCCGCGCAATCCGGCGGCCCCGTAAGCGCCCCGGCGCCGGGCCCGACCGCAGAACAAATGCAAGCCGCGCAAAACATGACGCCGGAAGAACGCCAGGAAATGATCCGCAATATGGTCGCGCAACTGGCGACGAAACTGGAAGCGAACCCCGGCGACTTCGATGGTTGGATCCGGTTGATTCGCTCCTACGCCACCTTGGACGACAAGGCGGCGGCGCGCACCGCCCTTGACCAGGCCCTTGCGCACTTCAAAAACGCGCCATTCCCGAAACAGAAATTGACGCAACTCGGCGCTGACCTGAAACTTACCGAAGCAGGTTCCAGCAGCGGCTTGTCCGCCCCCAACCCATCGTCCGAGCAAATCAAGGACGCGCAGGCGATGTCCGCGGAAGACCGTTCGGCGATGATCGGAAGCATGGTCGCGCGCCTGGCGGAGCGGTTGGAATCCGAACCCCACGACATCGAAGGATGGACCCGTTTGGCCCAGTCCTACAATGTCCTGGGCAAGCCGGAAAAAGCACGGGACGCCTTGGCGAAAGCCGTGAAGGGCGCGCCGGACAACACCGACCTTCTCGTCTTGTACGCTCGGGCGGCGCGCGCCGCAAATGGCGATGAGGATACACCGGAATCATTAGAGGCGTTGCGCAAAACACTCTCTCTTCAACCGGAAAACATCGAGGCGTTATGGTTTGTCGGCGGGGCTGACGCCAAGGCGGGGAATACGAACTCGGCGCGTGAACTATGGGGTCGTGGGGTAAAAGCGCTTCCGAAAACGTCTCCGGACCGCGCCGCCTTTGAAAAGCGCTTGAAGTCGCTTACATCGCCCGCAAAATAAGCGCGCTGCCGCGCGCGTATGAAGTCTACGCGAGCGCTTCTTTCAGCGTGTTGATGCGCACCGGTTTTTGCAACGTCGTCACATCGGACAGACCGCCCGCCGCGCTCAGGACTTCGGCCATTTTCGCATAAAGCGGATTATATCCCGAAATAATAACGACTTTGACCTGAGCCTTTTCCGCCGTCAGCCATTTTATTAGCTCAACGCCATCAATTTCAGGCATCACCATGTCCAGGACGAGGACATCGGGCTTAAATTCGGTATAGATCTCTTGAAATTTTGTCGGATCGGAAAGCTTGCAGGTCTCATAGCCGAGCTGTTCGCCCACAATACCCACATATTCCACGAAATCCGGCTCATCATCGACGATTAAAAGCCGCTTCTCAGTCATGCACTGTTCCCTCAGATCTTCCCCAACCCTGCCTAATTTACTACTCGGAATTTCCCCATTAGTCATCCTCTTTTGGCGCACCACTAAAATATGAGTCATTCTCCTTTTGGCGGCCCACCCTAAAAGTTGTATTTTACACCGAATCAAGTGATTGCCAAAATGGCCACGCCTTTACAAACAGGCCTGTTTTGAGGCACAATTACCGTGAGGAAGTTGCATGCACGGTGTTTGGGACACGGACATGCGGGGACAATGTTTGTCGCCATAAAAAATGGCGAGAGAGGTGTGTCCATGAACGTTCAGTCAGTATTGACGTCTAAAGGAACCGCCGTCGAAACAATCGACCGTGCTTCCACAATCGCATCCGCAATTCATAAACTAGCGCTAAAACGAATCGGCGTGCTCGTCGTGAGCGAGGATTCGAAAACCATCCTTGGAATCATTTCAGAGCGCGATATTGTCGCGAGTATGGCGAATCACGGTGCCAGCCTGTTGGATCTGTCCGTCGCGGCGATCATGACGCAGCGCGTCAAAACATGTACCCCGCAAGATTCCATTACCGATGTCATGGAAATGATGACAAACCAACGCATTCGCCACGTGCCTGTTACGGAAGGCGGGCGATTACGCGGCATCATTAGCATCGGTGATGTCGTGAAGCATCGGTTGAAGGAACTGGAGACAGAGGCCGGCTACCTCCGCGACTACATAACGCACTAAAAAGGTTCGGTCGTCCAACGGGTCGTCAGATCATGTCCCGGGCCGATTCGAGCGGCAGGAAGATGAAGTTGAAGACATAGTCCTCGCGGACCTTAGGGTCGCGGTGAAATCGGTCGCCATCGAAGTTCGTCAAGGGCGTTAACCGCCCTCGATGCAGGAACAGCCCCCGGTACCCCAACGCGAGGACACGCTCAAGCGCGTCCTCGATGGGTATTTTCGTATGCGCTTCCTCTATTTCGATCAACATAACCGGGCGGTCGCGCGCAATGCATTCCGCAGCGCCCGACAAAACCTCAAGCTCGAACCCTTCAACATCGATTTTCATAAATCCGATATCGCGCAAGCCAAGGTCGTCCAGCCGTTTGGTCTCAACCTCAACCCCTTCAAATGCGCCGGAAACCTTCACCGCGCTCAAACTGCCGCCCTGATTGGAAAAGCCGCCGCGACGATGGCGCGGTACGCGAAAGACCGCGCTTCCTGATTCATTCGACAGCGCGATGGGCGAGGCCGTAATTTCAGCGCCTGAAATGCGATCCAGTATGGGGAATATTTTCGGGTTTGGCTCAAATGCATGCACGCGGCGCGACAATTTTCGTAACGCCCAACTGTAAACGCCTTTATGGGCGCCGATATCCAGACTAATTCGCGTCCGGTCCGACAGAAATGGCAGCAACCGGATTTCCCGCTCACCGCGCCGCCATTCCTTCGCGACGCGATAGCGAATATAAAGGGACGCTGGCACCAGCGTATATTTCAAGCGTTCTTCCCAGGTATAAGGCGGCGTCCATTCGATCACAGGTGAATATCCTCTACTGAGTCTTTATGTCTCTCACGAAGACCGAGACAACGCCGGTTTCGTCCAGCGGCGTTTGCAATACTGGTCCAGTTTCATGAATTGCGCCCAATCCGCGATATTCGTCAACGAATTTTGCGTTAATAACGGGTTCGAAACGCGGATCGAATTACAGTTATCTAAAATGCGCTTAATATGTGAGCCAGTCTTAAAGCCAATTGGTATTAGGACAGGAATGATCGAAGGCGAGCGTGTAGATGAAATTTGGCATTCGGTCTGTTGGCGCAATTTTTATTGCAGCGATGCTCGCCCTTACAGGCGTCGCCACCTCCATTATGCAGGGCGAACGCATAAAGGCGACCGCTCATCAGGAATGGTTGGCGCAAGGCAAAATTGACGCCGTTCGCATTACAGACAATGTTCTTTTCTGGATTTCCAAAGCGGAGGTGAACCTGCGAGCCATCGCCGGGCAGTTTCGCGGCATTGGCGACCCCACCCTGGATCAGTTCGTCAATCTGATCGATAAAGCGCGCACTTGGGACCCGGACGTCACCTTTCATGAAGTCGCCTATGCGCAGCGGTTCCTGCGCACCGACCGTATTGTGTTTGAGAACGCGCTGTCCAATCCGATCTCCGTCATTGGCGAGCCCGCCCGCGCGGCGCCGCGCGATTACGAAAGTTTCGTCGTACGGCTGAACTCAAAAAACAGCGGCCTACTACGCTTGAACGCGGATTTGACCACACACAAGGCGATGAAGATGGTCGCCATTACCGCCACCCAGGTTCCCGGTAACGTAATCCTGGGGCCATCCTACCAAACAAAAGACGGCGGGCCCTATGCCCTGATCGCGACCGAAACGAACCTGGCGGGCGGCGAAGGCGTAATGGCCGCGACGATCGACCTGGGCGGGTTCTTCGCTGGTTTGGCCCGTGACCATATTCCCACAGGTTTACAGGTACGCCTGATCGAACGGGATAATGAAGCATCCGCAAACGCGCTGCTGAAGCCGGTTATCGGAACACTAGCCGCGCCTGCAAACACCAGCCTGACTGAAATTATCCGTATCACACGCGGTCAGGCAAAATGGGATTTGCACTGGGATATCATGCCAAACTATCGTAACGGCCCGGCGAATAATTTCGGGACATTGGTTCAGTTTGGCGGCAGTGCGCTAACCCTTATCATTACCAGCCTCCTTGGTTATTACTGGATTCAGACCAGCCGGTTTCGGCAATTGGTGAGCACCCGTACTGCGGAGCTGTCCCGAAACTCCATGATCGTGCAGTTGACCATGGATTCCATCGACCAGGGATTCGCCGTATGGAACGCCGATAAACGTCTGGTCGTATGGAGCAAAAAATGTTTCGAGTTCTGGTACGAACCGCAAAAAATCCTTCGCCTGGGCATGCATATATCGGAGCTGTTGAAGCACCTCGCCACAAACCAGGCCTTTGGCCCCGGCGACCCTGATGACATCGTAGAGCGGGAAATGGAGCGCATCGCAGCGGCGGGGGAAAAATCCGACGAAACGTTCTCCATGTCCAGTGACCGGGAAATTCATGTTCGACGATTCCCGCTGGAGCATGGCGGTCACGTGGCTGTCTACACAGATGTTACCGAAAACCGCCGGGCGACAAACGCGCTGGAGCGCGTGCGCGACAAGTTGGAGGAACGGGTTCGCGATCGCACCGAAGAACTCCGTGATGCAAAGGACGTGGCGGATTTCGCCAACCGGACAAAATCTGAATTCCTCGCGAATATGAGCCACGAGCTGCGAACGCCCCTGAACGCGATCATCGGTTTCACCAGCGCGATCCAGAAAAAATCGGCGGTGAGACCACGCCGAAACAAGATGAATACCTGGTGGACATCGAAATATCCGCAAAACAACTGTTATCGATTATCAACGATATTCTGGACCTTTCAAAATTCGAATCCGAAACCGTTCAGCCCCGGCGGCACAACGTGAATGTGCGCAATATGTTCGACAACGTCGAAACGCTCATGTTGAACCGATTGTCGAGAAAAGACATTCAACTCAAAATTACCATCGATGAAAATATTTCGAACCGCGGATTCAACAGCCAAGTGCATAATTTGAGAGCCATCTAGGTCAGGTGGGGTTATCGAGGATTTCTTACGAAGGAGATCCAGGATGCCAAAAGCTTACCACCACCTGACCCGAGACCAACGTTGC
>JBLHZD010000152.1:0-9516 GCA_047631095.1 Alphaproteobacteria bacterium
GATGCGCAGTAACAGCCGCGGTTGAATTGGGTGAACTGGATACCAAACGACTGCAACGGTGGCGTAAACTGATTGCAGAGGAATTTTATAACACCCAAACGCTGGCCGAACGGCGGTCAAAAAACCGAAGCTTTAGCAAGATGGTGAAACGCGCCACGAAAGACAAAGGCCGTTTCAACAAGTCCTGACTTCCGGTCAAGGTTGCTCAACTTGCGACAGTGCCGGGTCTGATTTTTTGTAAGTCATCCATCTTTCACAATAGACTCTTGCCTTGATGCCGAGAAACGGCGCTATCCAGATGCAGCCTAATTGTATTCCAGCCGCTCTCTATGGCGGATAAACGGGCTGTGGGCTGGCGCGGATGTTTTGATGCGGCCGTCTTCACCCCAATCAGACATGGTGTTGAAGGGCAGTGTCGCCTCGGTTTCAATATGTTGCAGACGCGATACATAATCATCCTGGGCCGCTTGCAGTCGTTCTTCGGTATCTTCGGGCCTTGCGTTCTGGGAGCCGGATGAGACGCCGTAGATCACGTGTGGCTCAAGGGCTGAAAAGCCGACATAGGTGAGTGAAAAATTGGCCGGCCATAATTGCAGGCTGATTTCACCGCAACGACCATCAAAGGCGTAAGCCGCGCGATTGGGGGCGACGGTCAATGAAAGCAGCGCTCTCTTGCCCGCGAACCGGCCCTTTTCAATTTTTTGATTACTCGAGTAAACGTCGCCATAGACAAACACACGGTCGAACCAGCCTTTCAATATCGCGGGCGGCATGTGCCACCACATCGGATATTGCAAAATCAACAAATCCGCCTGATCCAGTAGATCGATCTCCTTGCGTATTTCCGGTGGGATCGTTTTGTTCTGCGATGCATTTCGCTGTTCTGACTGCGTATCGAAGCGATCAGAATCAACACGGTCCTGATAGTGCGCCGCGCCTTCGCAGGGGTCGAATCCCATTTCGTATAGATTGGTGGTGGATACGTCCCATCCTCTGCGCCGCAGCGTTTCCCGCGCCAACGCCGCCAGGTGAGCGTTAAATGATTTAGGTTCGGGATGCGCGAGTACGATATGTGCTTTCATGGTTCGGGTCTTGAATCCTGGTTCTTTTGTGAGAGTCCGACGGGAATACCCGAGAGGCGATATTAGTAGGGGCGGCTCTACAGCGACGCAATGACGGATAAGGGCCTCATGGGCGCGGTGTTTGGTTTCGGATTATTTTGGCGCGCGGACAGGCGTTCTCGTCGTGGAATTTTCGTAAATTATATGTACGCCCGCTCTGATTAGATCAGCAATGGATTATGCCTAACTTGGCGAGACTCCGCGCAACCGTTCATTTCGACGGCGCAGCAACTCGATAGCGGTCAGGAGCGCGATGGAAATGATGACGAGAATGGTCGCGACGGCCAGGATTGTTGGTGAAATTTGCTCCCGAATGCCGTTCCACATTTGCAGCGGTATCGTTTGCTGATCATAGGATGCGACGAAAATCACAACGACGACCTCGTCAAAGGATGTGACGAACGCAAAGAGAGCGCCGGATATGACGCCGGGTAAGATCAGCGGCAATATGATCTGACGGAAGACGGTTATAGGGGATGCGCCAAGGCTGGCGGCGGCGCGGCTGAGAGAGTGATCAAATCCGCTTAGAGTCGCGGTGACGGTGATGATCACGAACGGGATGCCCAGCATGGCGTGCGCCATAATGATTCCCGGAAAAGTATGCGCCAGTCCCGCGCTTGAATAGAAGAAAAACAGGCCGGTCGCCGTGATGATGAGCGGGACGATCATGGGCGAGATCAACAAGGCCATAATGAGGCGCCGGAAGGGCATTTCCGGTCGGGATAGCCCCAACGCCGCCAGCGTGCCGATGACCGTGGCGAACAATGTCGACGCGACTCCAATGATGGTCGAGTTTTTTAACGCGTGAAGCCAGGTCGCGTTTTCCCATGTATCGCGCCACCACGCGCCGTCGCGCGGCAAATCCGGGTTCGACATGCCGAAGGTCAGAATTTGATCATACCACCGCAGGGAGAAACCTTCGGGATCAAAAGTGATCATTTTGTAGGTGAACGTGAAATATGGTTCGACGTTAAAGGATAGCGGAATGATGACCAGAATTGGCGCGATGAGAAAAAGGAAAATCAAGGCGCAGATCATCAGATAGCTATAATGCCAAATCTTTTCGCCCGTGGATGCGTGTGCGGGGAGGGCCATCGAGCTATCCGAACTTCATGTTGTCGATACCGACCAGGCGATCATAGAGCCAATATAAAAGCAGGACGCCAAATAAGAGGATGGCGCCAAGCGCGGCGGCCAGGCTCCAGTTCAGCGACGATTGCATATGGAAGGCGATCTGGTTCGAGATCAACTCGCCCGTAGAGCCGCCCACCAGGGCCGGCGTAATGTAATAGCCAATCGCCAAAATAAAGACGAGGAGGCAACCCGCGCCGATGCCCGGGACCGTTTGTGGAAAATATACCTTTATGAACGCCGTTATCGGGGGGGCGCCAAGGGAACGCGCGGCGCGCATATAGCTCGGTGGAATAGTTTTCATGACCGAGTACAGCGGCAGGATCATGAACGGCAACAGGATATGAGTCATGGCGATGATCGTGCCGAATTGATTGTACATGAGCTGTATTCGGCCATCGTCGCCGATAATGCCGACGGCGACGAGAATGTCGTTCAGCACGCCCTGACTTTGTAACAACGTAATCCAGGATGTTGTGCGCACCAGCAGGGATGTCCAGAAAGGCAGAAGGACGAGGATCATCAGCAAGTTGGAATAGCGCAATTGCAAGGTCGCCAGTAAATGGGCGACGGGATAGGCCAGCAACAGGCACAACATGGCGATCAGGGCCGACAACAGAAACGTCCGCACGAAGAGCATGCCATATATACGCCGTTCCGGTTCAACCCGGACGATCTCTCCCTTCGCATCACGGGTAAGGTCCAGCGCGGCGGCGTAAAAGTCGAGCGTATGGGCTTTGGAGGCGCGCTGCATGACGTTCCACAAATGTGGGTCGGCCCAATCCTTCCGATGCTTCAGAAGTTTTTCCTTATAAGGAGGGCCTTCAAATTTTGCGGCTGTGCGCGCGCCGGACTTGAACAGGCTATTCGATCCGGGGCGTTCATAATTTATGCGAGTGCCGACTTGGCCGGCTGTTCGGTTTTTCTTGGCGTCCGACAGATCGAGCGCCAGGGCGGTGAAGCCCTCTTCGCCGGGGACGCCTTCGTCCGGATGGGCGTCCAGATAGGCGGTGAGGCGGGGCATGTGATCTGAAAATACGGGGTTGTGAATGCTTAAATAAAGCATTTGCGCGATGGGAACGGCGAAGGTGACGATCACGAATAAAAGGAGCGGGACAACCAGAAAAAAGGCGCGAAAGCGCGCATGACGAGTCGCCCGGGCAAGCGCTTTTTGCAAGGGCTCGCCATCTGCGGTCGTTAGGGCTTCGATGATTTCGGTTTGACTAATTTTCGGTTCGCTCCGACGCGCTTATCGCTTCGTCATGCGTTGAATTCATTGGTGGGAAAGAATAACCGGGGCGCACTAGCGCCCCGGTTATGGTAACGGTCTTAATTGGCGGCGATCCACGCGTTGAAACGTTCGTTAAGTTCGGAAGACCGGTCGGCCCAGAACTCGAAATTGTTTACCAGCGCGTTTTTCAAATTCGCCGGCGCCGTTGGCATATGGGGCGCCATTTTCGTTTTGCCGTCCTTGAACATACCGACAAACTTCGCGGAGGATTTGCGGGCAGGGCCATAGGCGATGTATTTGGCTTGATCCGCCAGCGGCTTGGTGCCGGTCGCGAATTTAATGAAATCAAGCGCCAGTTTCTTGTTTGGCGCGCCTTTCGGGATGACGAACAGGTCGAAATCCAGCACCTGACCGTCCCATACAATCGTGAACGGCTTGTTTTCGGTCACGGCCGCGTTGAAAATTCGGCCGTTATAGGCGGTTGTCATGGCGACTTCGCCATCGGCCAAAAGCTGCGGCGCCTGGGCGCCAGCTTCCCACCAGACAATATCCTTTTTGATGCTGTTCATCTTTGCAAACGCCCGTTTGACGCCAGCAGGTGTTCCCAAAATTTCATAAACCTTGGCGGCGGGGACGCCATCGGCCATCAGCGCCATTTCAAGGTTCGCTTTCGCGCCCTTGCGCAGGCCACGCTTGCCGGGGAATTTCTTGGTGTCGAAGAAATCGGCCATCGTGGTCGGTTTGTCGCCCGTGATTTTGGAGCTGTCATAGGCGAAGATCGTTGACCATACGATGTTGGCGACGGCGCAATCGGTTAGTCCACCTTTGACAAAATCCTGCTCCGCTGCAACGCCGTTTGACCCGGCGGGCAGTGTTTTTGGATCAATGGGCTCCAACAATCCTTCGTCACAATAGCGCACGGCGTCTGAATATTCGACATCAGCGACGTCTATGGAAACCTTGCCTGCAGTCACCTGGGCTTTAATGGGCGCGGCCGGATTGGGCGAGTCGACTGATTTCAGTTTGTGGCCGGTCTTCGCCATCCAGGGCTTGTGGTAGGCCTCAACCTGACTTTTGGTGTAGGCGCCGCCCCAGGACATTACCGTAATTTCACCGGCGCTTACGCTCGCTGGTAAAAGAAACATTCCGAGCGCGACGGCGGTCGAGCATCGTAACAATATATTTTTCATTTGTTTTCCCTGTTTGTATCGCATCAATCCACACGATGTGGATATCCTGCGAGCCTCTTTAACTATGCGCTCAATGGTTCAAGCGCTCGACAATCTTGTGACCGCCAACCCACGGTCATTTCATCGCCTTTTCTCAAAACTTTTCGATCGGCGGAGTTTCGAATTTTGACGATGAATTCATCCGTCCCCGCCACAGTCATGCGGATTCGAACATGGTCCCCCAGATAAATCAATTCCTCGATCCGGCCTGATACGGTGTTTGGCATGGAACTGTCTTCCTTCAACAATTCAACCCGTTCCGGACGAATGGAAAGCGTCGCGCGAGAGCCAACGCCGCCCGCATCGACCAGCTCCGCATTCACCATGCCGCCTTGATCGAGCGCAACCGTGCAGGCGTCGCCATGAACTTCCCTCACCGTTCCGTCCAACTGATTGTTTTCACCGATGAAGCCCGCGACGAATGCATTCTCCGGTTTTTCATAAAGGTCGGCGGGCGAAGCCAATTGCTGTACCACGCCGTCCTCGAACACCGCGATCCTGTCGGACATGGTCAGGGCTTCCGATTGGTCGTGGGTTACATAAACCATCGTAACGCCGAGACTTTCGTGGATGTGTTTGATCTCGTATTGCATTTGCTCGCGCAATTGCTTGTCGAGAGCGCCCAGGGGCTCGTCCATCAAAATCAGTTCCGGATCAAAGACGAGGGCGCGCGCCACAGCGACTCTTTGTTGCTGGCCGCCGGATAGTTGTGCGGGACGACGGTGGCCAAATCCTGGCAATTCAACCATCTCCAGGGCTTGTTTGACCTTCGCCTCGACATCCGCGGCTGAAAATTTGCGAACCTTCAATGGGAAAGCGAGATTTTCAGCGACCGTCATATGGGGAAAAAGCGCGTAATT
Source organism: Alphaproteobacteria bacterium (assembly GCA_047631095.1). Classification (GTDB taxonomy): domain Bacteria; phylum Pseudomonadota; class Alphaproteobacteria; order UBA8366; genus JABJJH01. The sequence continues at coordinate 5,573 of JBLHZD010000152.1, forward strand.
CTGAAACACCATACCGATACCGCGCTTGTGCGGCGGCACGTCGTTGATGGATCGGCCTTTCAGAAGTATTTCGCCGTGCGTCACGGGCTCAAAGCCCGCCAGCATCATCAGGCAGGTTGTTTTTCCGGAACCCGATGGCCCCAGCATGGTGACGAATTCGCCTTTCGCGATGGAAAGATTAAAATCTTTGACCACCAGGGTTTCGCCATCATAACTTTTCTGCACATTTCGGAATTCAACGAACGCTGAGGTCGGATTCATTAACTGCTTCCCTGTCGCCATTCGCGTTCGCGGTTTTTTATGCCTATCCGCTGCGGCATTAAGCGCCGTGAATAGGCTTTACGCCTCGCTGACAATGTCATTCGCCGCATTGTCTTCGAGGCGACGTTTACCGTAACCGTCCGAATTGAAAACATAGCGGTTCTCGGCGGGAGAAGCCATGGCGCCCTTGGTTCGGGCCCTCTTTTAGTATTTCACTTGCTGGAAAACCGACAGGGAACGAATATAAATTCGCCGCATCAAACAAATCAATTGCGCAATATTATTCACGTCAGAGGCAAGTTTCAGAGGAATGATAAAACCAGGTCAGTGGCGCCTTTGACGGATGATGAATTGAGATCGGGGAACGACGATGAGTTCGAATGAGGGCGCCGCGCTTAATTTTATTGGGCGGATCATTACGCCCTATCTTCGGCTGGAAGATTGCCCGCGCACGGTGCACGCTAATCCCGCCAAATGCACCCTCGTGCTCAAGCAAGACTATGCGGACGGGCTTTTCGGTCTGGAGCAAGTGAGCCATGTGCTCGTGTTGTATTGGTTGCAAAAGGCGCGTCGGGATATGTTGCGCAGGCCAGGTAGATCCGCAACCTCGACCCGGCCTGCAAGAGAAGAATTAGGCGTCTTCGCGTGTCGGACGCCGCTGCGGCCCAATCCCATCGCGGCGTCGAATGTCGAGATCTTGGATATTCGAGGGAACGAAGTGGATGTGCTGGGCCTCGATTGCCTGAACGGGACACCCCTGGTTGATATCAAACGAACCGTGGCGTTTTCGACCGGCGCCGCCAGCTCGAAAAACCGAACGCTCGAATAAACCGCCATCAGGATCTAAAAACCGGCGATAGAATTAGCCGCTGCTTTGTTGGGGCGTCGCGTTCTCAACATCAAGCGCGCATCGTCGGCGCGACCGGCTTTCAAGAGGGCCGCCGCCATGGTGAACTCTATCAGGTCCCGTTGTGCGCGACTGCCGCCAAACCGTTCATGTTCAGACATAACCGGCGTCAAAAATTCAATGGCCTGCGCCCAATCCTGGCGGGCGAAGGCGCCAAACGCCTGGGCGACATGGGTAACGACGTCGCCGGCGGAGCCGGTAGGGTTGGCGATAATGTTCTGGAGCGCATCGGAGTCGCCCGACATGGCGTGCGCAAGCGCCGCGTGGAGGTCTGCAAAAGCGAGCCCGGGGTTGGGGAAAAGGCGTTGCGCAAATTCCGCAATCTCGGTCCATCGCTCCGGTTGAATGGTTTCACCGAGTAACACCGCTCTGTGCATAAAGGATGCGGTGTCGGTCAGTACGTTCAGAGGCGGTCCCCAGGCGGCGTTCGGTCTGACAGAATCGTCGATCAATCGCCATGCGCCGGGGGCGTCGCCGCATTCCAGCGTCCATAACGCGACATGCCAGCTGATGTGGCAGTGCAAGGCGCCGCCTTTATCATAGTCCGTACGCCACTCTTTCAGATAGCTGAATCCTGTTTCAGTCTCGCCGCGTTCATAATGGATATGGGCCCGAATATGCGCGCCATGTGCGCTGCGGGGGTTTCCTTTCAAGGAAATCTCGATGGTCTTCATGGCGCGATCCCTCTGTCCGGCCTCGATCTGGGCGAAGGCGTACTGACTGCTAAACCACCAATCGTCTCCATAATATTGTGCGAGACGCGCTAGAAAATCGAGCTGCTCCGCTTCACGACCCGCGACGCCGCTAAACCCGATCAGCCCGAAGACGCCGGTTAAAGGCTGGGCGATTACGGCGTCGCGGGGGAACGCCGAGAGGTGTTGTCGGGCCGCCGCATAAGCGGATGGGCCATCGCCATCAATAAGGTGACCCATCATGGCGACATGGCCCTTTTCCCGATCCGAGAGGCCTTCCGTCAATTCACGTGCGCGTGCGATGGCTTTCGCCGCATCCGCGCCACGCGCGGATATCTGATAGGACCGCGCCAAGGCGGCGTGCGCCAGCGCAAACCCCTCATCGGCGCTGATCGCCTGCGTCAAGAACGCCTCTGCGCCAGCATTCGCGGACAAGATCGCGTCTGTCCCCGAAATATAGGCATCGCGCGCGGATTGTGATTGGGTCGTCAGGGGATTGTCATAGCGATCAGTCAGCATTTTTGAGCCTTCTCGGGAAGCGATGAAAGTTTCAATCTATATTTATAGAATATGGTGGCGGGTGGATAGTCCTCCCGCGTCGGTTCGTTCTGGCGCGGCTCCGCGAAGGACGTCTGGCGTCTTGTGTTGGTTCTTCCATGCCGTAAATCGGCTGATGGCCGCCGACAAGGCGCCGCAACGTCGGTCTCACGCTTCGGGGTAGGCGCCGAGCAGTACTTTACCCATGTATTCTCGCGCATCGATGGGAGAATAGGGCTGCATGAACGGGCCCGCTCGTACATCCCGGTACAAGCGCGATAAGGGATTGCGCGCCATAAACCCGCCGCCGCCGCTCAAATCCATCGCCTGACTGACGATTTCGATGGCGTGACGGTTTACGACCCATTTTGCGCTTTGATAATCCTTCATCAATTCGTGACCTTGCTCGTACGTCGCCGTCGCGCCGCCTTTGGTCTCGGCCATGAAGTCGTCAATAAGCGTGCCGAGGCGCGCCAGGATGCTTTGCGCGGTCGCCAGGGAAATTTCCATTTCCGCCAGCGCATGATGAACGCCGGGCCGCGCCGCGGCGCCCTTTGCGCTGGACTGGCTATCGCACGCATATTGAAACGCGGTTTCCGCAATGCCTAAAAACGCGCCGACCAATGGCGCATTCGCCAGGGTGCGGTTCACCAAAACGGGGGTGCTCCACTTTCCCCAGGGGCCGATAACCCGCAATGCATCTTGGGAAACCAGGCAGTTTTCAAACTTTACCGACTGACTGCCTGAGGCGCGCATGCCCAGCGCGTCCCAATCTCCTTGCGGTTGAACGCCTTGCGTATCCATGGGCAAGAGAACATTGGCGATGTGGTCGCCCTGATCGTCGCGCATTCTTACATTGGTCGCAACATGGGTCGCCAAGGGCGACATGGTGACGAAGTGTTTAGCGCCATTGAGCCGCCAGCCGCCTTCATACGCCAAGGCTTCACTGATGGGATGAAGGTTATCCGTGCCCCGCTCGGTGGTTGTGGAGCAAATGAGCATCTCTCCTTTCGCAACCGCTTCGAGAATGGATTTGGCCCGAAGGTGCGGCGCTGATCCAGCTTCGCTGGCGCGATACAGCGCCGCCAGGCCGCGCGTGGTTGAAAGGTGCATACTGATTGCAATGGCCGCAGACCCGTCGCCCGTCGCGAGTGTCGCGATGGTTAAAATCCAGTCATGGATGGAACGCAGGCCCAGGCCGCCGAGTTCTTCCGGCACAAACGCGGCGGCGACGCCAGAGCTTTGCATGTCCGTATAGTTCGCCGCACAAATTTCATTCGCCCGGTCCGCAGCGTCGGCGCGGGACCGGAATGTCTCGATCAATCCGGCCGCAGCGGCGATGACATTTTCACCGGCTGGGGTGGTAGGGGATAGTTTATAGCTCATGGCGGGGTTCTCTTCATAAAGAGGGCAAAAAATTACAGAGTGAGGGTCCTTATTGGGTAGTGTTAGTTTTTGTAGTGTTCGACACAAGCCATCAGACTTCTATCTAAGGTTTACATTAGAAATCGATGATGCTGGCTTGACTCTGAGTGCGATAGAAAATA
>JBLHZD010000153.1:0-9514 GCA_047631095.1 Alphaproteobacteria bacterium
ACCAGTTCGCTATCCTCTACCCTGAACGGTTCAACAAATGACCCGTTCCAACCGCGTGGACTGAGTACCATACACAGAGTTTCGGATACTCCCCCATATTTCCCAGTGCGTCCCGCCCCTGCAAACCTCGCTTGATTATATGAATGATCCTCGAAAACCACGCGGAGGTCATCAACGCGAGGAACGCCATGCGACAAGGGAAAGTACGGTTTAATCCGATCCAATTGGGCTTGCCTCCGCCAGAAGTAGTCATTCATCAGCAGATCCTCCTGCCAAAAACGAACCAGTATTTGGCCCAATGCACCAAAAAACTAACAGGTCCTGACCCTAGGTATCAACAACGCCTATTGGCGCCCGATCTTCTCCACATCACGGGTTAAGCCGCCCCCCGGATGATCCACAGCCCATTCCAGTAACTGCGCCTTCAGCCAGTAAAAGGCGTCATCGACCGAATCCGTTACATGGAATAAATTTGGATCGAGGTCGTCGATCATACCAAACTCGACCATGGGTTCCAGCGAGAGCACTTTTTCCCAATAGGCGGTGCCAAACAGTAATATAGGCAACTTTCGCAGGATCTTACCTGTTTGAACCAGCGTTAAAATTTCAGTGAATTCGTCCAACGTACCGAACCCGCCCGGCATGACGACAGCCGCCTTCGCCATATACACCAGCCAGAATTTGCGCATGAAGAAGTAATGAAATTCAAACGCCAATTCGTCAGAAATATAGTCATTTGGATTTTGTTCGTTCGGGAGTGATATATTCATGCCGATAGTCTGGCCGCCCGCTTCAGTCGCCCCACGATTCGCGGCCTCCATGATCCCCGCCCCGCCACCGGTTACAATTGAGAACCTCTGATTCTGCTCATCGCTATTGCCGCCAAATTCACGAGACCATTGGGTCAACCGAAACGCTAATTCGCGCGACGCTTCATAATAGGCGGACATGTCCAGCGCGCGCTCCGCCTGTGCAATCGCCTTGGCGGACGCATCGCCTTGCGCGCGACAGGAATTCAAGCGCGCCTGCGCTTCTTTTCGGGAGAGAATCCGCGCGGAGCCATAGAAGACAATCGTGTCCTCGACGCCTTTTTCCCAAAGGCGCTTTCGCGGCTACAGATACTCCGCCATGATCCGCATGACCCGTGCGTCGCTGCTGTCCAGAAACGCGGCGTTTTCATACGCCTTCGGCGGTCTGTGGCCCGGCATACTATCGATATCCTCTATCGTGAACGGAGAAAGCGGGCGTCACTCCACCAGAACAATGATCAATATTCCGGCGACAATTGACGCGATCCCGAAAAATTCAAGACGCGTGACTTTCTCTTTGAAGAAAAATATGGACGCGATGAACGTGAAGACAAGCTCAACCTGCCCCAGCGCGCGAACATAGGCTGCGTTTTGCATCGTGAACGCCGTAAACCAGCATATTGACCCTAAAACCCCCGCGACGCCAACAGCGGACGCCCAGCGCCAGTTTTTCAAAACGGCGCGAAAAGTCCCCGGTTCCCTGAACAGCAAATAAACGCCCATGACGACGGTTTGCAACGCAACGGAAACCCCCAGGGCGAATGCGGCGGCCATCACCGGGCTTTCATGATGCAGGGATAAGGACGCCCCCCTGAAAAGCACAACCGACGCGCCCAGAAACACCCCCGACGCCAGACCGATCAATGTTGGTTTTTCCGTAAGTCCCTTAAACAAGGACGAAACGGTTATTTTCGTCTGGGCGACCGACATCGCCATGATGCCCGTCAGGCTGATCACGATGGCGATTACCGCGCCAAACGTCAGCGTGTCCCCCAACAAAATAAGCCCTAAAAACGCAACCTGCGCGATTTCAGTCTTTGAATACGTGGTGCCCACCGCAAAGTTGCGAAAGGAAAACATCCAGACCATCAAGCTGGTCGCCAGAACCTGAGTCGTCCCGCCCAGGACACAATATATCAGAAAAACGCCGTTCACTTCGGGCAGGCTCAAGCCGCCCCAATGGTTCAGTCCCCAGACGTAAAACAGCGCGAAAGGCCAAGCGTAGAAAAACCGGACATACGTCGCTCCGGCAGTGGTGAGCTTTGATTTCAGATGTTTTTGTAACGCCGAGCGAAGGTTTTGAAAAAACGCGCCCGCGATGGTGATGGGAATCCAGAGTTCAAGCATGCGGCGAGTATAGAGGGCGGACCCGAGAGAGCCAGCAATCATGTTAAGCCTCGAAAAGCCGATAAATGCGTTGAAGCCATCGTTAATTTGCGCTCATACTGATCCGATACGCGCCGCAAAACCAACGGCTTTGAGACGGCGCAACCGCAATTCACGCCATTCCACCCAAAATCTTAATGCCGGATAACAACGCGGGATTCGCTCACAACCGTGTACGCCGACAGCATCGAGTCACTCTTCGACCGGTACGGGCCTGTCTATAAATGGCTGGCGACCGCCACCTGCATGCTTGGCGGCATGACCGCTATTCTGGCGAGCTCGACCGTCAATGTCGCCTTTCCCGATATAATGGGCGCCTTCGGCATTGGTCGGGATCAGGCGCAATTGCTGTCGACAGGTTACTTCGCCTCCATGACCGCGGGTATGCTGGTCACCGCGTGGCTTATTGAATGGCTGGGCGAACGCCACACCTATTCACTGGCGCTGAGTGTTTTTCTTATTGGCGCGGCGATGAGCGGCACGGCCCAAAATCCTGAAATTCTGATGTTCGGCCGTGTCTTGCAAGGCTTGGCCGCAGGGGTGATTCAACCCCTCACCATGGCGGTCGTGTTCAAGGTTTTTCCTGAAGGGCGTAAAGGCATGTCCATGGGCATCTATTCCATGGGGATGGTCATGGCGCCGACTCTGGGACCAACAGCAGGTGGATTTGCGATCGAACTCCTGAACTGGCGATACGTCTTCTTGTTGACGGTTCCCTCCGTCAGTCTCGCCTTCATTTTGGGTAATTTCTTTATGCCCAGCCGAATTCGATCCAAAAATCCGCCACAGTTTGACTTCCTCGGCTTTGCGTTTCTGGCGATCGCCCTCTTCGGCTATATGTTGGGGTTCAGTTATGGCCAGAGAATGGGCTGGGGATCAGATGTAATCCTGGGGCTTTTCGCCACCGCCATCGTCATGACGATATGTTTCGTACTCCGCCAATTATATGGCGAGAAACCACTGATAAATTTGAAACTCTTTTTGATCCCCCAATTTACGGCCGCCGCGCTGATTTCCCTCTTCACCGGTTGCGCCTTTTTATCCTCCACTTTCATGCTGCCACTTTTTGTACAACAAATTCAGCAGTATAGCCCAATGGATGCGGGTATGATGATGATACCTGGCGGGTTATCGCTGTTAATCATGTACCCGATCGCCGGTCGCTTGGCCGACACGTTGCCGCCACAGGTTCTGATTTACGCGGGCCTGATATCATTTTCACTGGCTTTTCTTTTTCTGGCCCAAGCAGACGTCAACACGCCGTTCTGGAGTCTGGTCTCCTTCACTTTGCTGATTCGGGCGGGGACCGCGTTTACGCGACCAGTCGTAAATTCATCGGCGTTGCAGTCCATTCCCAAGGAACTGATAAACCAGGGCTCCGGCGCGATTAATTTCATGCGCCAGCTGGGCGCGGCAATGGGCACCAGCGGTCTCGTTGTCTTTCTGGAACGCCGCATTCCCTTTCACAGCGACGCTTTTGTCTCCATGCAGTCGTCGGCGAGCAGCATTAACCGCGAAACTCAGGAAATCCTGTCACGACTTCTCGCCGAGGCCGGTGTGCCAGAGGCGATCCAGGGGCCCGGAGCGCTTCATCACCTGGGAAAAATGATTTATGCACAGGCGAGCACCGGCGGATTCCAGGACACGTTCTTTGCGCTCTCAATCATCTCGATAATCGGGGTCATCCCCGCCGTCGTTTTAGCCTTCACCAATAAACGTCCGAGCAGCGCACTCGCAAAATAGACTCCGCGTAACCCCGCCTTACTGAACACGCCATTCCTTTGGTAGAAAAAACAAATGGTCGAATTTCTCACGCGCTAAATGGCAACTGATGCAGAATTCCACCCGCCCCGCATTGTCCCCCTTTGTCGTTCCAAACAGGCTTCCGTCGGGCAGAATCATCGTATATCGCCAATCACCGCTGACGTAATTGAAGCCTGCGGCCATTTTTTCCATGATGAAAAGCGGCCCAGGCTCGGCTACGCCTTTATGATCCACCACAAAGCTGTCCTTGGCGATAACAGAACCAACCGGCAGTATTCCCGCCGAGTCATAGGCGCCATACCGAGACGCCTTCGCATTGGCGTAGTTGTTTACATAACGGTTCCTATGCGTCGATGATTGATACGGCACAGAATTATAGCGCTTCCAGGATTGATAATTTTGCGCCGTCGCCTCTTCAGATATGGCGTATCCCTTGGCAATTCCATCTTTGAGATCACCATAGATCGCTCGCGCCGCCGCGCCATCAAGATGTTTGGCGCGCCGCACCCTGAAATGTCGGCGGGGTGCATTTGGATCGCCGCTAACGCTCGCCTCTGGCGGCGCATTCACTGATTTGGACGTTTGTGCGTATGCATACGCCAAGGTCGATGCTGACATTATTATGAGCGTGAGCATCGACAACACAGGTGTCGAGCGCCATTGAACCCTCATGATGACATCGTTTTCCGGCTGTTATTACGACGTTTAGACAGGATCAACGTAATGTTTCCGGCGCGCATACGCGCATCAAACAATTGCAACAATTGGTGATTTCGACGTGATCTACACCGTGTGCGATTCCCTCACACCCCCATATTGATTTTGGGTTGCTGCATTTCGGCTAGGTCCGTAACGTGCTGCAGAGATATTCAAATTAATTTACGCAACGACGGATTATGAAAATAGCTATGCCAGATTCAGCAAACGAGACTGTACAAAACCCTGAAAACAAGACCACCGACTATGATGTCGTCATCGTTGGCGCCGGGTTTGGCGGTCTATACAGCCTGCATCGCTTGCGTGAACACGATCTGACGGCAATCGCCTTTGAAGCGGGCGACGATGTCGGCGGCACCTGGTATTGGAACAAATATCCCGGCGCGCGCTGTGACGTTGAGAGCCTCGAATACTCCTATTCGTTTTCCGACGATTTGCAGCAAGATTGGAATTGGTCGGAGCGCTATGGCACGCAACCGGAAATTCTACGCTATGCGGGCCATGTGGCGGACCGCTTCGACCTACGCCGCGACATTCGTTTTAAAACCCGCGTCACCAGCGCCAGTTTCAACGAACAAACCAATATCTGGACCGTGGAAACCGACAAGGGAGACCGGGTTACCGCAAAATTTTGCATCATGGCGACCGGCAATTTATCCACGCCCAATGTCCCCGATTTCAAAGGCGTCGAGACCTTTCAGGGTAAATGGTATCACAGCGGATTGTGGCCCGCCGAAGGCGTGGATTTTACCGGCCTGCGCGTTGGCGTCATTGGCACCGGATCATCCGGAGTGCAGATGATCCCCCACATCGCGGAACAGGCGAAACATCTCCACGTCTTTCAACGAACCGCAAATTTTATCCTGCCCGCGGAAAATGCGCCGATGGACCCGCAACGGCTAAAGAAACACAAAGCGCATTATCCCGAACGCCGCGCGGACGCCCAGCACACGCCCTTCGCTATCGGTGGATTTCCACCGCCGACCCAATCGGCGCTGGAAGTATCCGAAGCCGACCGTAACGCCGCATATGAGTCGAAATGGCGCGATGGCGGCAGCATAAGCTTCCTATATACTTACAAAGACTTGCTTGTGAACCAGGAAGCAAACGACACCGCCTCTGAATTTGTTCGCGACAAGATCCGAAACCTGGTCGATGACCCGGAAACCGCCGCACTCCTGTGTCCAAACGATCACCCGATTGGAACCAAGCGGCTGATACTCGATACCGGGTATTTTGAAACGTATAACCGCGACAACGTCACTTTAGTGAATGTCCGCGCGGCGCCCATTGAAGAGATTACACCCACGGGTATACGCACCACAGATTCCGAGTATGAATTCGACGCCCTTATCTTCGCGACCGGCTTTGACGCCATGACCGGCGCGATGAAGGAAATCAATATCAAGACGTCCGCCGGCTTGACGATACAGGACAAGTGGGAAGACGGGCCACGCACCTATCTGGGATTGATAATAGCGGGGTTCCCTAACATGTTTGTTATTACCGGTCCCGGCAGTCCGTCTGTGAAGGCGAACATGATTACGGCGATTGAACAGCACACAAACTGGATCGTCGATTGCCTGGTGCATTTACGGACCAACGATCTTAACCGTGTCGAAGCGACGCCCGACGCCGAAACCAATTGGGTTCAACACGTCAACGACGTCGCCGATACCACACTCTACCCGAAAGCAAATTCCTGGTATGTCGGCGCCAATATCCCCGGTAAACCAAGAATATTCATGCCCTATGTCGGTGGATATGAGCGGTACAAGAAAATCTGCGACGATGTCGCGGCCAAAAATTATGAAGGCCTCACCATGACGCGCCAGAAAACAGTCGTTTAGGTGTTTGAACAATGAGCAAGGCATTACCACAAATTCGGGTCAGCTTTATTGGCGACAGTATTACGCACGGCACTGGTGACGAAACGCTGCTTGGCTGGCCGTTACGGGTTGGACAGACAGCGCGCGCAAACGGATACGACGTCGTTGTATACAATCTAGGGGTCCGGGCGGACACATCTGAGCTTGTCGCACAGCGCTGGGAAGCAGAATGCAGCGCGCGGTTACCCGATATATTTCAACGCGCGACTGTGTTCGCCGTTGGGATTAATGACAGTGCGCACGAGAAAAGCGCCTCCAAAGACGGTCTGCGGGTTGATCTTGAGCACTCAGCCGATCTCATCATCGATATGATCAAATTGGCGCAAAAGTCCGGACCGTCGCTCTGGGTTGGTCCAACGCCTGTAATTGAAGATATGATGCCGCTAACGCTTAACCCAGCGCTCAGCTATCGATTCACCAACAGTGTTATTGAACAATATAACCTGCGCTATCGCGCCCGCGCTCAGGACGCCGGGATCGCGTATCTGGATCTCTATTCGACGCTGGCGTCAGATCCGGATTGGGAGAAAAGCTTGCGCGCCAGCGATGGATTACATCCAAGTTCACTCGGCTACAAGAAAATGGCGGCCCTCTTCGAGGAGTGGCCTGCCTGGCGCGCGCTTCTGGAATCAATCGCCTAGGCGGCGTTTTGACGCAGTAGCGCACAACCTAAATTCAACAGTCGGCGGATTGCTCTCATATCCGGATACAGGTTCGAATATGAGAGCCATTCCGGTCCAAAAGGCTTCTTTAGGCCTTTGTAATCTTGGTCACTCTAAAGCCTTTTGCTGAGTGGCCCTTCGCCCGTTTAATGGCGTAGCCCCAATTTCCCAACTTCACTAACTTATCATTTTCCAAAGACTTTAACGCATTCAGTAAAATTTCCGCCACAGGATCAACGGTTTCCTCTGGGATCGCTTTGGAATGTGCTTTCATCCATTTCGAAAAGGCTTCATTGCCGAACTTATCGCCAATAGACTTTCGCAGCGCTTTTAACTTTACCATCTGGCCTTTATTGAGTTCTGATTCGTCAATTTCCATTGAATATTATCCAAATTGTTGAAATTATTTTTCTACCAAACGTGCGGAGTTCTACACCTAAATTTAGCGAATTGGAAGCGTCTATTTTAATATTATCACGTCACATTCGACTAAAATATACTGAAGGTTGTCTAATTATTTTAAACATAACTTATGTTGGATATATAGAAATTCCTGCGTTAACTGGCGATGGTATTCAAAAACAGTTTTCGAAGTACTGTTCGAACCGGAAAACGACCTTTAGCGCCCAAACGTTCCCGGCGCGATTCCAAACCCTCAAACCCTTAACAGTGGAAACGGGGTCATTCATGAATTAAGTCACCACCGCCTCAACACAGTAACGTTCCGGATTTTATGCGCCCTGTGTAGACCAATCCCGGACAAAGTTTTTCACATCACTAAACCGGTCCTTTACAAGGCGATGAAGCTCAATTGCATCAGAAAATCCCTATTTTCTACAAGCCTCTTTAACGCGCTCAAAAACGTCAGCGAGTGCATCAGCGCCAACGACCCGCGACGCGGACTTCAATTTATGCGCTTCAGAAAAAGCGACGCTAATATTTCCAACATCAATAGCCGCACAAATCGCATCGACAACTTTACTGTTCTCGGGCCCAATGAACCTGTTCAGAATTCTTGAAAAGAGTTTTTTATCGTCAACGCCAAACAAAACCGTCATGGCGGACAGGTTCACCGGGGGGCGAGCGTTCATTTTTTAGCCCCGCTTGATTTTTGATACGGTGCACGGGTCGTGTCAGTCGACGTTGTCAGGAAAAATCCGTCAACATTTTCAATCGACGCCCTGCAAGCACCGCCTGTATTCGACTCGAAACACCCAACGACTTGAAGATCGCCGCCACATGTATTTTTACAGTTCCCTCCGCGAGCCCAAGCTCGCTTGCGATAGAACGATTGGACAGCCCTCTCGCGATTGCGTTTAACACTTGTCCCTGACGTTTTGTTAGCACCGGTCCCTCGAATCCTTCGGTGGGTTGCGATAACTCTTTGCGCAGCGGCGCGTCAGTATCCAAATGCGCAGAAACAAAAGAACCGCCCCCGCCGCATAATCGAATAGCGCCGGACACCATATCGACCGGATCTGATTTTCGGACAATCGCCGTAGCGCCCGCCCGCATCAGGTTCGGCAAATCTTCCTGTTGCTCCAGATCAGATAATACGAGAATTGGCGTATTGGGATCCCGTGATCGTAACCGTCCCAAGCCGTCCACCATATCCAGATCAGGCGCATCGCCGCAAATAATAAGCGACAGGTCCTCGACGGGCGTCAAAAGCGCGTCCTCAACGGAATTCGCCATGACGACATCCACAACGGGATACACCTCTTTCAGCAACACGGTTACCGCGTTACGTAAAATGGGGTAATGGTCAATTATGAGGACCTTCAAAATTGGCTCCATTGGCCGAAACAATCAGACTAAGACCGCCACATATCAGAAAAATTTCAAAACCACGAGAAAAAAGGTCACTTTAATTCAACCGCTTTATACAGCAATAACCGTATTACGAAGGGCATAGGTTAAATTTACGAATAGATTAACCATTTTTAAATTTCTCGGTGCCAAATTACACGTATTATAGTTTCAAATCCATGGGGCGATGATTACAGTCGAAGACAAATCAAACGTGATCATTCAAACCAAGGTATTCTCGATCGGGAGCTTCCCGTACTCGTAGCGACACCGGTAACAGTCTGGCATGGCCAGGTTTTGAGAGCAGGAAATAGGGAAATTATTACTTACGTGTTTGCAGGAGTAAGGCCCGCGCAATTGGGCCTTTAGAAGTGGCTCGGTTTGTCTGAACAGCTTGGATGGGTTTTATAAGTGGATCTCGACCCTTTTACGCTGCTGCCGGAATTGGCTGCAGCGCCTTGAAGTAAGCCTGATCCGG
>JBLHZD010000154.1:0-9461 GCA_047631095.1 Alphaproteobacteria bacterium
ATGCCGCCGACTAGCCAGGGACTGGGAAAACCTCAACCGCAACGCGCTCGCCTTCCTCAAGCTCGCCTCCATCCGACTCATGCTCCGAAAACTCTGTAATCCTTCTTAAAGTCTCCGGACGGACTCTCAGTAAATTTAGCGCCGGACGGCATGATTTTGGGTGATGAAATTTCAAAGCAAACCCAATATGATAGTGACATAATTTTAACGATTTGGGATCTGCTGTGCATCAACGAATTTTTTCTTTCCTCGGCGGGTTGGCGCTGATTTTTGTCGCGTCGTCACCGGTTTTGGCGTCGTCGAGAACCTTGCTTAATTCTGCTCAGTTGGAGGCGCTCTTTGGCGACGGCCTCGAAGTGGAGATTGTAAGGCTCGAAGCCACACTTATCTTTGTCTATGAACCCGACGGCACCTGGACCGGAGAGAATGATACGGGGCGGACAATTTGGGGAAAGTGGCGAATTGAGAACGACGCCCTTTGCCGAACTGTCGATGGTCGGGATGGCCGATGGCAAAAACTGCGGGCGTTGCTTTGTATGCAGGTCGGAAGCGACGGCGAATCGTATTACCTTGGCCACTCCGACCATACGCTGGATTTTAAATACCCACCAATGGTCGCGAATGGCGCCGCGCCCGCCACAGTAACGCCCGCTGCGCCAGCAATTCAAACAGGATCCAACAGCGAGGTTGAACGTATTGAACAACAACGGGCGCAATTGGCGGCGGAGGCGGGGCTGGAGCGCGAAAAACTGGACGCCGAACGGCGTGACCTGGAGCGAATGCGTCTTCAGTTCGAGAGGGATAAATTACGCCAGCAGCAAGCGTTATTGAACCAGAAGAAGCCGGCGCCAAAACAGGAATTTCTGAAAAAGGACGTTGCGCCGCCGACTATTCGCGCGGCGTCAAACCTTACAACGCGCGGCGAAAGCATCGGCATTAACGCTGTTGTGAAGGACAACATGGGGCTGGTTCGGGTGGAAGTGAATGGCGAGACGGTGTCGTTTAACGCCAGGAACGGCATTGTAAGGGCTGAGACGCCTGTCGCGATGGGGAAAAATGAAATTCGTATTTCTGCCTTTGATGCAGTGGGAAACAGACGCGACCATATCGTGCAGGTTACTCGAACGCGGAATATTCCAGAAGTCGAATTTGGCGCCTATCATGCGGTGGTCATCGGCATCAATGATTACACGTCCTTGCCCAAACTGAAGACGGCGATCGCCGATGCGCGCGCGGTAGCGAAGACGCTGAAGGAAAAATACAATTTCACGGTCCGGTTGCTGGAAAACCCGAGTCGCGGTGATATCATCGATATCTTCGATGAAATGCGCGAGATTTTAGAGGAATCGAACAATTTGCTTATTTATTACGCGGGGCATGGCTGGCTCGACCAGCAGTCGCGGTGGCTCTCCAATAGCGATTTGACCGACGCGCTGCAGGCGATCCTGGCCAAACATGTCATGGTGGTGGCCGACAGTTGCTTTTCCGGTACGTTGACGCGCTCCATCAAGGTCCCGGGCCGCAACCCGAACTTTATCAAGCGAATGGCGGAGAAACGCGCGCGCGTCGTCTTGTCTTCCGGTGGGCTGGAGCCTGTTTCGGATTCCGGTGGCGGCGATCATTCGATCTTCGCCGCGCAATTTCTGTACGCGTTGAATGAAAATAGCGCGATCATGGATGGCACGCAGCTCTTTGAAACCGTGCGGCACAAGGTTGTGTTAAATGCGCAACAGACGCCGGAATATTCCGACATTCGCCTGTCCGGGCATGAAGGGGGCGATTTTCTGTTTGTCCGCCGGGACTAAGGCTTCGGTTCCCCAGGGTCGAGCGGGTTAATTGTTTCGCTCTATTTGTCGTCGGCTTTCATCCAGGCGTCCTTGTCAAAAGCGACATGGTCGCCAAAGTAATGCACAACCCGATCAAGCCCAGCGATGGAGTCCGGCGTATAAGATTGAACCGCGGAATCCAGCCAGACGGCGTTGTCCCGTTCCTTTACCCAGGGGTCAGCGCTTTGCAGCGTGCTTTGGCGCTGGGTGACGTCCCAAATATAATAATGATGCGGCACAACAATTTTGGGCTTCAGGCGCTCAATAATCGCGTCCACATGATCCCACCCCATGACATGACGCGATGTGTCGATGGGTAACAGGGCGATATCGATATCGCCCAGCATGTCCCAGACAAAATCCGGTGGATTGTGCCGGTTGTCACCCCAATCAACAATCCGTAAACCGCCGGTTTCAATCACGATAAGACAATGATCCCAGGAGCGGGGATTATTGGGCGGCTCAATGTCGATATTCTCGAACTCCTTGATGAGTTTCTTGAAGTCATAAATGGCGGCGGATGAATCGGTCGCGTGCTTGTCGGCGATCCCGGTGATCGTCACATCGCCAAAGTTGTAGGTTCCGATCAGCCGGTCGATCAGCACGCTGGCGTCCAGGCGATGCAGCGCGTCATGGTCAAAATGGGCGTGGGTGGAGACGCCGATATCGACTTCCACAATCGGGAAATCCTTGAAGTACCAGTCCCAGCTTCGCATAGGATAATTCCGCCAGGGATCGAGCATAATGGTGAGTCCGGCCGGCGTTGTAATTTGAAACGCCGAGCTGCCGAAAAAAGCCAGTTCAACCGGTCCGTCTGACGGCAAGTCCGCCTTGCGTTGAAATTCCATCATGCGGTTGTGATTGGTTATGCGCCGCCATGCGTTCATACCTGAATCAATATTCGTCACGGGGTATTCCTTCCGGGGCGCTTGTCATTATGGGTTACTATTTGTGGTCGTACTGGACAAAGGGTCAAGAAATCCTTCTGATTGGCTCAGAACGAAATCAGGAGCGTTTAATAATGGGCGAGATGTTAACCGGACGAACGGCGTTGATCACAGGCTCCACCAGTGGCATTGGCGCCGCCTATGCGCACGCGCTGGCCAATGAGGGCGCCGACATTATGTTAAACGGGTTTGGCGACGCGGCGGTCGTGGACGCCCTGCGCGCGGAGATCGCCGATGCGTTTGGCGTCACGGTTCTCTATAACGCCGCTGACATGACAAAACCCGATGAAGTCCGGGATATGGTTGGCGATGCGACGGAGCGACTGGGCAAGGTTGATATTTTGATCAACAACGCCGGGATGCAGCACCGTGCGCCCGTTCTGTCGTTTCCCGAGGAAAAGTGGAACGACTTGTTCGCGGTCAATGTTACGGCGCCCTTTATTGCGACAAAGGCCGTGTTGCCGCAAATGATCGAGCGCGATTGGGGCCGCGTTATCAACACCGCGTCGGCGAACGCGCTCATCACGTCGCCCGGCACATCGGCGTATACGGCGACCAAACACGCCATCCTTGGTTTCACAAAGTCAGTGGCGCTGGAGATGATTGAAACCGGCGTTACCTGCAACGCTATTTGCCCCGGGACTGTGCGGACGAATTTGAGTGAGCATCGAATTGAAGAATTCGCCGCCGCCAAAGGCGTGTCCAAGGAAGCGGCGTTGGAAGATTATATCGACCAGAAATTGCCGTATCACCAACCAATGCGGCGGTTTATTACGGTTGAGGAAATCGCCGCCGCCGCCGTATATTTGTGTAGCGATGCGGGCGCGGCGATGCGCGGCTCCGCCTTCACCATCGATGGTGGTTGGACGGCGCGGTAACGCCGTCGGGGGACGGCCGGCCCGCTTGATCGTTTACGTCTATTCGTCCTGATTCATGACCAGCGCGACGCGGCCTTGCGCTGTACGGCCCAGCACCATCGCCATGGCTTGCTGGAAATCATCGAGGGCGAAAGTTGCGGAAATCCGGGGGTTTAACAGTCCGGCGCTGTGCCAGGCGAAGAGTTGCGTCATCATTTCCGCGATCCGGTCGCCGTATTCGTCGCGCACATCGTTCGGACTCCACCCCATGTAATAGCCCATGTTCAATCCACAAACGGTGATATTTTTGACCAGCAGGATATTCGCGGGAATTTGCTGAATGGTTCCAGCGGCGAACCCGACCGGCATGATCCGCCCCTCTGGCGCAATACACCGCAGGGATTGCTCAAACACCTCGCCGCCAACGGGGTCGTATATGGCGTCCGCGCCACGCCCATTGGTCAGGTCCAGCACAGCGTCGCGGAACGATCCTTCACGATAGTTGATGGCGTGATCTGCGCCGTGTTCGCGCACGATATCGAGCTTTTCCGCAGAACCCGCTGTCGCGATAACCGTTGCGCCCAGGATTTTGCCAATCTCGATGGCGGCGACGCCCACGCCGCCCGCGCCGCCGTGGACCAGCAGGGTTTGACCCGCCTCCACCCGCAACAGATGCGGCCATACGAGCGCCGCATAGGATGTGCCATAGGAGTTGGTGAAACAGATCGCCTTTTGGAAGTCGAGGTTGTCTGGAATTTTGAAGACATTGACCTCATAGGCGACGGTTTCCTCCGCCAGGCCGCCCCAATCGAGGACGGCGGCGACTCGGTCACCGACCTTCAATTTCTGGACGCCTTCCGCAACTTCGGTGACGATTCCAGCGGCCTCGGTTCCGGGAACAAAGGGAAGGGGCGGTTTGCGTTGATACTTTCCGGAAACAACCAGGCTGGTCGCGAAACTGACGCCCGCCGCGTATGTTTTGATGCGCACTTGTCGGGGTTTTAGCGTTGGGGTCGGGCAATCGACGACCCTCAGGTTTTCAAACTCCGTCCATTCCGTCACCAGAATACCGCGCATCGCCATCCCCCATTTTAACGTTTCGACCTGCAGTGTATTCAATCAGGCAGGACTGTCACGCCTTGCGCTCGTTTGGCTCAGAATCACCGTCAGAGCGCTGCACTTCGGCGGACATCGCCGCGATCACGGGTCTGGTCGCGTGTGCCTTGATAAAGGCGTCGCGATCTTCAAGCGGCACAGGCGCGCGCCGGGTCATGCGCCAGGTCGGCCTATGACCTCGCCGCTTAAGACGGGCGTATCGGTCGCGCCAAATAACGCGACGCGCCGTTGCGCCGGTTATCTAGTCCTTATAGGAGGGGTCGAGTCTGTCGCACAAGCGTAGACAGGCGGGCCAGTCTTTGCCGCCATCCTTGAAATTTATGGCGTCGCGAAATTGCTGGCGTGCGTATTCACAGGCTTCCTCATTGGGGATCAGATAATTTCCTGCGCCCGCCGACAGGGCTGCGATCTGGCCCTGACACGCCATTTCCAGCCAGTGATGGTTGACTACGCATTCCGGCGCAGAGCCGCCGCACACCAACGCGCCGTGATTGCGCAATAACATGAACTGCCCGCCATCCAGATCATGAAGAAGGCGCGCCGTCATGTCGGGGTCGAACTCGAATCCGGCGAATTCATGATATTTCATTTCGCCATAAAACCGCATGGCGTGCTGGTTAATGGGCAATAACCCGTCGCGATGCGCGCAGACGCCCATCATATTGGGTGTGTGCGTGTGCAGGGTCGCGTTCAGATCGGGACGGGCGCGCAACAGGCCCGCGTGAATGATCAGGGCGCCGCCGCGAATGCGCCCCATGTCGCCGGGTTCGATGACAGTACCGTCCAGGTCGCAGGTTAACAGCGAAGACGCCGTAACTTCTGAAAACATCTCACCGGTATGTTTAACCAGCATGTGGTTTGGCGCATCGGGCACGCGCACGGCGAAATGATTATAGGTCATGTCATTGACGCCATAATGCGCCAGAACGCGGTGACCGGCGGCCAAGGTGACGCGCGCTTCCCATTCCGCCGCGCTGACGCGATCCCGGACGGACCCTTGCTTCTCTAACAGGTGCACCGTCATTTCGTTCCCCTTCCGATGTTCCAGATGTGCGGGTTACCGCATCTGAAGTGTTATCCGTGCGGCATCAAGATCTGACGCACCGTCGCATTTTGCTGCAACAGATCGAAGCCTTCGTTAATGCCGTCGAATCCGACGCGTTGGCTCAACAGCCGGTCAACAGGCAGGCGCCCTTGACGGTACAGGCTGATGAAGCGCGGGATGTCGCGTACGGGAACGCAGCCCCCCATATAGCTACCTTTGATAGATTTTTCCTCGGATACCAGATTGGACTGGATGAATGAAAATTCAGCCGTGCTGGGCGATAGCCCGGCCGTGACGACTGTGCCGCCATAGCGCGTAACGCCATAGGCGGTCTCCATCGCCGGGATGGCGCCGGCCAAATCAATGGCGTAGTCGACGCCGCCATTGGTGAGGTCGCGGACTTGCTCCACATGATCTGCATCGTTGGCGTTGACCGTGTGCGTGGCGCCCAATTGGCGTGCGAGGCCCAGTTTTTCGTCGCTTAAATCAATGGCGACGATGGTTTCCGCACCGCCCAATTTGGCGCCAAGAACGCCATTTAGGCCCACGCCGCCCAAGCCGATCACTGCAACCGTGTCACCGGGTAAAATGCGCGCTGTATTGATAACCGCACCGACGCCGGTCATGACCGCGCAACCAAAGATCGCCGCTTCGTCCATCGGCAAATCCTTGTCGATGACGACGACGGAGCCCCGGTCTGCGACGGCGTATTCAGCGAAGCAAGACACGCCGGTATGGTGCGCGACCCGCACGCCGTCCGCGTCACGCAACCGTCGTCCGCCGCCCATAAGGTCACCGTTGGATTTGGCGATGGCGGCGACTTCGCACACTTGGGGGCGCCCTTCCAGGCATCGGCGGCAGCGCCCGCAGCTGGGGCTGAATTGAAATACGATGTGATCGCCGACAACGATATCTGTGATCGCGGCGCCAACCTCAACGACTTCACCGGCGCCTTCGTGTCCCATCACCAGGGGCACGGGGCGGGGTCGTGATCCGTTTATGACGGAAAGATCGGAATGGCATAAACCCGCGCCAAGGACTTTCACCATCACCTCATTGGGGCCGGGCGGGTCGAGTTCAATTTCCTCGATTGAAAGCGGCTTGCTTTGCGCAAAAGGCTGGGACGCATCTGTTTGACGCAATACGGCTGCTTTCATCTTCATGGGTATTCTCCTGATCAACAATGTCCGGGGTTCGCGCTGTGGCGCCCGCAACAAAAGGTAATTTTTAATGTTTAAAGTCTAAAGCGACAACCCGGATTACACCATGCCCCATGCGCTTACGGGGGCCTCAAAGGGGGCGGGACCGGACAAAAGTTAAAAAAGTTAACGAATTGTGACTTTCGTCACTTCGTCGTTTCTCGTTCTGGTCTTAAATGCCCTTAACACGCGATGAAGAATTAGGGAGACGACGATGAATGACCATGCGACTATTATTCAAGAGGCGTACCGGGCCGCTCTGGCGGATTGGACCAACCGTGACCTTCACGATTTGCCCCATGATGGAAATTTGATCGAAGTAACCGCCTCGCTGGCTTCCACCTTCGCCAGAATAAATATTTCCGCGCGCGATGTGCTGGTGACGTTGGCGGATAATGTTCAGTCGATCAACGCGCCTGTAATTTAACAGGGACGCTAAAAAACGCGCCTAGGACGAGAAAGTTCGAGCGCCTTGCTGGAGACATCCCAGCGATGGAGCGCTGTTCCAAGGGAAACCCACTATAAAATGAATGCTTCACTATGGCGAACGGCGCACTATTCTCCACCGTGCGAAATCCATCTACTTTTCGCCACCATGCGCCGTATCGTGTAGAGCGCCCTCACCGGGGGCAGGCGAGGTTGTAAATCCACATCCATTTCGAAAATTGAGTGTATACGGTATTGCCATTGCTAATGCATATAGGTCATGTTTATCGTGATTAGCCTCGTAAAAATATCAAACTAATAATTAGGATTTCTTATGAAACACACACATTTAGCCCTTGTTTCCGCTGTCTCGGTGGTCGCTTTAACGTCTATCGCGTTTGCATCTTCTGAAGGACACAAACAGGCTTCTGATAAAGTTGTAAAAGAACAACGGCACATGCTGGCTAAAAATACCGATGGTGCGGGCTTTGGTCCACAATCGCCGCGTGACATCGATGCTGTTGCGGGTAACAACCAACGTGGGTTTGGAGGTGCGCCCGCCCACACTGCGATGAATCTCTGTAACATCCATTTCCATGAAAACGCCGAGCACAAAGGCGGCGAATTCACCACCTACGCCGGTAACGGCGATGGCCATGGATATGGTACGGGTTTCAAATATAACGGCACGCTGTCTGGCGCCGAACGGGCGCACTACGACCATAAAGTGGGTGCGAGCAAACACGGTGATTTGGAGCCGGGTGACACCATCGAAGTCCACTACGTTCATACCACGGCGCAAGTCGAACCGGGTGCGACGCTGGGCTCTTGTCTGAGCAAAGCCATCAAAAACCCGCAGCTCCGCGTTGAAACTCAAGTTTATGTTTTGGTAAACGACAAAAGTGCGCTCGACTTCGTCAAATTGACGCACCACGAAGTCGTTAACGGTGTGCACCAGGCAACCAACATCCCGACAAATACCGGCGCTCCTGTTCAGTATGCGGGTTCCACAACGGGCCCGGGCTATAACGAAGCGGGCTCCCCATTCCAGGTGACCTGGAGTGTTCGCCCTAAAGTCTCAAAGGTCTCCATCAGCTCTGTTGAAACATGGCTGAAGGGAAATACCTTTAAAGAAGACCATGCGCATGGCGTTCGGAACCTTGTCATGAATCCTGACCTGCTGTCCCCAATTCAAAAATAGGGCTCAACAATCCTTGTTAAAATTCTCCTGTCCCGTCGCCATCTGGCGGCGGGGCTGCGAAGGTTCCAGACTGTTTCACTGAATTCGCCGCGTTTTCAGATATCAGGGGGCCGATCATCCAGTATTCACTCGCTTTAGTCCGCTTTGCCTTCCAAACGAGCAAGTAAAGGCGATTAAAGAAGGGCGAACGGGTCAATTTCACGGTCGTCACGCGGCAATGCTGTACAAATTTTGGGCGCGCCCCGGATGAGAAACTTAGAACCGCATGTTCGAGACATTCGCCGAATGGAGCAATGTCTTTGAGAGCCTGTAGATAGCGCTCGACGTTGTCATCGTAATGTCGAACGGGCGCGGCCGGGTAAATCTCGACCCCGACGTAATCACGGTCGAGAAGTCCCTTGGCGCGGTGGGATATTTGAATCCGCGACGTGCGACTCGGCCCACGGGACGGTTCGATTCCGAATTGGAGTCGTCGGTGCGGGCGTATCAGAGCGCCGCCCGACTCCGTAAAGACGGGTTGATTAATCCCGGCGGCCGGACAATCACCGCGCTGGTTGGCCGCAAGGCTGCCAACATGGTCCCTAGTCGCCGGGTGGATGACGAGGCAATCGGCGCGATCGACCGGATGGTCCCGGATGGTCCGTGCAATGGCGAAAACCAGCGACAAGACTGAAGTCGGCTAATTTATCGCCGATACCGCTTTGAATTACGGCGCAAGAGGTCAGGCGGAAGTTTCTCATTTGATTCGCTAGTGGATAGGCCGGAACAAAGGAGTCCGAAGCGGGATTCCTTGTAAGGTTATTATGTGCAAATCTGGAGTATGCGCACAGGAATATCTTTCACA
>JBLHZD010000155.1:0-9453 GCA_047631095.1 Alphaproteobacteria bacterium
GTCTTCGACAAGCTCACAGCTCCGCCTGAAAATTATGCACTTGGTATGTGAACTTGGGTAATATAAAAAACAGCGGTGGGCCTATTTGATATCCCGTCGGCGCTGATTTTATCGACGCGCGGCGAAGAATTTCTGCAACAGGTCTGCGGCGTCCTGTTCCCGGACGCCGCCATAAATTTCTGGCGCGTGGTGACAGGTTGGCTGTTGGAAGATACGCGGACCCTGTTCAACGCCACCGCCTTTTGGGTCATAGGCGGCGAAATAAACGCGTCGAAGGCGCGCGAAGGAAATGGCGGTCGCGCACATGGGGCACGGTTCCAGGGTGACGTATAAATCAACATTTGGCAGACGGGGCGACCCGGCGCGTGCGGCGGCGGCGCGTAAGACCAGTATTTCCGCATGGGCGGTGGGGTCGGCGCGGGCCTCCACTTCGTTGCCCGCTTGCGCCAGAACTTCGCCCGTGTCGCTATTGACCAACACCGCGCCAACCGGGACTTCCTCCCGGTGAGCCGCCTTTCGGGCTTCTTCCAGCGCCAGCGCCATGAATGGTGAATCGGACATCGCGGCACCCTGCCCGTCGTATTTCGCCGGGTCAAGAAGCCCCGTCCTGGACAAAGGTTTGGAAGGCGTGTCCGGAACGGCGGGTTTTAATTGCGGCGGGGAATTGTATATACACCAGAGCGTCCGCTTTGTACGCGGTTCCGATCAGGCGTTACGTCGCTATGTAGGCGAAAGGGACTCTAATGACTCGTAAAAATAACACACCCTGGGATTCGTCCGGACGGGGCCAAAATACCGATGCAGCGTCGGAAAAAGAGCAAGCGCCCAAAAGCGGCGACCGGATCGCCAAAATTATGGCGCGCGCGGGGCTGTGTTCCCGGCGCGAGGCGGAACGTTGGGTCGAACAGGGCCGGGTCAGCGTTGCGGGAAAAATGCTGACATCGCCCGCGATCAACGTTGCTGATTTATCGAGCATTCGCGTGGACGGCGAAGCGTTGCCGCAGCGCGAACCGCCCCGTCTGTGGCGCTATCACAAACCACTCGATTTGTTAACGACGAGTAGCGACCCCGAAGGCCGGGCGACGATTTATGATCGTCTTCCCGATACCTTGCCGCGCGTCATGCCGGTGGGGAGGCTCGATATAAACTCCGAAGGTCTGTTGCTGTTGACCAATGACGGGGCGCTAAAACGACATTTGGAATTACCCGCGACGGGGTGGCGGCGACGGTACCGCGCGCGGGTTTATGGGCGCGTGGACGTGGAACAATTAAAAGGGCTGGCGCGCGGCGTCGAAGTCGACGGCGTGCGCTATGCGCCGATTGACGCGGTGCTGGACAGTCAGGAGCGGTCCAACGCCTGGGTCACCTTGACTTTGCGGGAAGGAAAAAATCGCGAAATCCGCAAAGTTCTGATGCATCTGGGGTATTCGGTGAATCGGTTGATCCGTACGGCCTATGGCCCGTTTCAACTGGGTAATCTGGTGCGCGACGGTGTTGAGGAAATCCGGGGTCGTGCGTTACGCGACCAGCTGGATACCGAAACACTGGCCCTTCTCGGATTGAAGGAGAAACTTAGCCTTGCGCATCGTCGCCGGTGACCAACGTGGCGTTCGCCTGACGGCGCCGCCGGGCCGGATTTTACGTCCGACCTCTGATCGGGTGCGTGAATCCGTTTTTAATATTCTCGCGCATGGCGCGCTGGGTCTTCCGGGGCTTGATGCGCCGGGCGGCGCCAGAGTCCTCGATGCGTTTGCGGGTACGGGCGCCTTGGGGCTGGAGGCGCTGAGCCGGGGGGCGCGTCATGTGGTCTTTATGGAGAACGGGCGTATCGCCTTGCGCGGCCTTCGGGAAAATATCGACCAGTGCAAACGACAGGATGATTCCACAATTCGGGAAAAAAATGTCCTGGGGCCGCCACCCGCGACGGCGCCGGTCGATGTTGCATTTCTGGATCCGCCCTATCGGCAAAACCTCGTTGCGCCCGCGTTGGGCGCCCTGCGCGACGCGGGTTGGTTTGGTCCGGAGACCATTATCGTAACGGAGCAGGAATCTTCAGAAACCGATGCGGCGCCTCTGGATGTGGCGCCTCAGGAGGGGTTCGTACTTCTTGATAGCCGTCGCTACGGCGCCGCGAAGGTTGAATTCCTACGCCTCGACACGGCGTAGCAAGGGCAGGGTGAGCCCCAGAATCGGGATCAGGATGACGGCCCCGATGAGATAGGGCCAGTCATAGCCCATACTGACAAACACCGCGCCGCCCCAGGCAGGGCCGAATATCCGCCCCAGGCTGGCGATGGATTGCGCGCCGCCCAGCGCGCCGCCTTGCAGGTCAACGGGGCTGGCGCGGCTGATAAGGCTTTGTGCGGCGGGGTTATGAAACCCGAAGCCGACCGAAATGGCACCCAGCGGAAGGAGCGCCCACCAGGCGTCGGTCGTGAACGCCATGCCGAAGAGCCCCAGCCCAATCAAGGCGATTCCGGCGCATAAAAGCCGGGCCTCGCCATAACGTTTGCTCATGCGCCCGACCAGACCACCTTGCACAATCACCAGAACCACGCCGATGAAGGTCATGTACCAGGCCACGTCGCGCGGCCCTAAATCCAACGCCGCCTCGCACCATAACGGAAACGTGCCTTCCAGTGCGGTGAAGGCCAGATAGACGCCAAGGTGGATGGCGAACAATCGTACAATGAGCCGGTTCGCCAGTAACCCAAAGCCGAAAAGCGCGCGGGATCGGGATTCCCGGCGCTCGGGTTCCTTGACGAAGATCGCCGTGGTCAGCAAGCCGAGAGTCGCGAAGGTTCCCGCAAAAATCGATGGCAGCGCGTAATTTGGATCCTCGCCGCCGACCGCATATCCGCCCATTGACGGGCCAATAACAAAGCCAAGACCAATGGCGGCGCCTAGAAAGCCGAGCCCCTTTGCGCGATCTTCCTGTGATGTTGAATCGGCGACAAAGGCTTGCGCGGCTGCAAGCCAACCCGCCGCGGCGCCCGCGAGCGCACGGCTGGCGAAAACTTCCCACAAGGATTGCGCATTGGCGAGCCACAAATAGCTGAGGATCGTTATTCCGATACTGGCGAGCAGCACCGGCTTTCGTCCGATATGATCCGACAGGCGGCCCCATGCGGGCGCGGCGATCAACCCGGCGCCGGAGAAAATGGAGAACACCAAAGGCGCGGTATCGGCGCCAGCGCCAAAATGCGTGGCGTAAAAAGGCAGTAGCGGAATGACCGCACCCAGCCCGGCGACGCTCAGGCAAACAGCGAAATAGAGAGGCAGCATTTTCAAAAAAAACGTCCGCGCTGGTGAAGGGAGAGATGGGTTGGCGTTGTAGCGGGCAGTGTTATCGGCGGCCAAAAAGCTTTTCGATATCGGCCAGTTTCAATTCGACATAAGTCGGTCGTCCGTGATTGCACTGGCCTGAATGCGGCGTCGTTTCCATTTCACGCAATATCGCGTTCATTTCATCAAGATTTAAACGCCGTCCGGCGCGGACGGAACCGTGGCACGCCATGCTGGCGCAGACTTCCTCCAGCCGCTCTTTCAAGCCAAACGTTCCCCCAAGAGACGCCAGTTCATCGGCCAGGTCCCGCACCAGCGACTGGGCGTCGACTTCGCCCAGAAGTGCGGGCGTTTCGCGAACCACGACGGTTCCGCCGCCAAAGCCTTCCAGCACCAGACCCAGTTCCGCCAGCTCAGCAGCGCGGTCCAGCAGCCTTTCGGCCGCGCCTTCGTCAAGCTCGACAACTTCGGGAATCAACAGCGCCTGACGTGCGACGCCGGATTCGGCCAGGGCGTTTTTCATGCGTTCATAAACCAATCGTTCATGGGCGGCGTGTTGGTCGGTAACGACAACGCCATCGTTGGTTTGGGAGACGATATAGGTTTCATGCACTTGTGCGCGCGCCGCGCCGAGGGGGAAATCCAGCATCGCTGCGGGCGCGTCGGTCGCTTCCGCATAACCGTTTCCTGCAGAAGACGGCGCGGCGATATCCGACGCGGCGAACGGCGCCTGGAACCCGCTCGCCAAGGCTGCCTGATCTTGTGGGCTGAAGCGCCCGGCACCGCCAAATCGGCCACCGCTATTGCCGCCGCTAAAACCGCTCCCGGGATGAAAGGACCCCAGCGCCGCCGCTGCGACGCTTGTCGACGCCCGATGACCCGCATCGCTCAACGCCTGTTTTAATCCGCCGACGATCAGGCCGCGAATGCCGCCGGGATCGCGAAACCGTATTTCTGTTTTCATCGGGTGGACATTCACGTCGATCTGGCCGGGATCAATATCGATGAATAACGCCGCCATGGGGTGTCGGTCGCGCGCCAGAAAATCCGAATAGGCGCCGCGAACGGCACCCAGTAAAAGCCGGTCGCGCACGGGGCGATTATTCACGAATAAATACTGGTGCATCGAATTGGCGCGGCTGAGCGTCGGCAGGGCGGCGTATCCGGTCAGCTTAACATTTTGACGCTCGGCGTTGATGGCGACCGCGTTCTCCGCGAATTCCTTGCCCATGATATCGGACAGGCGGCGCAGCTTCGCCTCCAGCAATTCGCCTTGCGCCGGGCTGATGCGAATCCGGTCGCGACCGCCATTGGCCGCATCGTCGCGCAGGGTGAAGGCGATCTCGGGGCGCGCCATGGCAAGGCGCCGCACGATGTCCACAATCTGGTTTGTTTCTGACCGGTCGGTCTTCATGAATTTAAGGCGCGCGGGCGTGGCGTAGAAAAGATCACGAATCTCGACGCGCGTTCCGACGGGATGTGCGGCGGGCGTTGGCGGTGATACAGCGCCGCCCTCGACGTTTACCGACCACGCGGATTCGGCGCCGGGCGGGCGGGAAATGATTGTTAACCGGCTGACCGAACCGATAGACGGCAAGGCTTCGCCGCGAAAACCAAGGGTGAGGATATCGACAAGGTTTTCATCTTGTAGCTTGGAGGTCGCATGGCGTTGAATGGCCAGCGCCAGATCGTCACGCGACATGCCGGAGCCGTCGTCGGTGACGGCGATCAGCGATTTTCCGCCGTCACGAATGACGATCTCGATATGGGTTGCGCCTGCGTCGATGCTGTTTTCGATCAGTTCCTTGACGGCGGAAGCGGGCCGCTCCACGACTTCACCGGCTGCGATCCGGTTGATCGTGCCGTCGTCAAGGCGGCGGATCTCGCGCGCGATCATGAGGCTGGGGTCACTTCGTTCATATAACGCCGGGCCATATGTTTCCCTTCTTCGACGGCGGGTTGATCAAACGGGTCGACGCCCAGTAAATGTGCGCTGATAATTGTCTCCAGCATGAAATGCATCATTAGCGCGCCCATCGAACGCTCGTTCACGGCGTCCAGCGTCATGACCCGCACAGGGCGCCCGCGCGCCGCCAGGGTTTCACAGGTGGCGCGACAACAAGCGTCGAGCAGGTCGCCCATACGGCGGCCCTTTAGATAATTCAGATCGTCTTCGGGAAACAGTTCCGATGCCACCGAATCGCCGACATCGCTGGCGGGGTTGTGAATAATTGTAAACATTTTATCGGCGGGACCGTCGAGATAAAGCTGCAATTGGCTGTGTTGATCCACGGTGCCGATTGCGTTGATTGGCGTCGTGCCAACGCCATCCTTGCCCAGGCTTTCCGCCCACAGCTGGCGGTGCCAAGAAGCCAGGTTAGCGAGTCTGTCTAGATAAGGCATAACGACGGTGGCGGCGATTCCACAATCCTGGGCGAGGCCGACGGATATCGCCGCACCGACCGCAGGCGCGCTATCGGCGGGATCCTGAGCGGCCAGCGTGGCGTTTAGGACCGCCGCTGCGCCATCGCGAACTGCGCGCCCATCCAACCCGGCGATCATTGACGGTAATAGGCCGACTATCGAGAAGACGGCGTAGCGTCCACTGACCAAAGGGTCATGCTCAAGGGTGGGAATATCGTGCCGCGCCGACAGAGCGCGCAAGGGGTTTTCAGCGGCTTCGGTGATCGCGACGATATGTTTGGCGGGCGCATCATCACCCAGAGCGTTGACAAACCGGGTGAGGAATAACGCGGTTTGGGTCAGGGTCTCGGCGGTGCCGCCGGATTTCGAGATGGTCAGCAACCCTGTGCGCGACAGATCAACGGATGCGAATAATGCGTCGAAGCTGGCGGGGTCGACATTGTCCATAAAATGCAGTCGTGGCGCGCCAGCCGGCGGGCCAAATCCAGAATCGGCCAGCGCATAGAGGCTTTTTCCGCCAAGGCTGGAACCGCCGGTTCCCAGTATCACGACATCGTCGAAGTCTCTTCGGAATCGGGCGGAAACCGATGTCATGTCGTCAAAGTCATCCTGTCGAAACGGCAAGGTCATGAGCGGTAGCGACCCGCTTTCTCGCCATTCCCGGATTTTTTCCAGCGCCGGTGCGGTTTTGGCTAACAAGGCGGCGTGAGCGGTGGCGTCCAGTCCTTTCGCGCCAATGACGTTGGCGAAACAGGCGTCGGTCTGGTGGGAATATTCCGTCACAATTTATACTCCAAGGGTATTGAACCGCATGTTTCTAAAGAATTAAGAGTATAAGCGATTCGCCAGAAATCTCCCCCCAATCGGGCGGTTTGAGAGCGATATTTTTTTAAAACCTAGCCGTCTATATCAGGCGTTTTTGCAGTCGCTTCCAGGTTTCCCGGCCGCCCGACGACGACGACAGTCAGCGTTTTTGGATTTAACAGGCGCTTGGCGACGCGGTCGATATCGCCCCGTGTCACCTTGTTGATAAAACCGGCGCGCCGGTCGAGGTAATCAATGCCCAAATCATTATTTTGCATGCTGACCAAAATTCTTGCGATGGCGCTGGTGCTGCTCAGTCGCAGGGGGAAGGCGCCGTTCAGGAACTGCTTGGCGCGGCGCAATTCGTCGGCGCTGACCCCACTCTCGCGCATTTTTGTCCATTCTGCGCGAACCAGCGACAAAGCCTCGACGACCTGTTCGTTGCGCGTCGCCAGCCCACCGGAAATGAGCGGCCCCTTTCGCATTGGATTCAAATAGGAATAGACGCTGTACACCAAACCGCGTTTTTCCCGAACTTCGTTGTACAGACGCGAGGCGAATCCACCACCGCCCAGAATATAATTCATAACATAAGCGGTGTAGTAATCCGGATCCTTGCGCCGAAGGCCAGGTTGCCCAAACACCACCACGCTTTGAGGAATATCCATATCCGACACGAAAACATCGCCAGTTTCGTGGAGTTTGGCGGCGGGCGTTTGCGGGCGCTGGGCGGCGGCGGCCGGCAAAGCGCCAAAGGCCTTGTCCAGAAGCGCGGCGAGGTCAGCGGCGCTGATATCGCCGACCGCGCCAATGATCAAGCGGTCCCGCGTTAATCGCGAGGCGACGAAGTTGCGCATATCATCCGTGGTGATGGCGCCAAGCGTCGTCAGCGTGCCATTGACCGGGCGCCCGTTGGGGTGATCGGCGAACATCGCTTTGCGCCAGATGCGGCCTGCGCGGCTGTTGGGGTCCGTCTGGCGCTGCTTTAATCCAATTTCAATCTGGCTACGGATGCGTTGCACGGCGTCTTCGTCAAAGCGAGCTTTGCTCAGCGCGAGGCGGAGCAGATTAACTGCCTCATCGCGGTTGCGGTTCAACGTTTTCAAATTACCGCGAAAGGTTTCCAGGCCCGCGCTGAAACTCAACCGGATGGCGAGGTTTTCCAACTGGCCCTGAAACGCCTGACTGTCCAGATCGCCGGCGCCCTCACCCAGAAGGCTGGCGGTTAAATTGGCCAGGCCAGATTTCCCGTGTGGATCTTCAGCGCCGCCAGCGTCTTGAAAGCTGAAGGCCAGCGAGGTGATGGGGATGCTTTGGTCCCGAACCAGCCACGCTTCGATTCCGCCCGGGCTTACAACGCGCTCAACCTCGACCGCATGAACCGGCGCTGAAATCAGGAAACCAGATGTTACCAGGAAAATCGATGTTACAAAGAGCGCGGTTCCGATAATTGATTGGGCGCAGCGGCGTGATTTGTGGAAAAGGTCGTTCATTTACTTTCCGCCTTCGGCAATAGCAGGGCGGTGACGGATTGTTGATCCTTGAAGATCTCCGCAGCGGCTTTGTTGACTGCGGCGGCGGTGACTGCGCCAATCCGGTCCGGCCATGATTCTACTTCTTCCGCCGTCATGCCTATCGCCAGTGCGGCGCCAAGGATGCGCGCTGGGGTCCGGTAGGAATCGCGGGCGTATATTGAAGACGCCTGAAGGCGGTTGACCGCGTTTTTAACTTCCCCCTCGTCAACGCCGTCGGCCAGCAATTTAGCGATTTGGGCGTTCACGCGTTTTTCAACGTCGTCGATGTCGCCATCCGGCGACGGGCTTGCGTAGAACCCGAAAATACTGGGGCCGCGCGCATGGGAATTATACCAAGCGCCCGCACTGACCGCGACTTTCTCTTCGACAACCAGTGTTTTGTAGAGCCGGCTGGTTGCGCCGCCCGAGAGGATTTCGGCCAGAACCTGCAACGGATAAATGAGCGTCTCATCGCCGTATTTTACGCTGGGCGCGGTAAAGCGACGCGACCAGGCGGGCTGGCGAACCCGTTCATGGGTCAGGGTGACGCGGCGGTCCGCGCGGAGTGGGGGTTCCTTCCACGCGATGCGCTTGGGCAAGGGCTGCGCCGGGATCACGCCATAATACTTCTCCGCCAGCGGACGCACCTGATCAGCGGTGACGGCGCCCGAGATGACCAAGATTGCGTTGTTGGGTCGATACCAGCGTTTGTAAAATGTGGTGAGGTCGGACAGGGTCAGCGCCTCGATTTCGTGTTTCCAGCCGATGATCGGAATCCTGTACGGGTGGTTCAGATACATCGCGTTGGCGACCTGTTCGGACAGCTGGGCGGCGGGATCGTTATCGGTCCGGCTCCCGCGCTCTTCCAGAATGACCTTGCGCTCCGGCCTGATAACGTCCTCGGTCAACACCAAATTCGTCATCCGATTGGCTTCGATTTCCATCATCAACCCGAGGCGATCAACGGCGACGGATTGGTAATATCCGGTGTAATCCTGAGAGGTGAAGGCGTTTTCCCGCCCGCCGTTTTCCGCGACGATTTTGGAGAATTCACCGGGCGCCAGTTTATCGGTGCCCTTGAACATCAAATGTTCGAAGTAATGGGCGAGGCCAGATTTCCCCGGCGGTTCGTCCATCGCCCCCACCTTGTACCACACCATATGCGTGACGACGGGCACGCGGTGATTGGACACCACCACCACCTGCATACCGTTTTTGAGGGTAAAGACGTCGGGGTTAAAGATGGCGGCGTGCGCGGCGCGGCTATCTGAGTGCGGGATCAATCCGGGCGCGCCGAAAAATGCGATTCCAACTGCGAACGCGGCAGCGATTTTTTTTGCTCGTGTCATGCTGATGACTAAGTCCTGTTTCTGATTAACAAGCGCTGCGTCCTACACAACGTCGGGCCAGGCTATTCTTTTCGGCG
>JBLHZD010000156.1:0-9441 GCA_047631095.1 Alphaproteobacteria bacterium
CGCGATCATAGGAACCTCGGTTTTCTGATGTCCACATTAGCCTTGCCCTCCATTCGGCGGTAAGACCCTTGAATCACATCCGACTCATATGATTCAAGAACTTTTCGGACGGACACTTAGGATTTATCATTGTAGCAGTAACTTCGGTTTATACTTTTATCGTTTCGATATCAGTACTCTCGTACTCCTACGTTGCATTGATCGAAAACAAAGGGCTTCTTCCAGACATTCAAACGCACAACCCAGTATAAAAACCGCATCAACACCGTCATTTCAGTTGAGAATAGTAGAGTCTGGCTCTCATCACCCCCGCACCGTAACATGGGGAACACCTGTCTTCATCTCACCGATGACAGCCGCATGCGGGAATCCCTGCGCATGGAATAGCGCCACAATTTCCGCCGCGTCGTCGGGTTTGCAGGAGACCATGAGGCCGCCGGAGGTTTGGGGGTCCATGATCAAGTTTCGTTGCCATTGCTCCATATCGTCCGCGACGCTGACATTATCGCCGAAGCTGGCCCAATTTCGGTTGGCCGCGCCAGTATTGTAGCCTTTTTGGGCGTAGCCGAGCGCGAGCGGCAGGATGGGGAGTTTGTCCCAGTCCAGGGTCGCGGTAAGTCCCGCGCCGTCGCAGAGTTCGAACAGGTGGCCGCCCAGCCCGAAGCCGGTGACGTCCGTCAGTGCGTTGACGCTGGGCATTTCCGCCAGATCAGCGCCGATGGCGTTGAGCTTGGTCGTGGAATCGACCATTTCCTTATAGCCTTCCGGGCTCAACTCGTCCTTGTTCATCGCGGCGCCCAGAATACCGACGCCTAGCCCCTTACCCAAAATAAGCACGTCGCCGTCCTGAGCGTCGGAGTTGCGTTTGATCTTGTCTGGATGCACCAGCCCGACCACCGCCAGACCGTAGATCGGTTCCTTTGCGTCGATAGTGTGGCCGCCCGCGATGGGCACGCCCGCCGCCGCACAGGCCGCGGCGCCGCCCGCCAATACCTGTTGGATTTGGTCTTGCGTCATGTCGTTGACGGGAAAGCCCGCAATGGCGAGCGCCATGATGGGCTTGCCGCCCACCGCGTAGACGTCCGACAGCGCGTTGGTCGCCGAAATTCGCCCGAAATCAAACGGGTCATCGACAATGGGCATGAAAAAATCCGTGGTCGCCACCACACCTTGTTCGTCGTTCACCTTGTAGACAGCGGCGTCGTCACCGGTCTCGTACCCAACCAGCAAAGCGGGGTTGGCGGCGGCGGCGGGCAGTTCTGAGAGTATTTCTTTAAGCACCGACGGTGCTACCTTACAGCCTCAACCACCACCGTGGGAAAGCTCGGTCAGTCGTTTGACCTTCGCGTCCATGTTCGGACTCCTCGTTAAATTACATAATCTTCATTACCCGCACCCTACAGCGATGCGTTGCGGCGCCCAATAGTAAATGTGTGAACGGTTTTTAAAATTTCGCCGAAAATTTTTATTTCAACGCCCCAAAGAAAATTAAGAAAAATGAGATATGAACACTGGTGTATATGAAAATTTCGCCTAGTCTTCTGCGAGATTATACGCCGGACCGCTGGGTCGCCCTAAACGGGCGCGCGCCGGCGGCGTTCGTTAGGGGATAAGATTCTATGAATGCTCGCGTTGATACGTCGCCGGTCATTGCCGACGAGATTAAATTTTCGACCTGTTATATGTGCGCCTGTCGCTGCGGTATTAAAGTGCACCTTAACAATGGCAGAATTCGCTATATCCAGGGCAACCCCGACCATCCGGTCAATAAAGGCGTGCTGTGCGCCAAGGGTTCCGCCGGGATCATGCAGCAATACTCACCTGCGAAGCTAACCAAACCCCTGATTCGCGTTGGCGAACGCGGCTCCGGCGAATTTCGGGAAATAGAGTGGGAGGAAGCCATCGCCACGGCGGTGGGTTGGTTGAAGCCCATCCGCGAGACCGACCCCAAGAAACTGGCGTTTTTCACCGGGCGCGACCAAAGCCAGGCGCTGACCGGGTGGTGGGCGACCCAGTTCGGGACGCCGAATTACGCGGCGCATGGCGGATTCTGTTCCGTCAATATGGCGACCGGCGGTATATATTCCATCGGCGGATCGTTCTGGGAGTTTGGCGAACCCGACTGGGAGCGCACGAAATATTTGTTGATGTTCGGCGTTGCGGAAGATCACGACAGCAACCCGATCAAGACCGGTCTGGCCAAGATCAAGAAAAACGGCGCCAAGTTCGCGTCCGTAAACCCGGTCCGCACGGGTTATTCCGCTATCGCCGATGAGTGGGTCCCCATTGCGCCCGGCTCCGACGGCTTGTTCGCGCTGGCGCTGGCGCATGAATTACTGAAAGCTGGCAAGGTCGATCTGCCCTATCTGGTGCGCTACACCAACGCGCCCTGGCTGGTGATTCAAAACCCCGGCGGCGCCGATGACGGCATGTTTGCGCGCGACGAAGACGGCAATCCCCTGTGCTGGGATCAACAAACCAACGCCGAGACCAGCGCGCTGCTGGCTGATGTGTCACCCGCGATGAAGGGCGACTTCACATTGGCCGATGGCCGCACCGCCCGGCCCGTGTTCCACATTCTGGCGGAACGCTATCTGGACGATGAATATTCGCCCGACAACGTTGCGGCGCGTACGGGAATCGGCGCGAAAGACATTCGCCGCATCGCCGCCGAAATCGCCCATGTCGCGTTCGAGGAAGAAATCGTTGTCGAACAACCCTGGACCGATTGGGCCGGACGACGCCACGAAACTATGGTCGGGCGCCCGGTCTCCATGCACGCCATGCGCGGCATTTCGGCCCATTCAAACGGGTTCCATACCTGTCGAGCGCTGCATCTGTTGCAAATGCTGTTGGGCACAATCGATGTGCCCGGTGGATTCCGCTACAAACCGCCGTTTCCGCGCTCCGCGCCCTTTGGCCCGACGCCAGCGGGCAAACCCGGCACCGTCAACCCCGGCCAACCGATGGGCGGTCCGCCGCTCGGTTTCCCTCGTGGTCCGGAAGATCTGGTGGTGGACGCAGAAGGCCAACCAATCCGCATCGACAAGGCCTTTTCATGGGACGCGCCGCTGGCGTGTCATGGCATGATGCACACGGTGATTGGCAACGCGCATCGTGGCGATCCGTATTCCGTCGACGTGCTGTTCATGTTCATGGCCAACATGGGCTGGAATTCGTCCATGAGCACGAAAGAAACCATTAATATGCTGACGGATAAGGGTGAGGACGGGGAATACAAGATCCCGAAGATCATCTATTCCGACGCCTATTTCTCCGAGACAGTGCCCTACGCAGATTTGATCCTGCCGGACACCACCTATCTGGAGCGTTGGGACTGCATCTCCATGCTGGACCGGCCCATATCGGGCGCGGAACGCGCGGCGGATTCCATTCGCCAACCTGTCATCGCCCCGGACCGCGACGTTCGACCGTTTCAGGACGTGTTGTTGGAGATCGGCGTTCGACTGGGCCTGCCCGGCATGACCAATGATGACGGCGGCGCCAAGTTCCCCGGCGGGTACGCGGATTATATCGCCAACCATGAACGTGCGCCCGGCGTTGGCTCCTTGATGGGCTGGCGCGGTGAAAATGGCGATCAGGAAGGCAAAGGCGCCGCAAATCCGGATCAGCTTCAGAAATACGTCGATAATGGCTGTTTCTGGCAACACGAGCTGGCGCCAAACCAGCTTTATTACAAACACGCCAACAAGGATTATCTGGAACTCTCCGCAAAACTTGGGTTCAACCCCACCGCCGACCCGGTGATCCTGCAGCTTTACAGCGAGCCGATGCAAAAATTCCGCCTGGCGGCGCAAGGCCATGGCGACATTCAGCCGCCGGAAGAACATCGGGCGCGGGTGGAGACATATTTTGATCCGCTGCCATTCTGGTACGCCCCGCTGGAAGACAAAATAGCGCAGGGCGACGAATTCCCGCTTCACGCCATCACCCAACGCCCAGCGGCGATGTACCATTCATGGGGCTCGATGAACGCCTGGCTCCGGCAAATACATGGGTGGAACCCACTCTATATTCCGCGCAAACTGGCGGAGTCCAAGGGCATCAAAACCGACGATTGGGTGTATCTCTCCAGCCGCCAGGGACGGATCAAGGCGATCGCCCGCGTGATGGATGGCGTAAACGAAAACACGGTGTGGACCTGGAACGCGATTGGCAAACGCAAAGGCGCGTGGAACCTGTCGCCTGACGCTGAGGAATCGAACAAGGGTTTCCTGCTGAACCATCTGATCGACGAATTGTTGCCGTCACAGGGCAATGGCTATCGTTACGCCGCCGCAGACCCGGTGACCGGTCAGGCCGCCTGGTATGACCTTCGCGTCCGGCTGGAAAAAGCGCCGGAGATGGAAAATGCGATAAGCGAACCGCAATTCCCGACCCTACCGCTACCGCCCGGCGTAGAGCCACGACCGGACGTCATGGCGTATATGGCCAAAAACGGCGGCGATATGGGAGGAGATGACTAATGACCTCGCTCCCCCAACATCGCATTGAAAAACGCCTTGGCCTCGTTATCGACCTCGACACCTGCGTCGGGTGCCACGCCTGCGTCGTGAATTGCAAAGAATGGAATACCAGCGGCTATCCCGCCCCGCTCTCGGACCAAAACGCCTATGACGCCAACCCAAGCGGCGCCTGGCTCAATCGGGTTCATGGATTCGAGACCGATGATGGCGGCGCGGGCCGCACGGTCTATTTTCCAAAATCTTGCCTGCATTGCGAAGACGCCCATTGTGTCACCGTATGCCCCACCGGCGCGTCGTATAAACGCGTTGAAGACGGCATTGTTCTGGTGGATGAAGATATGTGCATCGGGTGTGGCCTATGCGCCTGGGCCTGCGCATATGGCGCGCGGGAAATGGACGATTCCTCCAATGTGATGAAAAAATGCACGCTCTGCATTGACCGGATCTATAACGAAAACCTTCCGGAAACAGAACGCGTTCCCGCCTGTGTCTCAACCTGTCCCGCGAATGCCCGGCATTTCGGTGATTTGGCGGATCCGCAATCCGACGTCTCCCAGCTATGCGCCTCACGCGGCGCCGTGGATCTGATGCCGGAAATGGGGTATCGCCCCACGAATAAATACCTGCCACCGCGTCCCGGCGCACAAAAATCCGCCAATATGGGCGCGCCTGCGCAATTGGAACCGATCGCGCCAGAAGGCGGGTTCCTCGGCTGGGTTGATCAAATGTTGTCTCGTTAACGGAGCCCGGGCGTATGAAACCAGCTTATTCGGTAATTCTTTTCACCACCGCGTCGGGCGCCGGGTATGGCCTGTTGTTCCTGATCGGTCTTGGTGTCCTGCACGGCGCCCTGCCCACATCCGTCGGGTTCGCCGTTGTGGCCATGATCCTGTCGCTGGGTCTGGTCAGCGCCGGCCTTCTCAGCTCGACCTTTCACCTCGGGCATCCAGAACGCGCCTGGCGCGCGCTCAGCCAATGGCGATCATCCTGGTTATCGCGGGAAGGCGTTGCAGCGGTTGCGACCTACGCGCCGGCCCTCATCCTTGCAATCGCCTGGATTTTTAACGTTGGAGATCGCCACTGGGTTGGGTTATTTGCCGGCCTGGCCACCTTTGGCGCCGTCGCCACGGTCTTTTGCACTGGCCAGATTTACGCGACCCTGCCAACTATCCGGCAATGGCGCACCGGGTTGACGACGCCGGTATATTTATTGTTCGCACTGGCCTCCGGCGCGCTGTTCCTGAACGCAGCACTTCGCGTCTTTGGCGAAGCGGCGCAATGGTGCGACGTTCTTGTCATCGTCTCACTGGCCGTCGCCTGGGCCGTAAAGGGCCTTTACTGGCGCGGTATCGATACGGCGTTGCCGAAACATACAATCGAATCCGCAACAGGTTTGCGGTCCATGGGTAAGGTGCGCCTGCTCGACCCGCCCCATAGCGAAGAAAATTACCTGATGCGCGAAATGGGCTTCAAAGTCGCCCGCAAACACGCCACCCGGTTACGCCGTATCGCCGTCGCCTTTGGCCTGGCGGCGCCGTTCCTTGCGACCTTGGCGTTATTGGGAATGGAGGGCTTCTTCGGCGCCTTCCTGGCGATTGCCGCCGCCCTTTTGGGTATGGCGGGAATCGCCGTCGAACGCTGGCTTTTCTTCGCCGAAGCGACCCATACAGTGCAACTCTATTACGGTGAAACCACGGCGTAAGCCAAGTTTACGACGTCGGGTCCAGATCCAACGCGCCCATAAGTTCCGCAACAATCTCGTCCAAAGGCCTATCGGCGTCTATATGAAACTCCGGTTCTGTCGGGGCCTCATAGGGACTGTCGATACCCGTAAAATTCGGTAGTTCGCCCCGGCGCGCCTTTTTGTATAATCCTTTTGGATCGCGCTCCTCGGCGACCTCCAACGGCACATCGACAAAAATTTCTATAAATTCGCCATCATCGAATAGTCGTCGCGCCGTGTCGCGTTCACTTTGAAACGGCGAGATAAAGGCCGTCAGAACGAAGACCCCGGCATCCACCATCAATTTGGCGACTTCCGCAATCCGCCGGATGTTCTCCACCCTGTCGGCGTTGGTGAATCCTAAATCCTTGTTGAGCCCATGGCGTACATTATCCCCATCAAGAATATAGGTTCTGACGCCCTTCTTGTGCAGTTCCTGCTCCAGCGCATTGGCGATTGTCGACTTGCCCGAACCGCTCAACCCCGTCAGCCACAGAACTTTACTGGTATGGCCGTTCAGGCGCTGTCGCGCTTCCTTGTCCACGGCCAGGTTTTGGCGATGAACATTGCGGGCGCGACGCAATGCAAAGTGGATCATTCCAGCCGCAACTGTCTGATTTGTGAACCGGTCCACCAGTATAAACGAGCCTAAAGGCGGGCAGTCCTGATAAGGCTCAAAAGGCACGCCCGTATCAAGGCTCAGATTAACAACACTGATATCATTAAGTTCCAGAGAGCGGGCGGGCAATCGCTCCATCGTGTTG
The DNA here is from genome assembly GCA_047631095.1 of Alphaproteobacteria bacterium. Lineage (GTDB taxonomy): Bacteria > Pseudomonadota > Alphaproteobacteria > UBA8366 > JABJJH01. Next base: position 6,975 of record JBLHZD010000156.1, read on the forward strand.
ACGTTCACTTTATGCTTCAACTCCGTAAGCGTCGCATTCACGGTTTGGGCGCCGAGCTTCAGAATGTAGGAACGCCCCATATAGCCCGGCTCGTGATCCATCCAGACAAGATCAGCCTCAAACTGATCCGCAACCTCACAGGGATCGGCAGCGGCGGTGAACAGATCCCCTCGGGAGGCGTCAATTTCCCGATCCAACTCCAGCGTTACCGATTGTCCTGCAACGGCCGTTTCCAAGGTATCTTCAAATAAGATTATGCTCTCCACCTTGGCGGTTTCGCCCGATGGCAGAACGCGAATAGTCTCGCCGGCTCGAATTTCTCCCGCCGCGACCGTTCCGGAAAATCCGCGAAATTCTAAATTTGGGCGATTGACCCATTGCACAGGAAAGCGAAACGGATGCGCGACGAGCGACGCTTTCGTCTCTACCGTTTCCAGATAACCCATTAATGTAGGACCTCTATACCAGGCTGTGTTCGCCGAGCGCTGAATGACGTTGTCGCCTTTAAGGGCCGAAAGTGGAATTGGGGTGATACTTTCGAAATTCAAAACTTTCGCAAAATCCCGATAGTCCTCGACGATGTTTTCGAAAGTCTCGCGACTAAATTCCATCAGATCCATTTTGTTGACCGCCAAAATCACATGACGAATACCAACCAATGAACACAAAAAAGAATGGCGACGGGTCTGCGTCAACACTCCCTGACGGGCGTCCACCAAAATGACCGCTGTATCCGCGGTTGAGGCTCCGGTAATCATGTTGCGCGTATATTGCTCATGCCCCGGCGTATCGGCGACGATGAACTTTCGATGGTCGGTTGCGAAAAAGCGGTACGCAACGTCGATGGTGATGCCCTGTTCGCGTTCAGCGGCCAGGCCATCCACCAAAAGCGCAAAATCAATCTCTTCGCCCTGCGTGCCCATCTTTTTGGAATCGCTGATGAGGGTCGCCACTTGATCTTCAAAAATCATTTGAGATTCGTACAGCATGCGGCCGATCAAGGTGCTTTTACCGTCATCAACACTGCCGCAGGTGATAAAGCGCAACATATCCTGCGACGCCTGCGCATTCAAATAAGCGTCAATTTTTTCCTGATTGTTGGAATCGTTCTGCTGTTGACCGCCATCCATCAGAAATATCCTTCCGCTTTTTTCTTCTCCATCGACGCCGAGGCGTCATTATCAATTGCGCGCCCTTGTCGCTCGCTGGTTCGGGCCTGCAGCAGTTCCAGAATAATCGCGGGAAGATCGCGGGCGTTGGATTCGATAGCGCCGGTCAATGGGTAACACCCCAATGTGCGAAAGCGTACATCGCGAAATTGAATTTCTTCCCCGGGCAACAAGGTCAATCGATCGTCATCGACCATGATCAGCATATTATCGCGCTCCACCACGGGTCGCTCAGCGGCGAAATAGAGCGGCACGATTGGGATCTGCTCCCGGTAAATATATTGCCAGATATCCAGCTCGGTCCAATTGGACAACGGAAACGCGCGAATGCTTTCACCGGTTTTCTTGCGACCATTGAACAGAGACCAAAGTTCTGGTCGTTGATTCTTTGGGTCCCAGCGGTGGCTGGCGGAGCGAAGCGAAAAAATCCGTTCTTTCGCCCGACTTTTTTCCTCGTCGCGCCGGGCGCCGCCAAAGGCCGCATCAAAACCATAATGGTCCAACGCCTGTTTCAGGCCTTGGGTTTTCATAATGTCGGTATGGAGCTGCGACCCATGATCGATGGGGTTTATGTTTTTCTCAACGCCTTCCGGGTTCACATGGACAATCAAATCCATCCCCGCCCCTTTCGCCATAAGATCGCGAAAGGCGTACATCGCCTGGAATTTCCATCGTGTGTCGACATGAAGTAACGGAAAGGGCGGCGGGCTTGGGTAAAACGCCTTCCTGGCGAGGTGCAGCATAACGGCGCTATCCTTGCCAATTGAATACATCATGACCGGATTCTCCGCCTCAGCGACGACTTCGCGCATGATGAACATGCTTTCCGCTTCCAGCCGGTCCAGATGGGTCGTGCGATCCGTCCTGCGAATTGCTGCGCCTTGCGTCTGCTGAAACGCTACGTTTTCGACCCGGTCAGGATAGGCCGGCAAGGCAAGACGAGCATCGCCATTTTCTGTTTCGACAATCGTGTTGCCACCGGCGGCAATCGCCAGGTCCCGACATAACGCCGTCAACGCGCCGTGCGGAAAAATCAAAACGTCCTTCGCAACATCGCGTGTAAAAGCAGCAAATGCCGTTTCTACAAAATCCGTTGTTGGTTCAGAATCATCGCCCCAAATCCACATACGCCCGTTTCGGCTGTCATTCGCGAAAATGACCCAAGGCCCTGATTTCGGCCTGTGTAACTGCACCATCAAAACCTTTTCCCGCCGTCGTCGCGCCTTATCAACAAGAGAGGCGACGACACCTTGCTTCAAGGGCCGCTGTAAATCATCGCGCAAATCATCCAGGAGCAA
>JBLHZD010000157.1:0-9349 GCA_047631095.1 Alphaproteobacteria bacterium
CAACCTTCGGCATATGGATTCCACCGATGTCGGCGGATCGTCCTATGTTTTGCATATCGGTCACGCGGCGGAAGCCATCGCCATGGGCAAGTGTAATATTGCACTCATCACCCTGGCGGGACGCCCCAGGGCCGACGCCATGGCCACCGGCACAGTGCCCCGCCCGCCGACGGAACCAGCGCCGGACATTCCGTTCGAATATATTTACGGCCCGACAATCGTGAACATGTACGCCATGGCGGCCCACCGCCACATGCATGAGTTTGGCACCACCAGCGAGCAGCTCGCCTGGATCAAGGTCGCCGCCTCTCATCATGCGCAGTACAACCCGAACGCCATGCTGCAAAATGTGGTCACTGTCGAGGACGTCATCAATTCACCGATGGTCGCCGACCCACTGCACCGCAACGATTGTTGCGTGATCTCCGATGGCGGCGGCGCGTTTGTGGTCGTCAGCAAGGAAATCGCCAAAGACCTCAAACGCGACACCGTCTCCGTTCTGGGACATGGCGAAGCGCCGAAGCATCTGAATGGCGGCAGAATCGATCTCACGTTCACCGGCGCGCGCTGGTCTGGCCCCAAGGCCTTCGAGGAAGCCGGCGTCACGGCGGCGGATATGGATTATGCGTCAATCTACGATTCCTTCACCATCACGGTTTTGGAAACGCTCGAAGATCTAGGCTTCTGCCCGGTTGGCGAGGGCGGCAAGTTTGTTTCCGACGGCAATTTGATTTCCGGACAAGGCAAACTGCCCTTCAACACCGATGGCGGCGGGCTTTGCAACAACCACCCCATCAATCGAGGTGGATTAACGAAAGTTCTCGAGGCCGTGCGCCAACTGCGCGACGAAGCGCATCCGAAAGTACAGGTCAAGGATTGCCAACTTGCCCTCGCCCATGGCACGGGCGGGTCGATCGGCACCCGTATGGGAAGTTCAACCGTTATCTTGGGGAGGGCCGACGCATGAGCGCCGTACGCAAAATTCCATCACCACCAAAACAGGTCGAGCACGACGCGTTCTGGGCGGCGGCGAACGAAGGCAAATTGATGCTGCCGCGCTGCAAGGACACGGGTCAGTTTTTCTGGTATCCGCGCAACATCAGCCCCTTCACCCTGAGCAAGAATGTGGAATGGATCGAGGCGTCCGGAAAGGGTGAAATCTACACCTATTCCGTCATGCGCCGCGCCGATCCAAACTACGTCATCGCCTATGTCACGCTGGAGGAAGGCGTGTCGATGATGACCAACATCGTCGATTGCGATCCGGATACAGTGTCGATTGGGCAAAAGGTGGAACTGGCGTTTCAGGACACCGAAGACGGCCAAAAGGTGCCAGTCTTCAAGCCTGCTACATAAAACGAAATTTTAGGTTCACATTGCCCGGTCATGGGAGTTCGTAACGCCGGGTCAACAGGGAGCAACGCGACATGGCTTACGATATCGTAATCAAGAACGGCATGGTAGTGGATGGATCCGGCGGCCCGCGGTATCGCGCCGATGTTGGTCTTAAAGATGGCAAAATCGCCACCATCGGACGCATCACAGAGCCCGCCGACGAGATCATAGACGCCGAAGGTCATGTCGTTTCTCCCGGTTTCGTCGATGGGCACACCCATATGGACGCCCAGGTATTCTGGGATCCCCTGGGAACGTGCTCTTGCTACCACGGGGTCACCAGCGTGGTGATGGGCAATTGCGGCTTCACCCTGGCGCCCTGCCGGGAAGCGGAGGCCGATTTGGTTTTCCGCAACCTGGAGCGCGCGGAAGATATTGACCGGGGCGCCATGCTGGAAGGCATCAAATGGCAATGGGAAACCTATCCCGAATATATGGATGTGGTCGATAAATTGCCCAAGGGCATCAATTACAGTGGCTATATCGGCCACGCCGCCCTGCGCACCTATGTCATGGGCGAACGCGCCTTTGATGAAGAGGCTTCTGAAGATGACCTCAAGGTGATGGCCCACAATGTACAGGAAGCCGTGAAGGCGGGCGCAATGGGTTTCTCGACATCGCGCAGCCCGGCGCACCGAACCTCAGACGATCGCCCTGTCGCCAGCCGCGCCGCCAGTTTCAATGAAGTTAAAACCCTGGTGCACGCCATGGGAGACATCAACGCCGGCATCTTCCAGCTCGCGATGGAACGCGGCGACGCCAATTATGTGCTCAACAATTATCACGATTTGAAGAACCTCTCGATTGAATCCGGACGGCCGATCACCTTTGGCAGTTTGAGTCGACGGGAAAGCCCGGGCCAGTGGCGGGATTGTTATGACGTTATCGAGCAGGCGAACCAGGAAGGCGCGCGTTTGTTCACCCAGGTGCATTCCCGTGAAATCAACACGGTCATGTCCTTTGAAACGAACCTGCCGTTCGATAATTGGGATGTATGGCGCGATATTCGCGCCTTGCCGCTGGAGCAACAAAAAGCTGCTTTGCGCGACCCGGAAACCAAACGAAAACTGATCGAAGTCGCCAGTCGCCCTTATACCGGCCCCGCCGTTGTTGGTGGTGAGGCTCGTCCGCCGGAATGGGACATTTTCTACGTAATGGAAACGGAGAAATGGGCGCATCGAACCATGGCCGACATCGCGCGCGAACGCGGCGTCGCCCCGGCGGAAGCCATGATCGATATGGCGCTGGAGCATGATCTGAAATTATTTTTCCGCCAACCTATCGCCAATGAAAATCAGGATGACGCGCTCGAGCTGATGAAGCATCCCCATTCGGTCGTCACGTTCTCCGATTCCGGCGCGCATGTGTCGCAAATTATGGACAGCTCCCTTCAGACCCATTTGTTGAGTCATTGGGTGCGCGACAAACAAGCCTTCACCCTGGAAGAAGCGGTGCGTATGATCACCTATGACACCTCCACCCAGTGGGGGTTCCATGATCGTGGCCTTATCCGCGAGGGCATGTGCGCCGATGTCGTCGTGTTCAACCCGGACACAATCGGCCCGATGATGCCTGAAGTTGTCAGCGACCTGCCCGCAGGCGCGACCCGCTTGAAGCAAAAGGCCCATGGCATCACCAACACGATCGTCGGTGGGCAAACGGTCTTGCGCAATGGCGAACACACCGGTGCATTTCCCGGTCAACTGCTACGGGGACCCTTGGGGCGCGCCTGAGACTAATGCGCGCCTGAGACGGGTGCGCGCCTAAGACGGGCGCGTACCTAAGGCGGGCGCGCAGAACAAGAACATTAGCCGTATTTATATAGAACGGGGCGTAGAGACATGAGTAATTTCGTGCTGGTGCATGGTGGATTTCAAGGCAGCTGGATCTGGCGCCCGACGGTGCAATGCCTGCGCGACGCTGGGCACACTGTTTACGCCCCGACGCTGAAGGGATGCGCGGAGCGCCGCCATGACCTTCGCCCTGGCGTCACCGTTACCGCACAAGCCCGTGAAGTCGCCGATATGCTGTTCTTCGAGGATATCAAAGACGCGATCCTCGTCGGCACCAGCTTTGGCGGCATGGTGATCAGCAAGGCGGCGGAACTGGCGCGGGATCGTGTGCGTCATCTGGTTTATGTGGATGCCCTGGCGCCGCAACCCAGCGAGACCTGCGCTGATATCGTCAACCGCGACCCCAATACAGATTACCAACGCCTTGAACTGACGCAGGGTCCAACCCCACGCGATATGGAGCATCGCTTGTTCGTCGATTTAGAGCCCGAGCTCAGAGCCTGGGCCGTTGCGCGCTATACGCTCCACCCCAATGACGCTACGGACGCCCTGCCGGGCGAGTTGGACGAATTCTGGGCGCAGTCCTGGGATGCGACCGTCATTCGCTGCGCCAAAAGCGCCAACCCATCCGAAGCGCATCAACGCCGGACAGCGGAAAAACTAAACGGCGCCTGGCATGAAATGGATGCGGGCCATTACCCGATGTTGAGTGATCCCAAGGACCTGACACGCCTTTTGACGACGCTATAACATCACCTTATGCACCCAGGTCCGCTTTAGGTAAAACCAATCGGATGGTGGTCCCGACACCTGATGTACTGTCGATAGAGACATCGCCGCCGGATTGTTTAGCGAACCCCTGCACCATGCTCAAACCAAGGCCGCGCCCCACGACTTCGCCGCTTGTCGTAAAGAAGGGCTGAAACGCCTTCTCCGCCAACGCCTTTGACATACCGACGCCATTATCCGTTAGAGAGATTTCGATATACCGTCCCACCGCCAGGTCTTCTGCGCCGCTGGAACGTTCTTCTTCCTCTTCTGAAATCCCGATTTCACGTAACGTGATGGTGAGAACCCCGCCGCCGGGCATGGCGTCGCGCGCATTACTTGCGATATTGACCAGAGCAACGCCAAGACCCGTAATATCGGCGTGCAATAACCAATCGCCGCTCGATATATTTTCCCGAACTCGCACCCCGACCCCCATGACCGGTTTGACTTCAGTCTCGATCAAAACCTTCAGGACGTCCCCATCGACCAGGCTTGGGGAAAGCGCTTGCCGGCGCGCATAGGACAAAAGCTGACGCGTCAAATCCGCCCCCCGCATGGTCGCCGCCATTGGAGGGTCGATCAATTTCAGAATCGCGTCATTTTGTCCAAATTTATCCTGCAAAAATTCCAGTGATCCGATCACGACCGCAAAAATATTATTGAACTCATGCTCGACGCCGCCAGTGAGCTGCGCAACCGCCTCCATCTTCTGGACGTCGCGCGCTCGAGCCTCCGCCGCGCGCAGCTCCGTAAAGTCCTGAACGGTGCCGTATATCCGTATAGGGGCCCCGTCGTCGGGCCTAAGTTCAGCCTCGCCGCGCTCCCGAACCGATTTTTCTGCACCGTCCAGCATTATAACCTTGTGATCCACAACACAGGGAGCGCCTTCCTTCGCGGATTTAACAAACGCATTCTCAATAAATTCACGCTCATCTTCAGGAATGGTCTGGAAAAACTTTTCAATAGTGGCCGGCGCGTCCTCCCGCTCCCACCCCAATATTCGGCAAGCTTCATTGGACCAACGAAGCGATCCATCGACCAGATCCCAATCCCAATTCCCGATATGCGCAATTCGCTGCGCATTTTCCAAACTCGCCTGACTCTCCTTTAGCGTATCAAGCAACGCCTGTGTTTTTCGGTTCTGCACATTTTTAAGCTCTACGTAACTAGAAGCTGAAAAAGTCGCTAAAACGCCAAACGCCAAAACCATCCAGGGTAAACTTCTGGTCGGCGCGCCGACCGGGTCCTCCGCCGCACAGGCTGAAATCAGCCAGTTGCGGCGACCGAACGGCAATTCTCCATCATGACACAGGGCGTAAGGGATATCTGATCGCGACCGGTAGGGGCTAGATCGCGGATATAACCGTTGCGCCCCCAACGGCGCTGATTGATCGAAGACGAAAATTTTAAAAGTTTCTGTAGAGTTTTGCGACGCGCCAATAGCCGACGACACCAAATCATCCATTCGAAATACGCCGAGCATAAAGCCCAACAACGCTGACCGCCTGGCGTCCACAGTTGTCGTATATCTGTTGAATATTGGTTGAAACAGAAGAAATCCAAATTGCTCGCCCGCCTCCTGCACCAGCACAATTCGTTCTGTAATGGTCGCCTCACCCGAATCTCGCGCCTTTTCCAATCCGTCCCGGCGCGCCTTATTCGATCCTAGATCAAATCCAATTGCGGTTTCATTGTTCCGAGCTGGTTCTACAAAGTAGACTGGAAAGTATTCCGGTTTTTCTGGACTTGGGCCCAAGCGTCCCAAAGCATTCATCTGCTTAAATGTAAAATCCGGGCGTCCCTGATCCCGCATATTTTGTTCATACCGCGCCCGATCTGCGTGCGCTACGCGCGGCGCCCATTCAAGCGCCTGGATACCGCGCTGGTCTTTCATTATCGCGGCGGCGAACACGCTAAATGTAGAACGGTCCGACGACGCCGACGTATCGTGAAACGCCGCCAGCGCCTTTAATGTCCGAAGATTGGACGAAATTTCAATTTTTAATTTGTTGATCGTCAACTGAGAGGTTTTGTTGAAGGCCTGAAACGCCTTTTCGTCCGCCCAGTGAGAAACAACCAGAAAAAACGCAACCGAAAGCGCGGCGCCAATATTGGCCGCCAATACCGTTCGTCCGCCTATTCGAAAAAGCCAGAATGGCCTCTTTTGCGAAGGACCGCCGCGATGCATCAAGAACCTCAACCACCGAAACCGACCGGATAAAGACCGGTATATAACGGGCGTTGATTAAGGGTCTCTTAATGCCGGTATTGTGATTTTACCGCGCGTGCGTTGCCCCCCCCCTGACGCGCCCCTAACGCGCCTCGATTTCATCAATCCGCGCCGCAGGCGAGATATGGTTAAGGCTGATGCGGGATTCGATAACCGCGGGGCCATCATGGGCCATAGCGGCGGCGACGACGGAGTCGACATCGCCTTCCGATTCAATCAGAAACCCTTTTGCGCCAAAGGCTTCGCCCCAGGCGACGAAGTCCGGATTGTTCAACGTGGTCGCATGCACCCGCCCCGGAAAGGCCTTGGCCTGATGCATCCGGATCGTGCCATAGGCGCTATTATTGGCCACGAAAATCTTGATCGGCACGTCGTATTGCACCGCTGTCGCCAATTCATTGCCCGTCATCATAAGGCCGCCATCCCCGACAAACACAACGATCTGGCGCCCCGGAGTCGATAATCCCGCCGCAACGCCGGACGGTACGCCCGGTCCCATAGCGCCGACAGTAGCGCCGATAAACGTATTTTCCTGTCCCAAATGCAGGAAACGAGCGGGCCAGCTGGAGAAATTCCCGGCATCGGTCGTCACCACCGCGTCTTTGGTCAAATGTTTGTTAATCGCCTCGACGACATGGCCAAAGACCAGCCCGTCATTCGCGGAGACCGGCGTCCAGTCCATGACCGACTTATGGGCGTCGTTCAAGCGTTTGACCCATCCCTTACGGCCAGTGGGAAGGTCGCCGGGGCCCGCCGCCATCATCGCCTTGATGAACTCATGCGGATCGCAACCCAACCCAAGTTCCGGCTGGAAGACACGGCCCACTTCCTCGGTGTCGGGCCAGACATGGATCATAGGTTGATCGGGCACTGGCGCGCGCGGGAAGCTGTAGCCCTGGCTCATCGACGGCCCAATCCGTTCGCCAATCACGAGCAGTAAATCAGTTTCCTTCATGATATCCAGCAGTTCCGCCGGCGCGCGGTTGGCCAACCGCCCCGCACAATTGGGGTGGCGACTATCAAAGGTATGGAACCGCCGTTGCGGGGAGGCCACAGGCAGATCGAACGCCTCTGCAAATTTTGTTAAATCGCCCAGCGCTTCAGGACCATGTAATCGGCCCCCGGCGATGACCAGTGGCCTCTCGGCCTTCCGCAGCATCTCGACCGCCCGCGCGGCGTCGTCCGGCGTTGGCGCGGTGATCGCCTTAACGCGGGGCCCCAAGGGCTCAGCATCGCTGTCGCCATACAACAAATCTTCCGGCAGAACGACAACGACTGGGCCCGGCGTGCCCGATTGCGCAATATGAAAGGCGCGCGCGACGTCTTCGGCGATACGGCGCTGGTCAATAACTTCGATCACCATTTTGGCGGTGTCGGAAAAGGTCTTGGAATAGTTCAATTCCTGCAGGGTCATACGGTTGAGCTCGTCCCGCTCCGCCTGCCCCACCAAAAACACAACAGGCTCCGCATCGTGATAGGCGACGTGTAACGCGATTGAGGCGTTCATCGCGCCCGGCCCGCGGCTAATCACGCAAACACCCGGTTCATTACGCAGGCGCGCATGGGCGACGGCCATCAATCCGGCGCCGCCCTCATGGCGGCACACCACCAGCTTCATATGAGGAAAGTCCAAAAACGCATCCGTCAGCGGCAAATAACTTTCGCCCGGCACGCAATACGCAACATCAACCCCATGGGCGTCCAGCGTTGCGGCCAGAACATGAGCAGCGGATTTTGATGCGGATTTTGACATGAAATTTCCTCTTTCGAATATTTAAGAACGATTAAAGCGCCCCGTGCGGAATGCCGAGGATGGACACAGGCGGACATTGTGGCCCGCCGTTTCACGAATGAAAAGTGCGCCGGCCTATTTTAAAGACCTTGGCGAACCCTCGGAAACACTTCCTCCGCGATCAGCTGCATGGTCTCCATGGATTGCGACACCGCCATGCCCGGCCAGTGCATACTCATGACCACATGGTTCATGCCGACGCGCTTGTTGAATTTGATAATCTGCTCCGCCACATCATCCGGCGACCCGATAAAGAAGCGATCCTTCATCAACTCTTCAAATGGCTGGCCCAGCTCGTCTGGTTCGCCCGGCCGCGAGCGACCCAAGCCCCATGCGTGGTAGGCGCGATACTTGGTCATGATCGGTTCTTTTGCGATGCGAAACGCCTCTTCGCGCGTGGGCGCGACAAACACCTCCCGCCGGAACGGAAGTTCATCGGGAAACGGTCGCCCGGCGTCGTCGAGCGCGCGTTTATAGGTTTCCATCTGCTCGGCCACGGCGTCGAGTCGGTCATTGGGCCCGATATACCAGCACGATCCCATCCGCGCGGCGCGTTTAATCGCAGCGTCCGCGCTGCCGCCAATCCAGATGGGGGGATGAGGCTGTTGCACGGGCTTTGCGGAACAGGACGCCTCGTCCAGTTCAAAATGCGAGCCTTCCATCGTCACCGTCTCTTCGGTCCAGAGCCGCTTGATGGCCTCCAAATTTTCCTCAAACCGTTTGCCCCGAACTTTGCGTGAGGTGCCAAACGCCTTGAATTCAACGTCGCGGTACCCGACGCCGCAGCCAAAGATCGCCTTACCATTCGTCATGATATCCAGGGTCCCGATCTGCTCGGCGACATCCAGCGGCTTATGCAAGGGCAACAACAAAACGCCTGTGTTCAACCGCAAGCTCGGCGCTTCCGCCGCCACCCGGCACAGAAACGGCACCTGTTGCAAATCCTGTAAGGGGTGCGTGCTGTAATGCGCGCCCTTGGTGATGGAATGATAGCCCAATCGCTCCGCCATGCGCGCCTGTTCCAGCATTTCTTCAAACCGGTCCGCGACCTTGTCGCCCTGCGGAAACTGCCCGCGCATCATGATTCCAAATTGCATTTTGTGCTCCAACACCCACTATATAATTTAGTCATCGACCGAAGACTTTAGGCGAGAGGTTGTTGTAATGGCCAATTTTTTCTTTTACGCCGTCTCAATGGCCGGTTGTATTGAACGGTGGCGGCCCGCTAAAATTCGCCCTGTTGGTCTGCCCCCATTGAATGGTCCAGTTTGAATGTTAGTGCATGACCGGCCTTGTCGCCATCGTAACGATTGCTTCGGGGGCTGGCGGTCGGTAGCCCAATGAACTGTGCGGTCTCTGCGTGTTGTA
>JBLHZD010000158.1:0-9160 GCA_047631095.1 Alphaproteobacteria bacterium
TGCGAATGTGTTTTTTTGAATTCGTCAGGACAAAAAGACCGCCTGTGTCGCCAAAGCCTAAAACAACCAACCCGGTTTTTCGTTTTATGTCGGCGCTGAGAAATTGACCAAACGGACCATCAAACACTTCATAAACATCTTTCAGGTCCCGAAACCGGAATGGGTAGTTCAGAACGCCAATCAACGGGTAGCGTAGCGAAATACCGGCGACGGAGGTGATGGCGGACTGGATGACGCCGCGGCTCACGAGATCGATCACCTGGGATTCGCCGCCAAGCTGGCCTTCGGGATATGTCTCGGCGCGCATCTCGCCCTTCGTCAAGCGTTTGAGCGTACGCTCGAATGTGCGGGCCATGGCGCCGGTCGGGTTGTTGTTCGCGTTGTTCGCGTTTAGATGGGCCAGATAAAAGGGAATGTCGTTCGCCTTCGCGCCGGGGGCGATAAGTGCCACGAGCCCAAGAAGTATTGCGCAGACGGAAAGTCGCAAATTCATACCGCGCGCCTCATTTCGTGTCATACCATTCGGCGCCGTCCCAATCCGCTGGCGGGGGAGCGGCGGCGTATCGCTCGCAACGCGCCATCATCAATTCCGCCGCAATGGGATTGAAGCCCGTGTCTTTGTAGTTTGAATAAGCCTCCTGGGCGTCTTGCCATTGGCGGTTATCAAAAAGGTTTCGACAAGCGCACCATGTTTCGACATCGGCGATCATTGCCGGTGTGGCGGCGACAGGCGAGGCGGGATCGCGATTGCCGATCAGCTCGTATATCGCCAGGGGGTGGGTGGCGCCAACGGGAACGACTTTGTCGATAAACCGAAAATGGAAAGTATCTTCCGCCTGGGCGACCACATCGCTGGAAACGAGAACCTGCGTTCCATAGCGCTTGTTCAAGCTCTCGAGACGCGCGGCGATATTGACGACGTTGCCGAAGGCTGAATACTGAAAACGTTCAGACGAGCCGACATTTCCAACAACCGCGTCGCCGGTATGCAGGCCAAATCGCGTGAAGAAAGGCGTTATTCCCGCTTGTTCAAATTCTATCGCCAGGGATTTGTCGATCCGAAGGCAATTCAGAAGCGTCTCGCACCCATGTCTCACATGATCTGAATCTTCCAACGGCGCATTCCAGATCGCCATGATCGCATCACCGATGAATTTGTCGACGATCCCATTGGTATCGTGAATTGCGGTCGACATCCGCTCAAAATACCTGGATAGCGACGTGACCACACCTTCCGGCGACATGTGCCTCCGAGGTGTTGGTGAAGCCTCTTATATCGGTGAACATGATTGTCAGGGGCTGCCGGCGACTTCCCAACGCGGCCTCGCCCGCGTCGGATACAATAGCGCGAACCAGTTCTTTCGGGACATAGACGCTGAAGCTGCGCAGGCTGCGCTTCATCGTCTCAACCGATTCAGCCAATTGATGAACTTCGGTAATCATCGAATCAACTGAAAATTCGTTGCTGAGTTCAAAGGCGCGAATACGGTCGGTTTCCTCCACTATTTTCTGTAAAGGCCGTGTCAAACGGCGTGACAGGAAGAAAATTGCAATCATCGCGACCAGGATAAAGATACCGCCTGCGGCCAGGATACGAAGACTGGTGTTTCGAAGCGGCGCGATGAGTTCATCCTTCATCACGATGACGCCGACCGTCCAGTTCGGCGCGATTCCGCCCGAAAAGGAGGTGAAGGAGGCCAAATAGGTGTCGTCGTTGGGCCCGAGCGGCGCCTCAAACTTGTTTTGGCCGCCGTTATTTTTCCAGGCGGTGACAGCATCGACGACCCGTAGGTCATTGACGTCGGTTGCCGCCAGTAACCGCACGTTTTCGCCATCGACTTCGACGCCGAGTTTTGAGTTTGGGTGGCCGATAAGCCGACCTTCTTCGTCTAGTATAAAGACGAGCCCGGATTCGCCAATTTTTGCGTCCTGAAGGAACCCGGACAAAGCGTTCAGCGTGATGTCCGCGCCAACCGCGCCTATAGGAACGCCGCTCGCCGTTTCCACGCGATATGACAAGGTGACGCCCACTAGTTTTGAACTGGCGAAAACATAGGCCTTGGAAAGGGTGACGCCGGGTGAATCCAGCGCGAATTTGTACCAGGGGCGTTCTCGGGGATCATAGTTAGCGTCGCCGCGAAAAACCTGGGTTACATTTCCCCAATCGCCATAAACGATAAAGCTGTCTGTTCTTTTGCCGACGCTTTCATCATGCAGCCGTATGGCGAAATTCGCATCTGAGGGTAGGGACTCTTCAGAGGGGCCCAAAGTCTTCAGTCCCGGTGGGATGTGAATAACCTGATAAAAATTTCCGGAATTGTTAAAGCCTGCGTAAACGCTGAATATTTGAGGCAGCGCCTCTAGCTGTTTATGGAAAAAACCGAGGCCTTTACCTTTTTTAACGTGCCCTGATCCGTGCGGACGATTTCTGATGCCGATTGCAATAATTGCACGACGGGAAAAAATAAATTCTGGATGTCTTTGCTAATTATGGCGGTGGATCGCTGCATGACATTGCTCGTGCTTTGAACAATCAGCTTGGCGTTACTCCAATACAAATAGCCGACCATGACCAACGTAAGCGGCACCATGGCAATGCTAAAGGCTAGGGCGATTCCGACCCGGAGCTTTACTCGTTTAACGATAGCAAGGCCTCCCAGATGCTGATTTTTCGTCGGAAATAGAATTTTTATTATTCGTTTACAATAATTTACACCAATCAACTAAAAAGTGCACCAGAAATATATATTAAAAGTATTGATATGAGAATCACAATTTAGTCAAACTGCACCCGGCGACTGGGCTAATCCATTGCAGGGTTCTGCGCGGGTCAAACGCCGGTTATGGATCAGCGCCTAAACGGGCCGCCCCCCGGCGATGGTGACGCGGTGCATGATACGCGGCGCGTCTCCATGATCGTGTACGGCGTAATGCATGGTGCAGCGGTTATCCCACATGACAACGTCGCCAGCGCGCCATTGATGACGGTAACTTCGGTCCGGTTTGGGCGAGTGATTATAGAGATAATCCAGGATCGGCCGGCTTTCGGCATCGCTCATATTTTCGAAACAGGGGACCGTATCCGGGCCGCTCAGGAAAAGCGCCTTGCGGCCTGTTTCAGGGTGCGTTCGGATCAGGGGATGGTAGGCGAATGGAATTTCACCCACATGTCCGGTTCGTTTCGCCATGATGGCGGCGGTGAACTTCGCCCGCGCGCCCGCCAACAGCGCCTTCATGCCGTCGGACAGGGTTTCATACGCCAGATATTGATTACACCACATCGTGTCGCCGCCGGTTTCGGGAAGTTGATGCGCCGCCAGAATGGACAGGGCGGGGGGCTGTTCGAGATAGGCGGAATCATAGTGCCAGTATTCGGTTGGCGTTAACGCTTTGCCTCGATTGCGAACCTCCAGAATACCCGGATAGCCATCCATATAATTCAGCATCGGCGTTTCCATGATTTCGCCCCATTGCCGGGCGAACGCCGTCAGGCCGTCATCGTCGAGATGCTGGTCCGGGAAGGTCAGCATACACCGGTCCAGAAACGCGCTTCGGACAACGCCGAATTGTTCTGGCGACAAGGTGGCGAGGTCGACGCCGCGTATCGCCGCGCCGATACCCCCCGTCAAAGGTGTGACGTCGACGCCGTGCTCTATGCGGTGCCTTGAATACGTCATTACAATTCCCTTCCATTCCGTGGGTTGATATTCCCTACCCCTGTGCGGAGAAGCCTCCATCGATCGGGATAACCGCACCTGTGACGAAATCCGACCCCGTTCCAGCTAAAAAGACGGCGATTCCCTGAAACTCATCGGGCCGCCCCCATCGTCCGGCGGGCGTGCGGGCCTCAATGCGTTCGTGCAGACCCTCAACGTCCTGGCGCGCGCCGCGGGTTAATTCCGTGTCGATCCAGCCGGGCAGTACGGCGTTAACCTGGATATTGTCCTTGGCCCAGGCGCTGGCCATCGCCTTGGTCATCTGCACCATCCCGCCTTTACTGGCGGCGTAGGCGGTGGAGAACGAGGCGCCGAACAGGGAGAACATGGAGCCGATGTTAATAATCTTGCCGCCACCCGACTTTTTAATCGCGGGATAGGCTGCCTGGCTACAGGAGAAGGCGCTGGTCAGGTTTGTATCGAGCACGAAGCGCCATTCATCCAGTGTGTATTCTTCGGGTTCCTTGCGAATATTCGTCCCGGCGTTGTTGATCAGGATATCCAGTCGTCCGTGGCGGGACGCGGTGTCGTCGATCAACGCATGGCAAGCGGCCTCGTCGGTGACATCCAGTGCTGTGAAGGACGCTGTTGCGCCCAGCGCCTCTAATTTGGTTACCGCCGCGGCGCCTTTTTCCGCATTGCGGCCCGCCAGAACGAGTGTGGCACCCGCCTCGGCCATACCTTCGGCCATACCAAGCCCAATGCCGCCATTACCGCCGGTGACGATCGCCACGCGGCCTTCCAGGTTAAAAAGATTCATGCTGTTTCCCTGTCTGTTTATTTAGTCGTTGTTTCTCCGGGCGATTGTTGGACGCACCGCTTGAGTGGTCAAGGTGTTCCTGAAAGCCACAAGACGGACAAAAATTCGCCTGGTCTGGACTTTTCGTGAAATTGGTGGCTCACTTTACACCTTGATGACCGGGAGAACATAATGTCGCGAAATTTACCGAAAATCGAAGCGTTGACGCCTTCAATCGGGGCGGAGGTTAGCGGTTTCGATTTGAGCCAACCTTTGTCAGATGCGGATTTCGCGGTGTTGAGCGAGGCCTGGGCGACGCATCAGGTACTTTTCTTTCGTGATCAGGATGAATTGACGCCGACTCAGCAAATTGAATTCGGGAAACGCTTTGGCCCGATGCATATTCATCCGGCGGCCCCGCATCTGGAGGGCCACCCCGAAGTTATCGTCATACACACCCGCAAGGAGTCAAAAATCGCCAATGGCAACAGTTGGCATTCCGACGTCTCCTGTGACCCGGAACCGCCGCTTGGCAGCATGCTTCAAATGCGCCAATTGCCGTCGAATGGCGGGGATACGCTGTTCGCCAGTATGTACGCGGCCTATGACGCGCTATCGGACCGGATGAAAGAATTTTTGACGGGAATGACGGCGGTGCACGCCTCGGAGCATGTGTATCGGGGGCGATATTCCGACCGGGGCGTCGAAGATGCTGGAAAGGTCTTTCCCGCCAACGAGCATCCCGTCGTGCGAACGCATCCTGTGACCGGGCGCCAGGCGTTATATGTCAACCGCACCTTTACGACCCGCATCAAGGAATTGGGCGCGCGAGAAAGTGACGCGGTTCTAGGGCTGTTGTTTGATCATTGCGAGCGCGCCGAATTTCAAGTGCGATTTAAATGGACACCCAACGCGATTGCGTTTTGGGACAATCGCTGCGCGCAGCATCTGGCGATGTGGGATTACTGGCCCGAGGAGCGGCTGGGTCATCGGGTGACGATCAAGGGCGATCAGCCGTTTTATCGCGCGGTATAGCCAGCAACCCTATTCCACCGCACTATTCCGTCGCGTTATTCATCCGCGTTATTCAGCCGCGTCAGAAACCTTTTGCGAGGCGAAGATGGAGCCATAGCCTTCTTTTTCCCAATTCGGCGGAACCGGGCAGGGGCGGGGGTCCATATGGGCGAATTTGGCGGGCGACCCATACACGATCTCCCCGGTTTTTGTTGTCGGCGACGGCGCCGGCATCCAGGGGAATGCGTCTGCGGAGCTGAAGATAAACAAGAGCAACGGGCGCGTTTCCAGCGACCGGTTCGGTTGAGATCCGTGCACCGTACGGCAGTTGAGCGCGATCAGCGATCCGGCCGGGCCCGTCAAAGAGACAGACTTTTCAAGCGCGACGCGGGGTATGTCCTTGTCGGCAATATAACCGCTCCAGGCGCCGTCTGGGCCATAATGGGAGAATAACTCGCGGTCGTGACTGCCCTGAATGCAGGCGAGCGGCCCATGGGCTTCCGTCACGTCGTCCAGATAAATTCCCAGGGTGACGGGGCTGTAATTGGTGTGTGGCCAGGCGAGAATATCCTGATGCCATTTCACCAGGTCATCGGGACCGGGCCATTTGTAATTGAGTTTGCAGCTGTGAAATTTGACATCGGGGCCGACCAGATCGGCGGCGGCCTTCGTCAGGCGCGACTGGCTGGCGAAGGTCCAGAAATCGGGATGCCGGTCCACGGGCTTCTTTAAACGGCGAACATGAACATTGTCCGGCCCGTGGTCGGGCGCCAGGTCATAGGCCTCGTTCGATTCACTGACGGATTTGCTGCGCTCCAGGAATTCCTGCGATAACGACCGCAACCCGGCGATTTCGGCTTCTGAAAACAGACTTTCGGCGACCATAAAGCCATCGCGAAAATAGGCGTCGCGCTGTGCCGGGCTCAATACCAGCGCGTCGTGAGAAAGAATGTCTTCCGGTGTCATACAATGTTCCTTTTGTCGTGCGCGAGTTCAATCCGGCGATCTTAAAATGGCCAAACGAGCGATCTTAAAACGGTTTATCGCCGGTCATCTGAATGCGGCGCATGACGCGCCGGTGGTTTGTGACGTCATTGACGGCGATATGTTTCATGCAGCGATTGTCCCAGATAACGGTCGTGCCCGGCTCCCACCGGACCCGGCAGGTGAATTCCGGGCGGTTGCCTTGCTCTAGCAGAAAATTCATCAGTGGCGCGCTCTCGGTGCGGGTCATGTTCTCGAATCGGTGGCTATAAGACCGGTTGACGAAAAGGCATTCTCGCCCGGTTTCCGGATGGGTGCGAACCACGGGATGGACGCTTTCCGTTGGGCGCCAGTCCGGATCATCGCGAACCTTGTTGGTTCGGGTTTTGTTTTTGCCGGATTTTGGACCCGCGACATAGGTGTCATCGTGCACCGCGTTCAATCCCGCAAGCAGATCCTTCATGCCATCAGACAGGCTTTCATAGGCCAGATACTGATTGGCGAACATGGTGTCGCCCCCTTTTGGCGGCGTCTCGATGGCGTGCAGCACGGCGCCCATGGGCGGGGTTTCAATATGGGTGGTGTCCGAGTGCCAATCTTCGCCGACAATCGTGGTGTCCGTGGGCTCCCGCACGATGGCGACGACTTCCGGGTGTTCCGTGTTCGACTGCAAAAAGGGATGAATCACCAGATCTGAAAAATTTCTGCCCAACCCCATTAGGGCGTCATCGTCCAGTGGCTGATCCCTTATGACGATAATCAGATTATCGAGCAAAGCCTGATTAAGGGCGGAAAAATCATCCTTGCTCAAGGGCCTGGCGATATTGACGCCTTCAACTTCGGCGCCAATGGCGGGCGATAAGGGGGTGACCTGAAGGGGCATGTCCAACTCCATAGCGGCATATAAGATTATTGGCGCAGCGCAATAACCATGACAAAAGTATGCCTTAAGTGTCCAGACAGGAAAAGACGCGCGTTGTCGTGAAAGGGATTTTCACCATGGTCGATGTAACCTTCGTTGGATCGGGAGACGCCTTTGGAACCGGTGGCCGGTTTCAAACCTGCATTCTTTTGGATGGTTCGGAGCGCCGGGTGGCGGTGGATTTCGGCGCTTCCAGTCTGGTGGCGCTTAACAAGATGGAAATTCCCCATAATTCAATCGATGTCATCGTGCTGACCCATCTTCATGGGGATCATTACGGCGGCGTTCCTTTTCTGTTGCTGGATGCGATGCTGGGCGCAAAACGGACGACGCCGCTTGTTATCGCCGGTCCGCGCGGTGCGGAAAAGCGATTGGCGGCGATTGGCGCCGCGTTATTTCCCGGTATGGAGGCGATGAAACCGAAGTTCGACCTGTCCTTTGTCGAAATGGACCTCATGACGTCCAATCCTATTGGCGAGATATCGGTTACGCCGTTTCCCGCCAACCATACCGGCGCCACCAACCCGACGACCGTTCGCGTCGAAATTGGCGGCAAAATTATTTCCTATACCGGCGACGGCGCCTGGACCAAACATATGCCCGCCCTTGGCGAGGGCGCCGATTTACTGATCAGCGAATGTTACGCCTACGACAAATCGCCGCCGTTCCACCTGAATTACCCTGATATTCTCGAACATTGGGATGATTTTGGCGCCAAGCGCATTGTTCTGACCCATATGGGACCGGCGATGCTGGCCCATTCCGACACCGTTCCACAGGAATGCGCCTATGATGGGTTGGTCATTTCGCTTTAGTTGACGGCTGAAAATCAATTTGGCGGCCCTTCGGAAATTGAATAATCCGTGATACCTGCGTCGGCGGGACTCCACAGGTCGTTTGGAAAGAACCTATGGTATCGTACGAACTGGATACCCCCGTTTGCGGGTATGACGGTGGGGGCGGACATGAAGGTAAAGATGGGTGTTGCGGTTGTTTTAGAAACTTACGGAATTTCGGTGCCCAGCCGGGCCTTAATCGCCAAAAAGAAAACGCCGCCCCAAGGGACGGCGTTTTTATCGACGCGAAAACCGGATTTGGTCGGTTTTTACTTCCGCGCCTCATAGAGTTTTATCAGTGCGATGACGTCTGCTGCGTCCATTCGGCCAAGCGGGCCGTCACTGTAGCTGGATGCGACAATCGTATTGTCCGCGCCGAGGATAAATTCGGACGGCTGGACCAATCCACGACGTTCTTCGTGATAGGCGCCGATTTTATCGCCGATTTCCTTGGTGACGCTGTGGCCCACTGGAAAGGAAACGTCGTTTGCGACTTCTTGCGCTTTGTCGAGAGGATCGATGCTTGCGGTGATGATCGAGGTGTCCAAAGCCTTGAATTCATCAATCTTGTTTTCGAAGCCGACTAACTGCCGGCGACAGTAAGGTCACCAGTGACCCCGATAAAACAGAACAACTTTGTAATTGCCGTCTATGCCGCCGGGCAGGTCACATGTCCCGCCGCCGACAAGATCGAGCGTGACGTTTGGAAACGTATCGCCAATCCTTAGTTTATTGGGCATGTTTAAAATCTCCCATGGGTAATGCGCGCTGGGTAATCTAGGGCGCGTTCCCCCGCACTATGCATAGCCAGGTTTGTCGATACAACAGAGGATCGGTTGGCCCAAGATCACTGTAATTTGATGATTAAGAATATGAATGACTGGTGAGCAAACGGCTCCTGGGCGACCCTTGCATTTGGCTAAATTAGGATTATATACCCTTAATGAGT
>JBLHZD010000159.1:0-9076 GCA_047631095.1 Alphaproteobacteria bacterium
CGGACGACACATGCGACGCCAAATTCAAATAGGAATTCGCGGAATTTTCAAGAAAGGCCATAAAGAGCTGAGGCTTATCTTCTTCAATAAATTGAACATAACTGTTTTCGTATTTGGAAATAACGTTGTTTGCCTTGATGTGCGCATCACGCATTTTGGCGCGTAACCGATCCCGGCGTCCCAGGATGCTTTCTTTTTCATCTTCAGACATGCCCAACGTATCCAACGGAAAGCATAGCTCGTTATTGCCGACCCATTGGAAAAAAGTCCGCAGATCCGCCCTGAGTTCCTGGAACCGGACCTGATAGTAGCAGACGGCCTTCCAGGCGAAAAAAATTTCAGGCGCGCGGTGCGGTTCAATTTGCATGGCCTTGACGAATGGCTCGATGCCGTCGATATCCTTCGCTTGCCAGATTTTCATCAGGAAACGTTCAACATATTGTTCCCGGGCCAGTTTTGCGGCGACGCTCTCGCTATCGTCGTTACCGCCCAGCGCTTTACTCACCAGTTTCGCAATTTTTCCCTAATTGGGAGGCAAATTTTGTCCTATTCAGCCTCAGAGATCGCGAAATAAGCAGCATGAATGTCGTCTTGCTTTTCCTGCTGCTCGGCTTTGCTCCGGAACATAAAGGGGTCGAGGCTGTGCATGGAATCGATCAGCGTCAACACCTCGACGTCACTGTCCACCTGGGCCGCTAATTCTGGCGTTGGGGAGCCCAGGGAGATTTTATCCAGCAGAAGGCCCGGGAAACCGAACCCATTGTAGTCAATGGATTCGCCGCCTTCATAAGGGTTGTCAAAGTCATAAGGGAAATAAACGACGGTATTTATCATAATGTCTTGCCGCGCCGTCGCCATGGCGGGTTCGTAGCGCTTCATCAGAATACACTTATTCAGGATATCGGTCTTGAACAGCTTACCGA
Source organism: Alphaproteobacteria bacterium (assembly GCA_047631095.1). Classification (GTDB taxonomy): domain Bacteria; phylum Pseudomonadota; class Alphaproteobacteria; order UBA8366; genus JABJJH01. Next base: position 924 of record JBLHZD010000159.1, read on the forward strand.
CTTCATCGTCCGCCGGGATAGTTTTGCTTATAGCGTAGCAATCGAGCGCGATCGCGCGCCCCGACTCGATCATGTTCCTAAGTTGTGAACGGTCCATTCAAATACACCAATACATAGCGCAGCCTGCTAGGATAGTTACTTTATTGAAAGGTTTATCAAAAACAAGACGTCATACAATTACATCTTTTAAATCAGGGTGTTGAAGTTGTGTAAATGACGCTGGTCACACTTTCGGTAAAATGGGGGAAAATGGGATAAAATTTAATTTACTGGATCGCGAAATGGGACTGGGCGGAGCGCGCGATGATCTTAATCGTGTTGATGCCCTGCTTTATATCCGACATGATAAAGTCCGCCTGGCGACGGGGGCTGTTATCCGAGGTTTCCATATTGTCTTCCCACGCGGACATTTTGAGGGTCAAACCGCACAGGATACCGCCTAAAATTCCGTGATTACTCTCAATCAGGGTTTTTACTTCGTGAAAAGAGCTCGCGGTCATGTTGCTCCACATATTTTTTGTTTGTTCGTCGAACGCGGCGAAGCGCGTGCCGATGATCGCTATGATTTCCTGTAGATCCTGACAGGCTATATTGGACGCGTCCTTGAAATAATCATCGTTTTGCAGCGCATCGGAATTCTGGAGCGCCTTTACGTGTTGGTTAAACCGTTTGACTTTTGGAAGCAGTGCTTCAAAAGCGTCCTTGAAATAAGCCAGGGACAGAAAAACATCGCCATAAGAACCGAGGAATTCGGGGAGTTGTCCCAGAATTATTTGAAGTTTTTCGGAAAGTTTCTTCAGGTTCTGGTGGGCATCCTGGTTATCCGTTCTGTGAAAATTCGCCGCCGCCGCGCCTATTTGCTGCGTGTTTTGGCCCGTTTCATCATAGATCAAATCCATGAGAGGCTGCATGAACAGCGTCATGTGCTTTTTTAAATGGGATGTCTTTGCGGACGACAATCTCAGATCAGCGCTGTTTTCAATGTTAAGGCCGAGTTGGCGTAGCTGCATCCGTAGGGTGTAAATATCGAAACTTTGCATCAGGCTAAGTTTGGCGATCAGGATCGCGTCCGGGTGTTTCCCCCCGGCTGGCCAATCGAACATGCGACCCAACCGCGAGGGATCAACCTGACCGCTGCCGGTGTCGTCGCCCTGGAAAACTTCAATGGCGCTTTCCAGCTACACGTTCTTCATCATTCGGGCCTGGCGCAGTCCCGGCGTCTGCAAGGGGATAATGTGGAGGGGAAGGATGTGCATGGAATCCTTCTCGAAATCGAGATCCCGCCCCTCGAACCCTGCTGTACTGGTTTCCGTATTTTTCATCAAACTTGCTTTTGGTTAACGTCTGGAATCACTAGCCTAACGTCCGCGAATCGGTTTTGTCGTTAATTTTCGACACAACCCAATACCATCAAACTTTACCTGTACCGGCAAATTTCCCGAAAATCTCCGTGACTTGCAATTCGGATTGATCCGGTCTTCGATGAGAGATGCGCAAATCGCAGGTCTGGCAACCCGATTTGCGACACAGATAAGGGGTGGTCCATGGAAAACGATCTCGACATTGATCGGTTGGTCGATACAGAAAACGGCGTCATCAGCCGCGAACTCTTCGTCAATCAAGGCCTCTTTGAGCAAGAGCTCGACCGGGTCTTCACCCGCGCCTGGCTTTTGGTTGGTCATGAGGGATTGGTGGCCAATCCAGATGATTATTTCGTGTCGCGCATGGGGATGGATTCAGTCATTCTGACGCGCAATCGGCAGGGTGAAATTCTGGTGTTGCTGAATTCCTGCCCGCATCGAGGCATGAAAGTATGTCGCTACGATCAAGGCAATGCATCCGTATTTACGTGCCCCTATCACGGGTGGAGTTTCTCGACCAATCGCGAGCGGGTGAAAAGCCCGGGCGCGCTGGTCGGAGTGCCGCATTCCGAAGCCGGGTATTCCGGGCGCCTGGATCGCGAAAAATGGGGACTGCTGCGATGTCCCAATGTGGTCAATTACAAAGGCTCGATCTGGGCCAATTGGGACCCGGACGCGCCGGACTTTGAAGATTATCTCGGCGATATGAAGCTTTATCTCGATACGGCGTTGGATCATCGCGATGGCTCGCCCGGCGGGTCCCAAGTGCTGGGCGGAGTCCAGAAATGGCGCATTCGCTGCAACTGGAAGACGGTTTAGGAAAATTTTGCAGGCGATTTGTATCATGGGATCAGCCATCAATCGGCCAATCTGGCGGAAATCGGCATGGCGAAGGGAAAGGGGCGGCGAGAGCCCTTGCCGCTTCGCCACGCCATCGGGTTCGATGGTTTGGGCCATGGCGGATTGGGGTTCCCGCCGACTTATGAAGAGCGCCCGTTTGTCGCGGACCAATATGGCGACCCGGAGATCGACGACTATCATCGCGAAATCCGCGCCGCGCGCGAGCGGAATCTCGGTGATCAAATGCGGGTCGGACTGGTGGTGGGTACTGTTTTCCCCAACATGTCGTTTCACGCCGAGCAACCGCGCAGCCTCGCCTTCGCTCACCCTGTTAGTGCGACCGAAGTGGAAATGTGGCGCCTGTATCTAGTGGACGCCGATGCGCCCGCTTCGGTAAAGGATATGCTGCGGCGTTATTATTTGCGCTATTCCGGGCCTGGCGGCATGACGGAATCGGACGATATAGAAAACTGGACCTCAGTGACCGAAGCCAGCCAGGGCGCCATCGCGCGACGGTATGGCTTCAACTATCAACTTGGCCTGGGCAAGGAAGCGCCGATTGACGGGCTGCGCGGCGCGGTGCAAAGCGGTAATTATTCCGAAGGCAATGCGCGCATTTATTATCGTCGCTGGGCGCAATTTATGAAGGGGTTGTCCTGGGACGAGATGGCGGCGGAGCCTCGCGATGCAGGTTGAATTGCAGCGATTGATCCTGAAAGAGCAGATCAGTGAATTTTTCGCCATGGAAGCCGATTTGCTCGATGCGCGTCAGTTCGAGGATTGGCTGGCGCTGCTGGCGGACGATATCAGCTACTGGATGCCGGTCGCCCGGAATGTCGCGTCTGACGATCAGCGCCACGAATTCACGAGCGAAGGTGTGGACGCCAACTGGATGGATGAGGGGATCGACACCCTGCGCCAGCGGGTGGCGCAGCTGGCGACGGGTCTACACTGGGCCGAACAGCCGCCGTCGCGCACAAGCCATATGATCAGTAATCTCCGCATCCTGAGCGTCGAACCGGATGTCGCTGATCCGCAGACGGTGACGACGCGCTGTCGTTTCCTCCTGCACCGCAACCGTCTGGAGACGGAACAGGATGTTTTCGTTGGCAAACGCAACGATACTTTGCGGCGCGAGGGGGACGAATGGCGCATCGCGCGGCGGGAAATTTATCTCGATCAGAATGTGATGCTGGCTAAAAATATTTCCGTGTTCTTCTAATTCTTTGCTTTGCCGCGCTCCGACAATCCAATGCCGCCGAGCACCAGCGCCAGTGCGACTGCGTGGTAGCCGAGAAAGGATTCGTCCAGAAAAGTCACCGCCAACGCCGAGGCGAAGACCGGCACCAGATTAATAAACACGCCGGCGCGTCCCGGGCCGATCAAGGCCACGCCGCGAATGAAAAACATCTGCGCGACCATGGATGGCAAAAGCGTCACCGCAACCACGATCATCCACCCTGTTTGCGTCGGCCATTGCAACTGACCCATTGCGAACTCTGCGGCGACCATGGGAACCGAAGTGAGAAAAGCGGAGCCCGATAACACCGCCAATAACGCAAACGGCGCCACTGGCGGGCAGCGTCGCAATCCGACGGTGTAGACCCCATACATCACAGATGCCGCCAACATCAGTAAATCGCCGCGGTTTATTTCCAGCGCCGCCAGCCGCGCCAGATCACCGGCAGACGCCAGCACCGCGACGCCCAGAATAGTCACCAGCACGCCGCCGATCTGTAACGCCGTCACTTTCGTTTTATACGCCAGATAGGCGCCCAGGATGACGATGACCGGCATGGCGCCTTGAATGATGCCCATATTTACTGCTGTCGTTGAGCGGGCGGCGACATAGAATGTGGCGTTGAACGCGGCGAACCCGACAGCGCCCATCGCGAACAAAAAGCCGAGATGCGGCCGCAATTTGGCCCAGTCCTTGGCGATGATGTTGAGCGCAAACACCGCCAGTAACACGGTCACGCCCAACCAGCGCAGCGCTACCAACACCATGGGCGATACTTCGCCGACGGCGACTTGTCCGAACACCGCATTCGCGCCCCAGCACATCGTGGTGAAGACCAGCAACATATAGGCGCGTTTGTTGCGCGCGCTTTCGGTCATGGCGGGTTCTGTAGATTCTGTGGATTCAGGGGTCATTTTGGCGCACAGTCATAGTGTTTCAAACGATGGGTCTAAACAGGAAATGAGATGTCCGCTACAACGGTAATTCGCGCCGCCGACTGGATGATAGTGTGGGACGGCGAACGCCATGTCTTCCTACGCGATGGCGACCTCGCCTTCAAGGATGGCGTTATTGTGCAGGCGGGCGGTCGTTTCGACGGCGTTGGGGATGTAGAGATATCGGGCGCGGGAAGACTGGTCATGCCGGGCCTGGTCAATATCCACAGCCACCCGACCAGCGAACCCTTGCGCAAGGGCGTGACCGATGAGACGCGCAGCCCCGGATTCCATCACAGCTCGCTGTATGAATACCTGACCGCTTTCACCAATGATTCCGAGGGCGTTGCGCCGTCCATGCGCGTTGCGTTTGGCGAACTGGCGCTGTCCGGCGTCACCACGGTGGTGGATCTGTCCATACCATTTGACGGCTGGCTGGACGTTATGGCGGAAAGCGGATTACGTTGTGTCGTCGCACCCATGTTTCGCGACGCGCGCTGGTATACCAAGGATGGCCATTCGCTGGATTATGACTGGGACGAGGCCGCCGGGCGGCGCGGATTTGAGGCGGCGCAGCGCTCGTGTGAATTGGCGCGACAACATTCCTCGGGGCGGCTGTCGGGCATGATGGCGCCCGCGCAAATCGACCCGTGTGGCGAAGCACTGCTGCGCGACGCTCATGATTTCGCCGCAGAACGTAACTTGCCGTATCAAATCCATGTTTCCCAAAGCGTCACCGAATTTCATGAGATTTTCCGTCGCCACGGCAAAACGCCGGTGCAATGGATGGAGTCCATCGGTGTGCTTGATGAACGCGCGATCCTGGGGCACGCGATTTTTCTGGATCATCACCCCTGGCTGCACTGGACGACGTCGGACGATAAACGCGTCATTGCGGAATCCGGCGCCAGCGTCGCGCATTGCCCGACCGTATTTTCCCGGCGCGGCATCACCTTGCGCACGCTGGGCGGCTATCAGCGCGCCGGAATCAATGTCGGGATTGGCACGGACACCTATCCTCATGATTTTCTGGACGAGATGCGCAGTGCGATGATGTACGCCCGGGTCATTGGCGAGACCGTAGATGACCTGCAAACCGCAGATGTCTTTAACGCCGCGACCATTGGCGGCGCGACCGCGCTGGGGCGCCCGGATCTGGGCCGTCTGGCGGTGGGCGCAGCGGCGGATATTGTTGTCGTCGACGCGACGCATCCGTCCATGCGCCCGGTGCGCGACCCGCTACGAAGCTTGCTGTATGTCGCGGGGTCGCGCGCGGTGCGCGATGTCTATGTCGGCGGCGAACAGGTGGTCGCCGAGGGACGATTGACTACGATAGACCTCGACGCGGCGCTTGATGAATTACAGGCGGCGCAGGCGCGGTCGTTGGCGGGCGTGGCGTCGCGGGATTGGGCGGGTCGCAGCGCCGATGAACTGGCCCCGCTTTCCCTGCCAATCAACCCCACACGGGATTTATGAGCATGGCCGATCAAAACGCCTGGTTGAAAAGTGGCGCGGAAGCTGCGCTTGAGCCCGATTTACCCATCCTCGACCCGCATCACCATCTTTGGGATCACCCGGGAACCTGTTATCTGCTGGCGGACATTCTGGCGGATATGGGAGAGGGCCATAATATCCGCGCCACGGTATTCGTCGAATGCGGCTCCATGTACCGCGCGTCCGGACCCGAAGCTTTGAGGCCCGTCGGCGAGACTGAATTCGTCAACGGGATCGCGGCGATGAGCGCCAGCGGCGGTTACGGCGCGACAAAGGTGGCGGCGGGTATTGTCGGTTTCGCCGACCTCCAGCTTGGCGCGGCGGTGGGCGATGTGCTCGACGCGCATCAGCGCCGCGCGCCCGACCGGTTTCGCGGTATTCGTCACGCCGCCGCCCATGATCCCAGCGACGCCATTCGCAACGGTCATACAAACCCGCCGCCGGGTCTGCTGATGGATCCAACGTTTCGCGAAGGCTTCAATCAACTGGCCAAACGCGACATGAGCTTTGACGCGTGGCTTTACCATCCGCAATTGCCGGATTTGATCGACCTCGCTCGATCCTTTCCCGATACGACGATTATCCTCGACCATATCGGCGGTGTGTTGGGTGTTGGCCCCTATGCCGGGCGCGCCGATGAAATCTTCACCGATTGGGCGCAATCCATCACCGAACTGGCGCAGTGTGAAAACGTCGTGGTCAAGCTGGGTGGGCTGGGCATGAAAATGGCGGGCCGCGCCTGGCACAAACGCCCGCAACCGCCATCGTCAGAAATATTGGCCGAAGCCTGGAAACCGTATCTGATGCATTGCATCGAGGCCTTCGGTCCGTCGCGGGGGATGTTCGAAAGCAACTTCCCGGTGGATAAGGCGTCGTGCGGTTATGGCGTGTTGTGGAACGCCTTCAAACGCGTGGCCGCCAGTTTCAGCGCCGATGAAAAATCAGCCCTTTTTCATGACACTGCGGCTCGAATTTACCGGATCAACGAGACTTAATTTTCAAATAAAGGAGCACCGCGCGTTGGAGGCATTCACCAGCGATCAGATTGCTATTAAGGATATGACACGCGACGTCGTCGCCCGTGAAATTACGCCAAATGCGGCGGAATGGGACCGCCAGGCGTTTACGCCGGTGGAGACCTTACGCCGATTGGGCGCGCTTGGCCTGTTTGGAATCACCATGCCAACGGAATGGGGCGGGGCGGGCGCGGATTTTGTCTCCTACATACTGGCGACGGAAGAGCTGGCCTATGGCGATGTGGGCATTTGCAACGCGCTGAACGCGACCAATTCCTATTGTTTCAAGGTGCGGGATTTCGGCACGCCCGCGCAGAAGGAAGAATTCCTGCGCCCGGTCGCCAGCGGCGATAAAATCGGCTGCATGTTGCTGACGGAGCCCCATACGGGATCCGACGCGGCGAATATAAAGACCCGCGCCGAATTGCGCGGCGACCATTATGTGGTCAACGGGACGAAAAGCTTCATCACCTCGGGCCGCACCTCGGATATGGCGGTGTTGATCGCCGTCACCGATCCTGCGGCGGGCAAGCGCGGCATTTCCGCGTTTCTCATCAATACCGATCAGCCGGGATACACTGTCGTGCGGGAGGAGGTCAAAATGGGCCACCGCACCAACGACACCTGCGAAATTTCACTGGAGAACCTCGAAATTCCCGTGGACCGGATGCTGGGCGAGTCCGGGCGCGGGCTTCGCGTGGCGCTGTCTGGGCTTGAGAGCGGGCGGATCGGGGTCGCGGCGCAGGCGGTCGGCGTGGCGCGCGCGGCGCTGGATGCGGCGATGGAATACGCCCAAATCCGCGAGACGTTCGGCAAGAAAATATTCGATCATCAGGCGGTCGGATTTTCATTGGCGGAAATGGCGACCGACATCGAAGTCGCGCGACGCATGAGCCACGCCATCGCGCGCAAAAAGGAAGCGGGCGAGCGCTGCGTAAAAGAATCCTCCATGGCGAAACTGTTCGCCACGCAAATGTGCGAGCGCGTCTGCTCGGCGGCGATTCAGGTCCATGGCGGCGCCGGGTACACCAATGGCTACCCGGTGGAGAAACTCTATCGCGACGCCCGCGTCCTGCAAATTTATGACGGCACGAATGAAATTCAAAAACTCATCATCGTGCGGGAACTGGCCGCTGAAATTTATACCAGCGAGCATTGAGCCGGACTCAAAATAGGGGATTCCCAAACGTCGCTCACTCTGAATCAATGAAGCGAACTGATTCGGGGGTTCACGATGGGCAGAGCGATTGCGTTACGGGAAGATTTC
>JBLHZD010000160.1:0-9003 GCA_047631095.1 Alphaproteobacteria bacterium
GCCGCGTCGCCCATGATGCCAGTTTCCGGCTTCTGGAATTTTTCGCCGTAATTTTCGACATGAAACATATAGAGCTGCGGGCTGTCCGGCACGATGCGGTACAGCGTTCCCTTTGGAATATAAACGTAATATCCCGGCTCCAGACCCAGAGGACCAAACTCCGTCTCCAACACGCCTTCGCCCTCGTGGACAAAAAACAGATCGTCGCCATCAGCGTTACGAATAAAATACGCCATGGGGTCAGCGCAGACCGTCACCCCAATCGCGATATCCTGATTGTGAAACAGCGTCCGCATATTGAACACGGCGTCGCCGCCGCCGCCCTCCAGACGCTGGAATTTTCGGGGCATGCAAGCTTGAGCGCTTGTGGCTTCCATTCGCCCGTTCAGCCAGTGCGGCGCCACCGTATCCCGGGAAACGGTCCGCACGCCATCGCGCACCCACCGCGGACCTTGACGAGCCCGATATAAATACGCGGTCGCATGATTGCCCGGCGACGGGATAAACCCGCCCCGCGTCAATTCCTGTTCGCGCACTGCGGCGGGGTCGACGCCGTCGGGCAAGCTGTCCGGATCGGGCAGCACATGCGGCGCTTCCGTCCGCAGGCCGTTCAGTTGATTATGATAACACCACCCTGTCAGATATTCTATGTCCTGAGCATTGGCCGCCTGACGGGCGCCGGGAAACTGTTTTGAAATTTCAAATGTCATGCCGCCATCTTAGAGCGCAATGACATCCGTTGTCATGGGGGATGCGGATTTTCGCCTCCGTCACGCCGCAATTTCTTTTGACCGTTCGCTGATTTGCGTCCGGTGCATGATCCGTCGTGAATTTGGATCAAAAGCGTCGCGCTTATGCAACACGCGCTGGTTCGCCCACATCAGGACGTCGCCAACACGCCATTCATGGCGGAATGAAAATTTGTCCTGCGACGCATGCGCCCAGATACGATCCAACAGCGCTTCGCTTTCCGGCACCGCCATGCCAACGATATAACTGTGAGGCCTGCGACCCAGGAACAACGCCTTCCGGCCGCCAAAATCTCGAACGAGAGAATGTCGCGCGCCAGGCGTTTTCATAACGTCCGTTTCCTCAACATAGCCCCGGCGTAACATACCCGCGCTGTTGTGCGCGCCATCATGAATGGCGACCTTGTCGTCGATCAACGCCTTCGTATCAGTATCCAGAGCGTCATACGCCGCAAACATATTAGCGAAATAGGTCGCGCCGCCTTCCGGTGGAATTGTCAATCCATGCAAAACCGCGCCGACGGGCGGGTTGTCCTCATAGGTCATATCCGCGTGCCACACCGCTTCGCCATCGCCAAGGTTACCAAGCGGAACCCCGTCCTGCTTCAAATTCGAAATGACATTTATATAGGGCTGCGTCGGGTGATAGGGTTTGCCCTGGGGATTAACGCCAGGCTTGTCCAAATCGCCGAACAGACGACTAAAAGCAATCAAATCGTCGTCGCTGATTTTTTGATCGCGGAATAACAACACCAGGTTTTCGTCCCACGCCGCCTTTACTTCGGAAAAAACCGCCTCGTCTAAAGGTTTCGACAGATCGAGATCAATAATTTCAGCGCCAAGCGCTGCGTCGAAACGGCGGATATTCAAAAGGTTTCTCACGGTCAGGGCGCTCCTAATCTGTCTTCCTTACGGGTGTCGCGACTGCAATAACCTTGGCAACCGCCCAACATTGTCATATTGTCTGACAATATGACAATTCACAAAATAAGTGTCAATGATGGAATTTAACGTTTCAGTCACTGCGGCGCCGCTAAGAGAAAAAGTTTTGGATGTTCTGCGATCGGCGATTACGGAGCGCCATTTCAAGCCTGGTGGGCGCCTAGTGGAGCGTGAGCTATGTGATTTAATGAAGGTCAGCCGAAGTTCCATCCGAGAAGCCTTGCGCCAACTTGAAAGCGAAGGGCTGATTGATCTGATCCCCAATGTCGGTCCTGTCGTAAAATCCCTGTCGGAACCCGAAGCCAGAGCTATCTATGAAGTCCGCGCCGTTATGGAAGGGCTGGCGGCGAAGCTTTTCGTCCAGAATGCGGATGACTATGCGATGACAAAATTGGAAGTGGTTGTCGCCAAAATCCGCAACGCCGTCGCGGCGGATAACGAAGCAGAAATGTTGGCTGCAAAATCCAGCCTGTATGACGTTCTGGCGGAAGGGTGCGGAAATTCAGTGGCGAGCGACCAATTGCGCCAGATACGCGCGCAAGTAACCTTGCTCCGCGGCGTCACCTTGTCCGAGCGGGAACGGGTCGCGGAAAGCCTAAACGAAGTCGAAGATATGTTGAAAGCCATCCAGGCGAGAGATGGCGAAAAAGCGTGGGCAAGCGCGGTAACTCATATCGAAAAATGCGCCGACGCCGCTATCCTGGCCCTCCAAAGGGCGAACCTCGCCCAACAAAGCAAAACAACTTCAGGATAAAGCGGCGCAGACGCGCCTTCAAAGAATTAGGCTTCTTCGATGATCGGATTCCGGAGGATACCGATTTTCTCGATCTCGACTTCACACACATCGCCATCCTTCATCCACACAGGCGGCGTGCGCGCGTGGCCGACGCCGGACGGCGTGCCCATAATCAAAACATCACCGGGTTCCAGCGTAATAAGTTCCGATACCAGCGCAATTGTCTTTGCAACGGGGAAGATCATGATCTCCGTATTTGCATTTTGCATCACCTGGCCATTCAGACGGGTTTGAATATTCAAGCCCACGGCGCCGGGCGGCAACTGGTCAGCACTCACGAAGTCCGGTCCAAAACCGCCAGTGTTGTCGAAGTTTTTGCCCGCGGTCCATTGCGGCGTCATGCGTTGGTATTCACGCACGGAACCATCGTTAAAACAGGCGTAGCCCGCGACCGCGTCGAGAGCGTCTTCTTCCGGCATGTTCTTGACGCGTTTACCGATAAACGCCGCCAGTTCGCATTCGTAATCCAGCGTTTCCGACAGACGCGGGCGCACGATAGGCTGATTGTGCCCCACCAGCGACGTACCGCCACGCATAAACAAGGTCGGGAAAACCGGCACATTATGGCCGCCTTCCGCCGCATGATCCGCATAGTTCAAGCCAAGGCAAAACATTTTAGGCGCGTTGCGCATGAGCGGATGAAAGGTCAGGCCTTCATAGGGCTGGCGCGCTGACGCAGGCGCGGCTTCAGCTGCTTTCAGAGCGGCGTCAAACGCCCCCGACCCGGCTTGCAGAAGGCCGAGCAAATCTTGCGGTTGGTCAGGCGCCGCCACGGACAGATCGACAATATCGTCACCGACCCGAACGCCCACGGTCGGGGCTCCATCTTTATCGAAAGTTACAAGTCTCATTGTATTCCTAATTCCCTAATTTTCATGTTTAAGCAAAACGGTTGGACCGTCACCTGGCCTTAGTGAACCTGACGATCCTGATTTTCCCAAAATGGTTGCCGAAGCGTTGTTTTTAGAATTTTCCCCGCACCGGATAACGGCAAAGGTTCGTCTTGGAAGGATATGCTGCGCGGGCATTTAAACCCGGCGATCAAAGTATGGCAATGCGCAATCAGCGCGGCTTCGTTTAACCGCGCGCCATCCCGCAAACGCACGATCGCATGGACGCGCTCACCCCATTTTTCATCCGGCACGCCAATCACTGCAGCTTCGGCGACCGCTGAATGTTGGTGAAGAGTGTTTTCGACTTCAGCGGAATACACATTTTCACCACCGGTGATAATCATATCCTTCATTCGGTCGACGATATAAACGTAGCCATTTTCGTCCATGTAACCGCCATCGCCGGAATGCATCCAACCGCCACGCAGAGTCTCCGCCGTCAGTTCCGGTAATTTCCAGTACCCCAACATAACGTTCGGTCCCCGCACGCACACCTGACCCACTTCGCCGGTGAGGACTTCGTTATCGTCATCGTCGAGGATACGTACCTCCACACCTAGAACCGAGCGGCCCGCCGATTTGAACAAACCAGCCTTGGGGCCCTCGAGAACATGAGCCTCGGGACCGTTGCAGGTAGATAAGGGCGCGCACTCGGTTTGCCCATAGGCATGGGTGAACTTCACACCCGGGATCACGTCCAACGCGCGGCGAACGACCGCTTCAGGCATCGGCGATGCGCCGTATACAATGGATTCCAGAGACGACAGATCACGATTTTCCACATCCGGGTGATTGACCAGCATGTTCATCATGGTTGGCACCAATAAAGTGTCGGTGACCCGGTATTGTTCAATGGCGTTCAAACACGCATCCGGCGTAAAGCCGGAAATAAAGATATGGGATCCTCCAACCATCGTGACGCCGAAAACCGCCAGGCCGTCGGCGATATGAAACATTGGCGGCGCGTGGAGATAGCGCATACCCGGTCGATAGAACATGGAGGGAATGATGTGGTAGGAATTACTGACGAGATTGCGGTGACTCAGCATGACGCCTTTTGATCGTCCGGTCGTGCCGCCGGTGTAAAATAATCCAGCGAGATCTTCATAACCGCGTTCGGCGTCGGGAATCGGGTCCTCCAGAAGGCTTTCGAGATTCCGCATACCCGCCGGCGTCGCGCCATCGCCCATATAGACAAATTCCCGAACCGTCTCCAACATCCCGTCGAGCGCTTTTACTGCGTCCAGAAAATTATCATCGACAAATAATATTTCAGAACCGGAATCATTCAGCCAATAGGCGATTTCCGGTGGGGCCAAGCGGATATTGATGGGCACGAAAACACCACCCGCCCACGGCACCGCAAAAAAATATTCGAAGTAATGATCACTGTTCAGCGCCAATACAGCGACCCGTTCACCATCAGAAACACCCATGCGGCGCAGTCCGCCAGCGATCCGCGCGACCCGGTCTTCGCATTCCCGCCAAGTTTGCGACCGCTCGCCATCATGCGTCGCGAGTGTATCAGCGTAAATTTGTGCGTTTCGCTTCAAGCCTTGCGTTAGATGCATGATCCGCCCCTATGCTCTATCGGGATTCAGGCGCGCCGCCTCCGCCATCACAACCACCGCCTCATCTTGTTTAGTACGTACTGTCAGGCCGGTTGCGCCACTGTCTTCCCAAGCTTTGTAGCGTTCCTTGATACGCGCCTTGGGGCCCACCAGCGAGCGGGAATCGACCCATTCATCCGGCACTGCGTCGGCGGCCTCTTCTTTTCGACCCGCCAGATACAGTTCCTGAATTCGGTCTGCGGCATCGCCGAACCCGCGTTTTATCATCATTTCCTTGTGGAAATTCTTGTCCTTGTGCCCCATGCCGCCAACATACAGCGCATCGTGTGGTTTCAGCCGATCAAGCGCCGCCTGAACGTCCTCTTCGACTTCGACATGCACCGAGGTCTGAATTTCGAAATTATGGTATCCCTTATCCACGCCCGCCTTCTGCGCCCGCGCGAACCCTTGTTCCAGCCAACCGGCATATTCCGGCATACTGCCCGGCACGAAGCCCAACGGCAGCCAGCCATCCGCGACTTCCGCCGTCAATCGCACCGTCGCCTCGGCGCCCGCGCCAATGTAAATCGGGATATCGGGATTCATATGCAAGATGGAGCGAAGCGGCTTGCCAACGCCCAGCGCGCCCTCGCCTTCAAACGGCAGAGCGATTTGCTTACCGTCATGGCTTACGCCCACCTCTCGCGCAAACACCTTGCGCATGATGGCGACATAATCTTTCAGCCAATAATATGGACTGCCCCAGGGGCGCCCGTACCATCCTTCAACGATTTGCGGGCCCGACACGCCAAGCCCGGCGATAAAGCGGCCGCCCCCCGCCATCGCATCGATGGTGCCCGCGCACATGGCCGCGTTCGCGGGCGTTCGCGCCGCCACCTGCATAATCGCCGTGCCAAGTTTTATCCGCGAGGTGACAGCTGCAAGATAGGCGAGCGGGGTGGCCGCGTCGCTGCCATAGGCTTCAGCCGTCCAGACTGAATCGTAACCCAGTCGTTCGGCAAGTTGGACGCGCTCAACAGGCAGGTCCATTTGCGCGCCAGAATATCCAATCGATAAACCGAGTTTCATCGCCGGGTCTCCCTATCTTCTGTTCATTTTGTATCCGGACACTTTAGCCATACCGGTTAGTGTAGGTGATTTGAAATTGAAATCTCACATTAAAACGCCGCCGCAGCGCCCATCAATGGGATCTGCGGCGGCGTTTTGTGTAACGCTAATGTGGATCAGGCGCCGATAAAGGTCGCCAGACGACGTTCCGCCATCGCCTTCGTGCCTTCCTTGAAATCCTGAGTTTCCCGCAGAATACCCTGTTCGAGCAACTCCCGATCTGTCGCCACCTTTACGCGGTCCGCCAGACCTTCCCGCATGATATTGCGGCAGGCGACAACGCCTAACGGCGAACATTCAGCGATTTCCGTCGCCAGCGCAATCGCGGCGCTGCGGACTTCCTCGCGCGGGACGAGCACTTCAGCCAGCCCCATTTTGAATGATTCCTCGCCCTTGAACCGGCGGCCTGTATAGAACATCAATTCCGTATTCTTGCGACCGATGGCTTCCGGCAACGTTACCGTCAATCCAAAGCCTGGGTGATAGCCTTGGCGCGTGAAATTGGCGGAAAAACGAGCTTCCGGGCAGGTCACCCGGAAATCAGGGGACATCGCCAGACCAAGACCGCCGCCCACCGCCGCGCCTTGAATAGCCCCAACAACCGGTTTGCTGGTGCGAAACAACCGCACCGCTTCAATATAGAGCGGGTTACCGCCAGCTTTTTGATTGCGTTGAACCTTGTTCCGATTGGGGTCGGTAAAATCCGCACCGGCGCAAAACGCCTTGCCCTGCGCCGCCAACACAATTGCGCGGCACTCATTTTCCGCATCGAGCGCTTCATACGCCTCGGCGATTTCCTTGATCATCTCGATGTTAAAGAAATTATACGGCGGCTTTTGAATTTCAACGACAGCCACGTGGCTGTCCGCATCGAGATCGACGCCGATTTGTTCATATGATCCAAAGTCAGACATGATTTTATTTTCCTATGGTCACGATTAAAACAGAGGCGCTGTCGCGCCCGCTTTCACGATAGACGCCTAGACACATTTGAAATTAGGCACGCGGCGTTCCGTCATCGCCTTGACGCCCTCGGCGAAATCTTGGGTCAGGCGCAGCCGGTTTTGCTCCGCCAGTTCTTTCGCGGTCGCCGCCTGCACGCGGTCGGCCAGACCTTCACGCATGATTAGACGGCACGCGCCGACGCCCAACGGAGAACATTCCGCAATCTCCGTCGCCAGTTCAATGGCGGCTCCACGCACCTGATCCAGCGGAACAAGAACGTCGGCCATTCCCATTTCCACCGCTTCCTCACCCTTGATGCGGCGACTGGTGTAGAACATCAGCTCCGCATTCTTGCGGCCAATCGCTTCCGTCAAAGTGCAGGTCAGCCCAAAGCCGGGATGGAACCCCAATCGCGTGAAATTCGCCGAAAACCGGCCCTCGGGGCAGGTCACCCGAAAGTCCGGCATCATCGCCAGGCCTAAACCGCCGCCAATCGCTGCGCCTTGAATGGCGCCGACAATTGGTTTTTTCGTGCGGAAAAGCCGCACGGCTTCGACATACAAATGATCAATGGGTAATTCTTCAGCCTCTTCCGCCGCGTCCTCTGAAACCTCCCCATCACCCTTCAAATCCCGTCCATCGGTGAAGTTCGCGCCCGCGCAAAAGGCTTTCCCTTCAGCGCACAACACAATCGACCGACAGTCGCTGGTTTCGTCCAGCGCTTCAAACGCGTCGGCGATTTGTTTAATCAAAGACAAATCGAAAAAATTGTGGGGCGGTCGGTTAATCTCCACCGTGGCCACAAAATTTTTCACATCCACCGTAATGTCGTCGAAAGAGTCTAATGTCCCCATGGGTTCACCTATAATTCCTGTGTTGTAGTCGCAACAATTTGCGTCGAATTTCAGTTAATTGTTTACTATGCGTGACCCACCAATGAAATGGGGGCGTCACGCACCAACGAAATGGGGCAAACGCCGCTCCGTCATCGCCTTAACGCCTTCCGCAAAATCCACGGTTCCTCGTAAGGCGTTCTGGTTCTCAAGTTCCAGTGTCGTTGCAGCCGCAACCCGGTCAGCATAGCCATCCCGCATTATTTGACGGCAAGCAACAACGCCGAGCGGCGAACATTCGGCAATTTCGCGCGCCAAACGCACCGCAGCAGGCGTCACCTCTTCCGAAGTCGCTACGAAGACATCAGACAAGCCCATTGCATGACCTTCTGCGCCCGTAATTCGGCGACCGGTATATAGGATTGCCTCGGCGTTTTTCCAGCCAATTGTTTCCGGCAAGGTCACCGTCAAACCGAAGCCGGGATGATACCCCATGCGGGTGAAATTTGCGCTGTAACGGGATTGCGGACACCCGACGCGAAAATCAGGGACCATCGCCAGCCCCAAGCCACCGCCGATCGCGGCGCCTTGAATGGCGCCGACAATTGGTTTTTTCGTGCGAAACAGCCGAACGCCTTCTTCATAAAGCGGATAACGCCCCGGGCTTTTTTCGCCTAAATCTCGCCCGTCATTCAAGTTCGCACCGGCGCAGAATATCCGCCCCGGCGACGCCAGAACAATCGACCGGCACGCCGTTTCATCGTCCAACGCCTCAAACGCTTCGGCGATTTCACGAATAAGCGCAACGTCGAAAAAATTATTCGGCGGCTTGGCGAAGGTCACCAACGCCACATAATTGGCGATCTCGACGGTTACGTCGTTGTAGGATCCAAAGGACACCATTTTATCGTCTCACCCGCACAACCCTAGGCGCGCTGGTCAGACGACGAAGTTTTAACAATAAGCGCGTCAGCGATCGAAACCCCCTCGCCCTGCGCGTGGACCAAAACCGGGTTGAGATCAATTTCGGAAATTTCATCCGCAAAATCCGCTGCGAATTCAGACAAGCTCACCATCAACGACGCCAGGGCATCGACATCCGCCGGCGCTTCACCCCGCACGCCACCCAGAAGCGCCGCCCCTTTCAGACGATCGATCAGCGCATGC
>JBLHZD010000161.1:0-8999 GCA_047631095.1 Alphaproteobacteria bacterium
TGGCCGAAGAAAAGGCCCGCTCCTACCTTAGGGAGGCTCTTCAGAAACATAAGAGCCGTGAATGAAATATCCTATAGTTCATGCGGGCTAGCCATGCGATCTGGACGGCGCAGCGACGTGGCGGCGCGTAATTCAAGCGATCAAGGATCTGGAGACGACGAAGCCGAGCGGCTCGGTACATTGAGACCACAAATCATCAAAACCGTCTCCTAATGAGACCTGACAAAAAGCGGGAGCAGCCTTAATAGCGACAGCTGGGCGGAATAAAGCAGACCACCTTCGTCTGAGTAAATATGGTTTAGGCTGCGCCTGACGATGCGTGGTCAATTACGTAGGCAAATCAATAAATACCGATATAAACTATTGATAAATAACAAAAAATGGCGGAGGGAGGGGGACTCGAACCCCCGGTACCCTATTGGGTACACGGATTAGCAATCCGCTGCATTACCACTCTGCCACCCCTCCAAGCCTGGCGGCTATTGTCGCGCGCCTTTCCTAACGGTGGGACCGGGGACTGTCAATGTCCACTGATCCCACCGCTGGTATTTTGTTAGACCCGTCGTTTTAGTCCAGTCCCGGGATCGTATCGTAATCGACGGGCGGCACGGCCATGCCTTTTTGAACCGCCGGACGTTTCGCGATTTCCCCATACCACCGTTTGACGTTCGGAAAATCGTTGAGATTCGTTGCATGCCACTCATGGCGCGCGATCCACGGGAAGGTCGCCATATCGGCGATGCTGTAATTATCGCCAGACAAATAGGCGTTATCGGCCAGTCGCCGGTCGGCGACGCCATACAAACGATGCGATTCATTGGTGTAGCGTTCAATGCCGTAAGGCACTTCCACCTTGGCGGCGCGGCGGAAGTGATGCGTCTGTCCCAACATGGGACCAACGCCACCCATCTGCCACATCAGCCATTCCATGACCGCATAGCGTTCCGCGCCTGATTCCGGCAAAAATTTTCCGTGTTTCTCGGCCAGATACACCATAATGGCGCCGGTCTCGAACACTGAAATTGGTTTTCCGCCCGGACCGTCCGAATCGATGATCGCGGGAATGCGATTGTTGGGGCTGATTTTCAAAAACGACGGCTCAAACTGTTCGTCTTTACCGATATTCACGGTGTGCACACTATAATCCAGGCCGAGCTCTTCGAGCAGAACGCCAACTTTGCGGCCATTCGGCGTCGTCCATGTATGAAATTCAATCGTCATGCCAAATTTCTCCCAAGTTATCTGTTTTTCTGTTGATCTTGAATGTCACATTCACCGGGTCGCTTTCACCCGGATGGCGCGCCCGTAAGCGCATCGTCCAGATCGGCGAATAAATCGTCCAAATCTTCCAATCCGATGGAGAGACGAAGCAGATCGCCCGGAGTCGAGCTTTCGTCTCCTTCGACGGTACGGCGGTGTTCAATCAGACTTTCCACGCCGCCTAACGATGTCGCCCGCTTGAATAACCTACAACCCGTGGCGACGGCAAGGGCGGCCTCCGTCCCGCCTTTAACCCGGATGGACAGGACTCCGCCAAAGCCGCCATTCATCTGGTGGGCGGCGACTTCATGCCCCGAATCCGTCGGCAAACCGGGATAGAGAACGGCGTTAATACTGGCATGCGATTGCAAACGCTGCGCCAACGCCAACGCTGTCGCGGAACTAGCGCGGACCCGCAAAAACAGGGTGCGCATGCCACGGGTCAATAAAAACGCTTCAAACGACCCGGGCAACGGGCCCGTCAGCGCGCGGTGGCTTCGAATTCTGGCCCAGAACGCATCGTCGCGCGCCGTAACAAGGGCGCCGACAATAACATCAGAATGCCCGTTCAGGGATTTTGTCGCGGAATGCATGACGATATCCGCGCCCAATTCCAACGGTCTGGTCAGCACCGGCGTCGCGATTGTGTTATCAACGACCAACCGCGCGCCCGCCTCATGAGCGATACTGGCGGCGGCTTTAATATCGGTGATCGCCCAGGTCGGATTGGCCGGCGTTTCCACCCAAACGATCTTTGCGCCTTTCGCAGCCGCGCTGAGCGCCGACAAATCTCCCGTCGGGATGAAGACGACATCCAATCCCCAATCGACGCCAAAGGTCGCCAGCCACTTCGCCAGACCAAAATACATCACGTCCGGCGCAACAACGCGGTCGCCCGGTCGAAGACATTGAAACACCGCGGACGCCGCCGCCATGCCAGAGGCGAACAAAAACGCCTCCACGCCCCTTTCCAGAGACGCCAGCAGCGCCTCGGCCTGATCGTAAGACGGATTGTCGTCGCGAATATAGGTGCGCCCATCAACGGGTGTATAATCCCGATCCCGGGCGTAAGTAGTCGACACATGGATGGGGGGAATGATGGCGCCGGTCGCGGAACACAAATCACCCATCGCCTGCGCCGCCAGGGTTTCCGGTTTTACCGTGTTTCTCGCCTTTGTCATGTGGTTCGCCGCCTCGTTTGTCGCCTCAATAAATTTTGACCAACATATATCTGAATTGGGCATAGCAGAGCCGAATAGAACTGGCCATTGCCAAGCCCGTCTGTTTATCCTGATCGCCGCGTTGGGATCACGACGCATTGCAGAATTTTTGTAAAATTACTCTTTTCAAAGACTGGATGAAGCAGATGATGAATGGCGGAGAAGTTGTCGTCGCAACCCTGTTGTCACGGGAAATTGAAACCGTGTTTTTCGTACCCGGCGGCACCTATGTGACGGTTCTGGAGGCGCTCAGCCGCGTTCAAAACAAAATCAGGTCCGTTGCGACGCGTCTTGAATCTTCGGCGATGTTCGCGGCTGAGACTTACTCCGCGATCAAACGCAAACCCGCCTGTGTCTTCGTCAGTCGCGCGCCTGGCGCGTCAAACGCCGTTATCGGGGTGCACACCTCCATGCAGGCGTCCCGCCCGCTGGTGCTGTTCGTCGCCAATATTCCGCGCAATCAAAAAGGCCGCGAGGCGTTTCAGGAAATTGACTATTTGCGCATGTTCAGCCCGGTCGCCAAGGCCGTCTTTGACGTCAACTCCTTCGATGAACTGGCTGATGTGACGGCCCGTGCGCTTGACCTTTCCGTCAGCGGTCGCCCCGGCCCCGTTGTCTGCGCCATCGCCAAGGATATTCTGGACGGGGTCACCGGCGACCCCACAATTCCGCCCGCCCCGGCGCCCGTTATCCTGGGCGCCGAGCCCACCGCCACAGAAGCCGCCGCAGCACTTATTCGCGAGGCCAAACACCCGATCATTCTGGGCGGTGAAATGATACCGTTTGAAGGCGCCATTCAGGAGCTTCAGGATTTCGCCGAAGCGTCCGGCGCCGGTGTGATGACCGCCTATCGTCAGCAAGACATATTTCCCAACGAACATCCCGCTCATTTCGGGCAATTGACGCTGAATCGCCTGCCCTTCCAGACCGAAGCATGGGACAAATGCGATCTTATCATCAACATCGGCTGTCGCCTTGATAGCGCGACAACGTCCGATTACACCCTGATCCGCGATGATCAGAAAATGATCATGGCCTACCCGGACGCCTCAATTTTCTCACAATGGCAGGCTGATGTCGCACTCGGCGCCAACGCCAAACCGGCGCTCGTCGCCCTGACGAAAGCGCTGACCGGTTTTGAACCACCCGCCGCCCGCGTCGCCTGGCGCGATGACATTCACGCCAAAGAAGTTGCCTACGCCGCCCCTGGTGAGATCGAGGTTGTCGGCGACGTCGACATGGCGCAGGTCATCGCGACATTCGGCGAAATTGTGCCCGATGACGCAATCCTTTCAGCCGACGCAGGTACCTTTGGCCGCTGGCTGCACCGCTACTATCGCTCCAACGCGCCGTTTAGCAATTTCGGACCCATTTCCGGCGCCATGGGCTATGGCGTGCCCGGCGCCATCGGCGCTGCGGTCGCCGACCCGGACCGTCCGGTCTTTGCATGGTGCGGCGATGGAGGGTTCCTGATGACCGGACAGGAAGCCGCCGCAATCGTGCAGGAAAAACTGCCTGTGACGATCATCGTTTGTGACAATAGCGCATGGGGTTCCATTCTCGTCCACCAGCAAAAACGATTTGGCGACTGGGATTTCGGCACCCGGTTGGTAAGTCCGGATTTTGCGATGCTGGGGCGCGGCTATGGTATGGCGGCGTTTACAGTCACAAAAACCAGCGAGTTTGCGGAGGCGCTACGCAGCTCCATGGCGCATAACGGCCCGGCGCTAATTCACATCAAACTCGACCTGCGCGACGTATCGCCATATTCCGGTAGCGCACGATAAGGCGTATAGTCGTCTAACGCCTGAATTCAGAAACAGGCAACCAGAGCATTAGGATTTGGTTCGATGACGATAACCCTTTTTGAAAACTTTCGCGCGGTCTTTTACGCGCCATTCTATGCGGCGCATGCGCTCGGCGTTTATGAAAAGGAAGGGCTCGACGTCGTGCTCTCCGGCGGCGATTCTCCGGCGGTCACGGCGACCAGCCTGCTCAGTGGCGAAGCTGATGTGTCGTGGGGCGGTCCAATGCGGGTCCTGTACACCTATGAAAGCCAACCGGACTGCGATCTTGTCGCGTTTTGTGAAGTCGTCACGCGCGATCCGTTCTATCTGATTGGCGCCCGCCCCTCTTCCGATTTTAAATTGTCCGACCTCGCAGACCTAAAGATGGCCTCGGTCAGCGAAGTGCCGACCCCATGGCTTTGCCTTCAGGACGATTTACGGCGCGCCGGGCTGGACCCAAGCCGCCTCAAACGATGCGACACAAATACAATGGCGGAAAACGAGGCGGCGCTCCGCAAGGGAGAGTTTGACGTTATTCAGGTGTTCGAGCCTTACGTTTCGCGCTTACTCGACGACGGCGCGGGTTTCGTATGGCGCGCCGCGGCGGATCGTGGCCCCACCAGCTACACGACCTTCTACACCACCCGGCAGGCGTTAACCGACAAACGCGACGACCTTTTGGCCATGACGCGGGCGATGTACCGAACCCAAAAATGGCTCCGTTCGCGAACAGCACCGGAGATCGCCGAAGTAATCGCGTCGTTTTTCCCTGACCTGCCGTTACCGTTGTTAACCGCTGCAATCGACCGCTACAAACGGCTGGGAATTTGGGGTAAGAACCCGAAACATGCGCAAATCGGCTTTGACAGGCTGGATGGCGCGTTGCGGTCAGGCGGATTGATTACCCGGGGCGCAAGCTACCAGCACTGTATTGACACAAGTCTCGCCGAAGCCGTCATCGCTGAAGACCCGCCTTCAGCGTAGCGGGTTTATTCGACCCAAGCCAACCAGATCAAATCAGGAGATCACCATGGAAGATATTTCGAGACGTATGCGGTTGGACGGGCGCGTTGCGATTGTAACCGGTGCGGGAAGCGGTTTGGGGCGCGCTACAGCGCTGGCGCTGGCGTCTGCGGGTGCCACTGTCGCGGTCACGGATATTGACGGCGTGGCCGCCGCCACCGTCTCGGATGAAATTGGCGAAGATAACGCATCGTCTTTCGTTATGGATATCACCGATGAAAATCAGGTCGAAAGCGTCATGATGGAAGTCGTCGAGCGCCACGCCAAGATCGACATCTTGATCAACAATGCGGGAACCGGCGCACGGGTCGCTACGGTGGATTTGGAAACGGAAGCCTGGAACCGCGTCGTCGACATCAATTTGAACGGGCAGTTCATTTGCGCGCGAACCGCCGCTCGATACATGCTGGAGATGGGGTCAGGCTCTATCGTCAGCGTCGCCTCCATTATGGGGCTCACCGGCGGCGGCAAGCATCCCAACGCCGCCTATCACGCAACAAAGGGCGCGATCGTCAATTTGACCCGATCCCTTGCGGTGGAATGGGCGCAGCGCGGCATTCGGGTCAACGCTGTGGCGCCAACGTATGTACTCACGAGCCTGACGCGAAAATTGTTAGAGGACGATGCGACAAAAGAGTACATTCTGACCAACACGCCGATGCGTCGGCTGGCCGACCCTGATGAGGTCGCCGCCGCGATTGTCTTCCTCGCCAGCGACGCCGCAAGTATGATCACGGGACACACGTTGCCCGTTGATGGTGGATGGGTGGCGCGTTAGGCTTTACACGCTGAGCGGATTGCGCGTCCGACTAACCCCAACTTTTTACGACGCCTTTACGCCGGGCGTTTTTAGCCGCCGGGCTGTTTCCGCGCACCGTCAGATCAGCAGCCGGGTCGGGCCGACCGAAAAGGTATCCTTGTCCATAGGCGACGCCGATGCCTTTTAGGTAATCGAGTTCTTCGCGCGTTTCGATGCGCTCCGCGATGGTCGCCATGCCAAGGTCATGACAGAGGCTCGACATCGCCTTTAAAAACGCCTTTCCTTTGTCACTCTTCGTCGATGCTTCAACATAGGCGCCGTCGATTTTTACAAAATCCACTTCAAGATCCCATAAATATTCAAACGCGGCCTCCCCGGCGCCAAAATCGTCGAGGCAAACATGGAAGCCATCCGCGCGCAGTTTGTTAACAATTTCGTTCGCTTTCGCCAGATCCGCAATCCGCGCAGTTTCCGTGATTTCGAACATGATTGTTCCGTGAAGGTCGGGGTTTTCCGCGAGAAGCTCGCGAAGGGAATCGACAAACCCATCAGAATTGATGGAATGCCCGGAAATATTCATTGCAACGGGGATCAACTGGTCGCGCGCGGACATCGACTTTAACCGCGACATCAATTTTCGACACATTGCGAGATCAAATTCGACCGCCAACCCGACATCTTCGGTAAAGCAGATAAATTCAAACGTATTAAAAGGCATTCCGGGTCAGATATTCGGACCAAGGCTTCAAAATGATGCACCGCCTCATCGTCCAACGCAACAATGGGCTGATAGGCGATATCAAATAAACTGCCCTCAATCGTCGCTTTGACAATAGCGATATTGCGCGCTGATTCCTGTAATCTATCGGAAATATTGGCGCTTAAAATATTGCCTGCATCGCTGCCGCTATCAGCGACTTGTCGAATGGTATAGAGCACGGCGCGGGCTAGTTCCGGACCGGATAAATCCATCGATTTTGGATCAAGCGATTGAGAGGTCGTCTCCGCGCCGATGTTATCCGGGTCCGCCGCTTTGGTGAATTGCACCAACTGATTTTCAACGTCGGAGACGGGTAGGCCCTTTGAATGCAGCAGGCCAAATTTATCATCGCCTAATTGAGCCGCGGTATCGCCGCCGCTGGAAACCGCATTCAAGAATGTGCCAAATCGGTTTTGCAGCACCTGCCATTCGTCGGGCGACAATCGCCCCTGAAGCTCAGGCAGCCCCGTCAACCCAATGAAGGTTAATTCTTCGTCTGTATTCGGGTTGGCGAGCCGCGCCTCCACCGCCAGTTCAAAACTGTCGGCGTCCATTAATCCGGAGTCAGTTTCCGCATCGAGCTTTTTGGCGGGCGCGTCCTGTGATGACGTCGCCTTGGCGGTGATCAGACAATGCCCCCCCAAATCAGGAACATTATAACCGTTCAACGTGATTGGGGCGCCCACGCCGCCGCTTTGTTGAAATTGAGCGGGAACATTTTGAAAACGCTGCCCATTCGTCGCCAATTTCAACAACGTATGGATCAGCGTCGAATCTTCGTCAGCGGCGAGTTCGGCGATATTTTTCCCCACCAGCGTCGTTGCGCCAAACCCGAACAGACTGTTGGTCGCGCCCGTCGCAAACGCAATTTCGCCATCGGGCTGGACTTCTAATAACGCATCCGCCGTACAGAAGGCGAAAGCCATATAACGAGCCAGCTCACGGTTGATGTTAGAGGACGACGCCAATATTTTTACTCACCAGTCAAAGCATGTGATCGTAAGATTGATTTTACGTACAATCTTCATTTTCCATAATAACGACACCGCGTCGATAAAAAATAATTGTCTGACATGCTCTCGAACGTATCGATTACGCAGACAGCAGATCACGCAGTAATTGATTCACCATACCAGGGTTCGCCTTGCCCTGGGTCACCTTCATGACTTGCCCCATGAACCACCCGATCAACTTTTCATTGCCAGCGCGATAGTCCGCGACTTTGTCCGGGTTGGCGTCGATAATCGCTTGCACCTCCCCCTTGATCGCCCCTTCGTCTGTAACTTGCCGAAGCCCTTTTTTCTCAACAATCGCGGCGGCGCCCTCGCGCGTATCGAACATCTCGGTGAAGACATCCTTCGCAATGCGCCCGGAAATGGTCTCGTCCGAAATCAGATCGATCAACTCTCCCAGAGATTCTGCGCTGACCGGCGATTCAGAAACTGGAATGGACGCCTTGTTCAACCGACCAAACAAATCCGAAATCACCCAATTGGCCGCCAGTTTCGGGTCCCGCCCTGTCGCCACGGTTTCAAAATAATCCGCTGTATCACGCTCAGACACCAGGACGCTGGCGTCATACGGCGACAATTCGTAAGCGCTCACAAACCGCGCCTTCCGAGCGTCCGGCAATTCTGGCAAACTTGCCTTCATTGCGGCGACAAAATCTTCATCCAGTTCGATTGGCAGCAAGTCTGGATCGGGGAAATATCGATAATCATGCGCCTCTTCCTTGGAGCGCATCGAACGGGTTTCCCCTTTCGATGTATCGTACAGCCGCGTTTCCTGCGCGATTTTACCGCCGTCTTCGAGTATTTCAACTTGGCGAACCGCCTCATAATCAATCGCCTGTTTCAAGAACCGAAAGGAATTCAAGTTCTTGATTTCACACCGTGTTCCCAAATCGGCGCCCGGTCGACGCATGGATACATTCGCATCGCATCGCAGGGAACCTTCCTGCATATTCCCGTCACAAGAGTCGATATAGCGAAGGATGGATCGCACCTTTGTCACATAGGCGACCGCTTCTTCCGAGGAGTGCATATCCGGCTTGGAGACAATCTCCATCAACGTAACGCCAGCGCGGTTCAAATCGATATAGGTTTTGGTCGGGTGCTGATCATGCAGGGACTTTCCCGCATCTTGCTCCAGATGCAATCGTTCGATCCCGACGATAACCGTTTCTCCAT
>JBLHZD010000162.1:0-8952 GCA_047631095.1 Alphaproteobacteria bacterium
GAGCTATGCTTTCCGTTGGATACGTTGGGCATGTCTGAAGATGAAAAAGAAAGCATCCTGGGACGCCGGGATCGGTTACGCGCCAAAATGCGTGATGCGCACATCAAGGCAAACAACGTTATTTCCGAATACGAAAACAGTTATGTTCAATTTATTGAAGAAGATAAGCCTCAGCTCTTTATGGCCTTTCTTGAAAATTCCGCGAATCCATATTTGAATTTGGCGTCGCATGTGTCGTCCGCGACACACAGCATCAATTTGTGGAAATTTTACATGGCGCAATTCGGCGGCCAGTTGCGCCGAGCGCAATTCATGGAGCTTTTCGACGGGCTGACGATGCTAAACAGCATCAATAAAACTGCGGAAACAGGCGGCAACGATTTTATGGTTCGCTAGATAGGGTGGGCGCCCCTCGACCCGGCGCTGCGACGAGACCGTATTCCCGTATATTGAAATCTCTATCGCCGTGAAAATTCTAATTCAGGAAAACCCCAAATCAGCGACGGGCGCAGGCGTATCCTTGACGCGCCAAAGGTTTTAGGTTATTATTCCTTTTTCAATCCTGTGATGCTCGGCGTCGCGCCCGTAATGTTAATCAATGTTATTGAATGATAATAATAGGGACGTTTTTTTTCGCCCCATGCGGCGAACCCGACCATCGACTTTTTGAGACACTTAATCAGGGACGCACGCCACAATGATAGATCTATACACATGGCCGACGCCGAATGGACACAAGGTGCAGATCATGTTGGCGGAAATCGAGTTGCCCTATGCGGTGAACCCGGTGGATATCACCCAGGGCGCGCAATTTGACGCGGATTTCCTGGCGCTCAATCCAAACAACAAAATCCCCGTGATCGTGGATGACGAAGGCCCCACCATCGAGCCCTATACCGTCTTTGATAGCAGCGCGATCCTGCTCTACCTGGCGGATAAAACCAGCAAACTTATTCCACCGGATACTGCGGGGCGTTACGAGACCATTCAATGGCTGATGTTTCAGGCGTCCAGCCTGGGCCCGATGTTGGGACAGGCGCAGTATTTTCGGGAATTCGCACCCGGCGACAACGCCAACGCGCTGGAACGCTATACCAAGGAAAGCGCCCGCTTGCTGGATGTCATGGAGCGCCGCCTTGATCATATGGAATACCTGGCCGGAGATTATTCCATCGCCGACATCGCTTGTTTCCCCTGGGTCCGACTGTTTAACGCGGTGGGGTTAGGGCTCCAGCATCATCCACGGGTCAACGAATGGCGCATCGATATCGAGGACCGCCCCGCCACCGAACAGGGGTTGGCGATATTGGAAGATGAATACATTGATTTTGCGGAGTCGGAATCCGCAAAGACGAATTTATTTGGCGCGCCGCAATATCAGCGCCACCGCACTTGATGTAAGTCACGACGCACTTGTCGCCAGATCAGTAGAGTAGCGCCATTCTTCGACGGGAACCGAAGCGCCCGCCGGGAAGAGCCGTTCAATTTGGATGCCTAACATGGAAAAAAGACACAAATCAACGTTTGGTACATCCTCGTCGCCGTTTGGGCGATCATTATGGTGCAGCATTGGTGGAGCGGGAATCAGGCTGTTGAAACGATCCCCTATAGCGAATTTCAGATCCTTCTTCGCAATGACAAAATCGCCGAAACTGGCATCGCCGACCGATTCATTCGCGGTACGTTGAAGTCACCTTCATATGACGGCGCCAAACAGATTTACACGCTGAGGGTTGAGCCAGACCTCGCGCGCGATCTTGAAAAATACAACATCACCTTCACCGGCATCGTGGAAAGCAAGTTTGTGGCGAACCTGCTCTCCTGGGTCGTTCCGATTGGAATATTCTTCGTCCTCTGGATGTTCGTTATTCGACGCTTTGCGGAGAAACAGGGCATGGGCGGCTTTATGTCGGTCGGCAAAAGCAAAGCAAAAGTTTATATGGAGAAAGACACGGAGGTGACGTTTGACGACGTCGCCGGCGTGGACGAAGCCAAAGCGGAATTACAGGAAGTCGTGCAGTTTCTAACCAATGCAGAATCCTATGGCCGGTTGGGCGCTCGCATCCCCAAGGGCGTGCTTCTTGTGGGACCACCAGGCACCGGCAAGACGCTTTTGGCCCGCGCCGTGGCGGGTCAGGCGAAGGTGCCGTTCTTTTCCATTAATGGCTCTGAATTTGTGGAAATGTTCGTGGGCGTCGTGCGGCGCGCGTCCGTGACCTGTTCGAACAAGCGCGCAAAACCGCGCCGTGTATTGTCTTTATCGACGAACTGGATGCGCTGGGGCGCGCGCGTGGCCTGTCTCCGATGTCCGGCGGCGGATCGGACGAAAAAGAGCAAACCCTCAACCAGCTCCTTAGTGAGATGGACGGGTTCGATCCATCAGAAAGCGTTGTGTTGCTGGCGGCGACCAACCGACCGGAAATTCTGGATCCCGCCCTTTTGCGCGCCGGTCGGTTTGATCGACAAGTGTTGGTCGACCGCCCCGATAAAATCGGCCGGGAAGCAATTTTGCGCGTCCATATGAAAAAAGTGAAACTCGACGCGGAGACGCCGCCAGACCAGGTCGCCGCGCTGACCCCCGGTTTCACCGGCGCCGACCTCGCCAATATCGTCAATGAGGCCGCGATCCTCGCAACGCGCCGCAACGGCCAGTCTGTAACGATGGAGGATTTCACCAGAGCCATCGAACGAATTGTCGCTGGATTGGAGAAAAAGAGCCGCCTGATCATTCCCCATGAACGCGAAATTGTCGCCTATCATGAATTGGGGCACGCCTTCGTCGCCAAATCCCTGCCGGGCACGGATGAAGTTCACAAGGTTTCCATCATACCACGCGGCATTGGGTCGCTTGGTTATACAATTCAGCGCCCGACCGAAGACCGCTATCTAATGACGGCGGCGGAATTGAAAAACAAGATGGCGGTGCTGTTGGGCGGGCGCGCGGCCGAAGTCATTGTTTTTGAAGAATTATCGACCGGCGCGGCGGATGACCTGGACAAAGCGACGGATATCGCGCGCAGCATGCTCACCCGTTATGGCATGGATGAGTTGGGACAGGTCACCTATGTCGAACAACAACCGTCTTTTTTTGGGTAACATGCAAATGCCCTCGGCGAATAACAGGCAATACAGCGACGCCACCGCGCGTGAAATCGACCACGCCGTTCGCACCCTCATCGACGACGCCTTCAAGGTAGCCGCCGGTATTCTGACCTAATACCGGCAGTTGCTCGACACAACCGCGCAAACCTTGCTGGAAAAGGAAACGCTTTCAGGAACGGAATTACCCACTCTCACAAAGAGCGACAGCGCCAAAGACCCGACGTAATCTGACACAGATCAATGTAGCGCCCACCGATGACGCGCATGGTGAATCGAATGGATTGACCACTGCCGGGAGGCGGGCGATGACGTGGAAAATGACGACGCCCATCATGGGGTGCATCATCACAGGACTTATCGGCGCGACAATCTGGAGTGCGACGGCGCAGGAGAGCGGTTCGTGGCGATTTGATGTTCGGGAAGAAGCGCGCGAAACGCAGCAGTGCGAAATCGCCTATTTCAGCCATGTCGTGGAGCGCACGATAAAGGGCGAGGCCGTCGTCATGGCTAAAATTCATTGCGACGATTCACGCGCGTTTGACGCCCTTCGCAAGGGCGAAGACGCCTTTTTCACCTTCACAAAATGCAGGGGGCGGGATGAACGCGCTTGTTAGACGATTTATAAGGCCACTCCTGATTGCGGGGACCATCGCCTTCTCGGCCCTCCCCGCCCACGCAGGATCACAACCCATGGGACGCGTCGCCGATGGCTCAAAACTGGTCGATCAATGGTGCGCCCATTGCCATTTGACCAAGGGCGTCGCCACCACAAGCGACACCGCGCCTGCGTTTGAAAGTTTGATGAACGATCCGTCCTATACCGATGCCCGATTGCGAACCTGGCTGACAGACCCGCACCCGCCCATGCCGAAGATTGACCTGAGCCGACAGATGATCCGCGATGTTATCGCTTATCTCTCGACGCTCAGGCGTCCCTAGACCCAACCGTCTCCAGCGCCAGACGCATCAACCAGTGACCAGCGCACAGGCCCAAGATCGTAATTGAGTTGCTGTTTTACAATTTCACCGTCGGCGTCAGACGCATCACCATCACGACCGGCCACCCGAGCCTGTAGGACGGATTGCGGCGCAGACAACCATAACCCGCGAAACGGCGCCCCCACCCGCCGGGCGACGGCTTCAATCGCATCGCGCTCCGCGGGAACGGCGTAAACCGCATCGACGATCACGCTTTGCCCCTGTTCCAGCACGGTGGCGGCGATCATGGCGAGACGCTCGTAAACCCGCGCTGTGGCGTCACGCGTATAGGCCTCTTTGGGCAACGCATCTTTCGGCGCGGCGCCATATATGCGTTTTCGAATTACATCGCTTCGCAAGATTACGGCGCCAGGCGCATTTCCCCTGATGGGGGCCAGGCCCGCCGCCACTGTCGATTTACCGGTTCCCGACAAACCGCCCACAGCGATCATCTCTGGGGTGTCCAGGGCCAAAAACTGCAACGCCAAATCAAGATACGCGGCGGCCTCTGCACGCAGCGCTATCGTTTTGGATGCGTCGGGTTGCGCGGCCGCGGCGGCGACCGTCGTATGCGCCCGGATTGCAGCGCGACAGGATTGAAACAATCCCAGGGCTGCCAGACCGTCATACGCCGCCTCACCGGACATCGCCAGATACCGGTTGAACACCACGTTCGCCAAATCGATGTGACCGCGGTGCGCCAGATCCATTAACAGAAAGGCGAAATCATACAGAACGTCAATCGAGGTAATCTCGGCATTGAATTCAACCCCGTCGAACAAAGTCGGTTCGCCATCCAGCAGACAAATATTCCGCAAATGTAAATCACCATGGCAATCGCGAATTGCGCCCGATGCCCCACGACGGTCCAGAAGTGACGCCATATCGCGCAGCGCTTTGTGCGAATGAGCGATCAGCGCCTCCACCTTTTGGGCATTGAGGCTTCTGGCCGCGCGGAGTTCTGATGCATTCCCCTCGATCACCGCCCGCATCGCTTCAGAACCATCAATGCCGGGCGTCGTTTCAGCCGCTTGGTGAAAGGTGTAAATGCGATCCGCCAGACGCCGCATGATACGGTCATCCAGGTCGCCCCCAACCGCCAATCGGTCAAAGAGACACGCCTGATCAAAGCGACGCATCGCAACGAGCCACTCCACCGGCGCCCCATCGCCATTCAACGCCAGCCCGCCATCAGCATCACAAGTGACCGGCACACCCCCAAGGTAAAGGCTTGGCGCTGTCCGGCGGTTCCGAGACGCCTCGACCCGACAGAAATGCTCGCGGCGTTCCAGCGCGCCATAATCGACATAATCAAAATGAAGATCGCGCTTAAGTTTGTAGCCCCGGTCACCGACCAGGAATATGACAGAAATATGAGTGTCAATTCGTTCGACCGGACCAACGTCTCCATACGTGGATGGCCGCGACAAAAACTCAATGATTTCGGCCTGCGCCCTCATCGTCGCCTCTCGTCCCACAATCGCTAATCGCACGCGACGCGTCGAACTTCTTCGCGCAGGCGATCATACCGAGCGATTTCGGCGTCAGCGAATACCGGGTCGTCCGCCGGGTTTTGCATCACCGACTCCAGATCATTCCAGTGCAATTCGCTCAGCACGCGTTCCGTGGCGGGGAAAAATATATTCTCCTCCGCCTCCATATGACGCCCTTGCCGGTCCAGAAATTTGGCCGCCAAGGTCGATACATCGTCCCGCGATACGGGCTCGTCCATCAAGATACGGCTCAACAACACGGAAAGAGACGCCGCCATGTCCGACAGGGCGCCGTGCTCCGCAACCAAAGGGCCCGCCGCAGCAGCCATTTCCGGGTTCAAGCGACGCAGCATTATATACAAACGATCTTCAATCGGGTGATGACGGATATCGGGATAGTCCCGGCAATAACTCATCACATCGGCGACAATATCGAAATCAACCGAACCGGCATCATCAAACACCGCGAACTGGCGTCTGGCGATATGCAACAGTGACGACATATCAGCGTGGTCTCGCTTCAATGCGTCCAGGATCGCTGGCATGTTCATTCTCCCGGGTGTATTTTCCCCAACCTTTTTAAATATTAGCAAAGATTGCAAAACTTGCGTTTGATCCAGATCAAGCCAGCATTTTAGCGCAACTTGCCGACGAACAAAGCGGATTATTGAGAGTATGGATTCCTGGCTATGGGTCTACCTGACCTTGATGGCGGCGACGACGCAATCCGTTCGCACCGGCGGACAAAAACATCTGACGGCGCATTTGTCGCCAATCGCCGTCACCTTTGTGCGATTCCTGTTCGGCCTCCCATTCGCCATTTTGTATTTCCTGGTAATCCAAAATATCTATGACAAACCGCTGCCGCCCTTATCGGGGACGTTTCTCGGATTTTCGGCGGCGATGGGACTCTGCCAGATCGCCGCAACGGCGTTGTTGATTCATCTATTCTCACTGCGAAATTTCGCCATGGGAACGACTTATGCGCGAACGGAAGCCTTTCTGACGGCGATCCTCGGCTCGCTGCTTTTCGGGGAATTACTGTCGCTCCACGGATGGCTGGCGATTGGAATCAGCGTCGCAGGCGTCGTCTTGATTACAATAGCGCGCACCGGCGGCGCAGAAGGCAACTTCTTCAAGCGGCTCTGGAATAAATCGGCGGCGATCGGGTTGGGCTCCGGGCTGGGGTTCGCGCTGTCCTCGCTTCTCATGCGCCACGCCAGTCTCTCATTCGGCGATTCGAATTTCCTGTTTACCGCCGCCCTGACTTTGGTCACAGTGGTCTCCATCCAAACCGTAATTCTGGGCGGCTACCTTCTGATGACCGAGCGCGCCCAATTTGGTAAAATCGCGGCCCAATGGAAACCCTGCGCGTTTGTCGGCGTCACCAGCATTATCGGTTCGGTCGGTTGGTTTACCGCCATGACCATCCAGAATGCGTCTTATGTCAAGGCGTTGGGGCAGATTGAAGTCGTGTTCACGTTGGCGATTTCAGTATTGTTCTTCAAAGAACGTTCCTCGCCGAGTGAACTGGCGGGAATGGCGCTGGTAGCGCTGGGCATCGTCTATCTATTGTTTGTCGCCCGATGAGCCAGGTCCATAACGGCGCGCTCTAGTCGCCGAGGTCGCCAAACTCCGTCGCGACATCATGGTCATAAACCCAGTCCATTTCCCGCGCGCGCAACCCTGGGTCCGCTTCGTTGCGGGCGTTGCGCGCCGCCATCGCCTTTGGATCAGCCAGATGAAGCGATTCCCCGCGCGCCCGGGCGCCGAGCTGGACACGGCTGGTGCGCGGTCGCCGGGCGGCTTCATAAGCTTTTAACGCGCTCGCCACGTCGTCATGGCGACGCAGGCTTCGCGCTAAGACATACCCATCTTCAATCGCCATGCAGGCGCCTTGCGCCAAGAATGGCAACATCGGGTGACAGGCATCCCCCAACAACGTTGTCCGTCCTCGAGACCAGGATTCCAGCGGGTCCCGATCGTACAGCGCCCATTTGAAACAACGATCCATGTTTTCAATCAAGGACTGGATCGTCTCATGCCAACCGGTGAATTCATCTCTAAATTCCGCCATATCACCTTCCACGGACCAGGATTCAACCCGCCAGTTGTCCTGATCGCAAACCCCGACACAATTCACCAGGGACCCGCCCTTCAAGAGATAGTGGACAAAGTGATGATGGGGTCCGGACCAGTTGTATCCCTTCCGTTCAATCATGCCGTCGGGAAGGCGATCCAGCGGAACGGTGCCGCGAAAGGCGACCATGCCCGTAAAGCGCGGGTTGTCAGGACCAAAAAGCGTTTCACGGGTTTTGGAATGGATGCCGTCAGCGCCAATGACAACGTCACCTGTCACCGTGCGACCATCGGCGAATGAGACCTCTACGCCGTCTGCGCGTTCTTCGACGCCAACGCATTCAGCGTTAAGGTGCACCCCTTCTTTGGATACGGCCTCATACGCCGCCACCAGAAGGCCGTGCAAATCTGCGCGGTGAACATGGTAATAGGGCAATCCATAGCGCTGTTCATACGCAGCGCCCAGCGTAATCGTGTTCAGAACTTCCGCGCTCTTCCAGTCGCGGACATCCAGCGAATCCGGCCGTACGGCCACCGCCTCGAACGCATCGCCCAACCCTATTTTCTGCAAGACCCGCACTGCGTTGGGCCCTATCTGAACCCCGGCGCCGACTTCACCCAGCGTTGACGCCTGCTCGAACACCGATACATCAAACCCGGCGCGACGCAAACAAGCGGCGGCGGTAAGGCCGCCGAGACCGGCGCCAATGACCAGCGCCCGTAAATTTTGCATAAAACAACTCCCAAGATATTGGTCTAGCGTCGCCAGCTATTCTGGTAATCAGGCTCCTGGATCGATTCCGCCCAGGGCGTGACGACAAGCGGCAAATTTGTTTCGACCAGAATCGCGTATCCCTCCAGCATATAGGCGCCATCGGAGTCCCGGCGCTCCATTGCACGCTGCAGGGCGTTTTGGTGAGGCCCATGGGAGAACCCCCGCGCGTGAAACGTCATTGCGCCAGCTTCAGACTTGTCCTTCGAAAAGAAGAGGCCCGCATGATAGAAAATCACTTCGTCGCGGTCATGGTTGATGTGATCGAAGGGAACAGGGAGCGAGCGGTCCGCGGTTTCCACCGGACGCGGCGCAAAGGTGCAGACCTCGAATCCAAAGCCGAAAAACGTGCAATAAACCGAGGGTGGAATATGCGCCCGCCAACTTGTCACCGGCTTGAAATCCTCGGCGTTAAATCGAAACGGCGTTAAATCGCCATCCCAGCCAATAACATCGCACGGGTGATAGTCATGTCGGTAGGCGGTGAATTCGCCGCCCTGCTTCACCAACACATAATAGTCGCCCGCA
>JBLHZD010000163.1:0-8948 GCA_047631095.1 Alphaproteobacteria bacterium
CGCTTGCCTGATCGCCAATCCGTCATACTATTAAGTGCCCATCTTTATACTAACGGACATCTATTGTCCGCGACACAGACACTGACAGACAACACTCAAACAGGTAAGGCGGCCTTCACCGGATGCTTACGGCTGACCACACCCGCTCCGCAATGCACACGCGTACGCGCTGATGCGCAGATTTGCGCTCCCTCATGAGTCCATGGTGCTTCCATGGGATTGAGTGTGGTGGGGGATGTTGAAACAGAAACACCCCTAACTTATTGAGTTAAGGGCGTTTATGTGGTTGCGGGGGTCAGATTTGAACTGACGACCTTCAGGTTATACGCCTGGGGGCGGCAAACAGTTTTGTATATGTAGCGCGGCAGCATCCACCTCGGGGCCACCCGCTTAGCACTAAGCAACGAACAAACGCACCTTGTGTTGCACCTTGAATTTTTGGGTGAGCCGAATATTTCCTCGTAACCCATTGATATAATTGGTAGCGGAGGAGGGACTTGAACCCCCGACACGCGGATTATGATTCCGCTGCTCTAACCAACTGAGCTACTCCGCCCCAAGGTCGTTTGGACAACGGTGTGAATACGCACTCCACTGGTGACTGTCAACCGTTTGGAACATCAGTGTAAAATGTAGGAGAATTATGCGGCGCGCGCGACCTCTGCGGCCTTGATCCAACCACCCCCAAGGACGTGATCGCCGTCGTAAAATACGCAAGCCTGCCCCGGTGAGACGCCGAATTCCGCCGTTTCCAATTCCACAAACGCCTGGCTTCCAGACGACCCCGTCATGACCCGCGCGCGCACCGGCGCCATGTTCGAGCGCAGTTTGACCGTGCAGTCCTTGCCCGAGGTTGGAATATCGCTCAGCCAGTTAACATCGGCTACAGGCACCCGGCTCACCGCCAGGGCGGCGTGCGGCCCCACGATGACGCGGTGCGTCTCCGGTTCAAGACCAAGGACGTATAACGGGTCAACGCTATGCTGACGCCCACCGATGCCGAGGCCCCGGCGTTGTCCAATCGTATAATTGATGATGCCGTCATGGCGACCGAGCACTTGCCCGTCTTGATCCACGATATCGCCGGGCGTTAACGCCTCGGGTCGCAGTTTTTCGACAATTCGCGCATAGGATCCGTTGGGAACGAAACAAATATCCTGGCTATCGGGTTTGTCAGCGACGGACAGGCCAAAGCGTTCCGCATGGGCGCGCGTTTCCGATTTCGGCATGCCACCCAACGGGAAGCGAAGAAAATCCAGCTGTGCGCCCGTCGTGGTGAATAAAAAGTAACTCTGGTCACGGGTGTCATCGATCGCGCGGTGCAGTTCCGGCCCCGATGCGCCAACCGCTCGCCGGACATAATGGCCGGTCGCCAGCGCAACCGCACCGAGATCCTTCGCGGTCGACAACAAATCCCGAAACTTTACGGTCTGATTACAACGTACACAGGGGATAGGTGTTTCACCGCGCACATAGGAATCAGCAAATTCATCAATAACGCTCTGTTGAAATGCAGATTGATAATCCAGCACATAATGCGGAATACCGAGACCCGCCGCCACATCGCGCGCGTCATGAATATCACGTCCGGCGCAACAGGCGCCCTTGCGCGCAATCGCCTCGCCATGATCGTAAAGCTGTAATGTAACCCCGACGACGTCGTATCCCGCTTCCGCCAGAAGCGCGGCGGTTACAGAAGAATCAACGCCGCCCGACATGGCGACGACCACGCGCGTATCCGCAGGGGACCGGTCAGGGTCTATTCTCTCAAGGTCTGTAAACGTCATTGATCAACCTGCGGCGCCGCGCCTTCTTTACGTGCGGCGAACCATTCTGGACTGGATTAAACGTGAAAGGATTCACCGCAACCGCAGCGTCCCTTTTCGTTCGGGTTCCTGAAGACGAAACCGGATTGCAATTTGTCTTCCTGATAATCCATTTCCGAACCAATCAGGAACATCGTCGCGGCGGGGTCGATCAAAATTCGAACCCCCTTGTCCTCGACGACTTCTTCAAACGGCAGTTCCTTTTCCGCATATTCAACGAAATAGCTCATGCCTGTGCAGCCGCGCGCCTTTACACCGACGCGCAATCCCACGACAGGTGTTTCCGATTTACCAATCAACGCTTTTACGCGCGTCGCCGCTGCGTCGGTCAGCGTCATTGCTTGTGGTCTTTCCATGATCTCGCTCCTTAACTTATCCGCACAAAAATTCAGGATTCACGACACGCCGCGCTCAAAACATATCCAATTCAACCTTGGCCACATCTGACATATTTGAAGAGTCCCAGGGAGGATCCCACACCAGTTCAACAGAAACTTCCCCGACTCCCTCGACAGACGCGACCGCTTCAGCCACCTGCCCCGGCAGGATACCCGCAACAGGGCATGTCGGCGCCGTTAATGTCATTTGAATGTCGACCGTACCAGACTCCTCAATGGTGAAGTCATATATAAGGCCCAACTCGAAAATATCGACTGGAATTTCCGGGTCAAAAACGGTTTTCATCGCCGTTATCAACGTTTCGCGGTCCGCAACTGGAATCGATGCGTCTTTAGG
Source organism: Alphaproteobacteria bacterium (assembly GCA_047631095.1). GTDB lineage: Bacteria > Pseudomonadota > Alphaproteobacteria > UBA8366 > JABJJH01. The sequence continues at coordinate 2,562 of JBLHZD010000163.1, forward strand.
CGCCCCCGCATGGGCGACCGTATCTTCGCCTTCCGGCGGTCCGGGCATGAACGATTGAAAACCTGGATTATATGGATACATGCTTCTATAGCGCCCCATTCAGCGTGATGTCACGCTTCTGACGACGCTTCCCCTTCACCTTCCATTGCCGCCTTTAGCGTGTGCCACGCCAAGGTCGCACATTTCACCCGCACCGGGAATTCGCGGACGCCGGACAACACGCCAATACGGTCCACATCTTCTCCCAGTTTAGACAGGTCGCCTTCTTCACCCTCGCCGGTGCACATGTGATGGACATGATCAAACATTTGCTCAGTCTCATCGACCGTTTTGCCCAGCACCAACTCAGTCATCATGGATGCGGACGCCATTGAAATGGCGCAGCCTTTCCCCACGAAAGACACATCTTCGATGACGCCTTTGTCATCAAGCTTGAGATATACGACAAGCTGATCGCCACAGAGCGGATTGCTGCCATGCGCCTGGCTCGTCGCGTCCTCGACATCGCGAAAATTGCGAGGGTTTTTCCCGTGATCCAGGATAACTTCCTGATAAAGCTCCCGTAAATCGTCATGCATCAGCCAAAAAACTCCCGTGCCGTCTCCAAAGCTTCAGCGAGCGCATCAGCCTCCGCGCGTGTGTTGTACAGTCCAAACGACGCGCGCGTCGTCCCGGCAACATCAAAGCGATCCATCACCATTTGCGCACAATGATGACCGGCGCGACACGCAACGCCTGCGCGATCAATGATACTGCTGATATCGTGGGGATGAATATCGCCTAATGTAAATGAAATCACGGCGGCTTTCACCGGCGCTGTCCCCAGAATGTTCAACCCTTCCACCGCGGACAAGCGCTGGGTCGCATAGGTCAGAAGATCCTGCTCATGCGCACGGATACGCTCCATGCCAATTTCCGTCACATAATCCACCGCAGCGCCAAGCCCGATAACCTGCGCGATCATCGGGGTGCCCGCTTCAAATTTGTTCGGCAAGGCGGCCCAGGTAGATTTCTCAAGGGTCACTTGCTCGATCATATCGCCCCCGCCCATAAACGGCGGCATCGCATTCAGCAGTTCTTCTTTGCCGTAAAGAACGCCAACGCCCGACGGACCGTATAATTTATGGCCCGTGAACACATAAAAGTCAGCATCCAACGCCTGTACGTCGACCGGCATGTGCACCACAGCCTGCGACCCATCCAGCAAAACCTTGGCGCCGACCGAATGCGCCATTTTCACGATTTCCGCCGCCGGCGTCACGGTGCCAAGGGCATTGGATGTATGCGTGATGGCGACAAGTTTTGTCTTGGGCGACAGCATCTTCTGATATTCCGCCATCATAAGTTCACCATCGTCGGAAATGGGAACCGCCTTCAACACCAATCCCAATTGATCGCGCAGCATTTGCCACGGCACGATATTGGAATGATGCTCCATGGTCGAAATAATGATCTCGTCGCCTGCCTTCAAAAATTCACGACCATAGGTATGGGCGACCAGATTGATTGATTCCGTCGCATTTTTGGTAAAGATGATCTCCCGATCATGCGCCGCGTTCACAAAGGCCCTGACCTTTGAGCGCGCGCCTTCGTAAGACGCCGTCGTATCCGCCGACAAGGCATAGGCGCCGCGGTGCACATTGGCGTATTCATTTTCATAAACATTGCGCACCGCATCAATCACGTGACGCGGTTTTTGCGCGGATGCGGCGCTGTCGAGAAAGACCAGGGGCTGGCCATTCATCGGCTTCGACAGAATAGGAAAATCCCGTCGATAGCGTTCGACGTCGTAAACATCCGATGCGCCGGACGCCAATGCGGATTGATCAGTCATTATTATTGTCCTCGTTTCGCATCGCGAGCCGCGACTGCACCATCTCTGATACGGCGTCGCGCACAGCCTCGTTTTGTATTTCCGAGACCGCGTCATCGACAAAGGCCGCGACCAAAAGGTTCCGCGCCGCCGCAAGGTCAATCCCACGCGCGCGCAGATAAAACAGCGCATCCGCGTCCAGCTCGCCCACGGTGGCGCCGTGGCTGCATTTTACGTCGTCGGCGTAGATTTCAAGCTCGGGTTTGGAATCAATTTCTGCGCCGGGCGACAACAGCAACGCTTTGTTCAACTGAAACCCGTCGGTTTTCTGCGCGTCTTTGCGCACCAGAATTTTGCCCTGGAACACGGCCCTCGCATTGCCGTCCAAAACGCCCTTGAACACTTCGCGCGACCGGCAGCTTGGCTTCACGTGATCAATAAAGGTCGTATTGTCGATATGCTGGCGGTCCGACGCCAGATACGCGCCGCTGATGCGACATTCGATATTTTCGCCTTCGAGACTCGCATATACTTCGTTTCGCGCCAACAATCCGCCAGACTGGAACACAAACCCGTCATAAACCGAGCGATCGGACAAAAGCGCTGCCGTATCGGCGATATGATATGCCTCGGCGCCGTCGTTTTGAACTTTGCAGTGGTTCAACACCGCACCATCGCCGATCCAGATTTCGGAGGCGCAATTCGAAAAATAGGCGCCGTCGCCGATATGACTTTCGACGATCGTGGCGATGCCGCCCGCCCCCACTGAAATTAGCAGTCGGGGATAAAAACAGATCGGTTCAGCGCCCGCAGAAACACCGACGGAGACAAGATGCAACAGCTTGTCCAGCACCACGCCATCATCGATAATGACACAGACGCCATCGTCCAGATAGGCGGTGTTCAGGTCGGCCAAGGGTTTCCCGTCACGAATGGCGAGGCTTCCCAGTAATGGCTCCAGCATGTCCGGATCAGCGCTAATTTTATCCGCCAGACCGTCAACATGGACCCCTGCAGGCAGACCGGCGAGGTCGGAAAGGTCAGCGCGATACCGTCCATTGACCAGAACCGCCCGATAACCATCAACCTTCGGCAAACGATCTTCATTGATCGCGACGTCAACTGTCGACGCATCGGCGGGCTGGAATAGCGTACGCGCCAAACGACGCAGGTTTGTGTATTTCCACGCTTCCGTTCGCGGCGTCGGCAGACCAGCGTCCCGATACCGGTCCAGTCCCTTCATACGCAACGCAGCGAGCCAGGCAGGCTCGCCAGGCCGCGCGGCCTGCGCCTCATCGGCGAAAGGGTATAATTTGGTAATGTTCCGCGTCATATTCCTGTCTCGCTCAAGCCGCTTCGGCGCCGGTTATGGCGGCGTAGCCTTTTTCTTCCAGTTCCAGCGCCAACTCTTTGCCGCCGGATTGAAGGATACGGCCGTGCGCCAACACGTGCACATGGTCGGGCTGAATGTAATCCAGCAATCTTTGATAATGCGTAATGACCAACATACTGCGTTCCGGCGTGCGCATCGCGTTTACGCCTTCCGCGACGGTCTTCAACGCATCGATGTCCAGGCCTGAATCCGTCTCGTCCAGGATCGCCAGGATCGGTTCGAGCACCGCCATTTGCAAAATTTCGTTACGCTTTTTCTCGCCGCCCGAAAACCCGACATTAAGCGCGCGTCGCAGCATATCATCGGTGACATTCAAAGTGGCGGCGCGCTCCCGCACATAGGTGAGGAACTGCATGGCGTCCAAGGACTTTTCATTCCGATGCTGGCGCACAGCGTTTAACGCCGTCTTCAAAAAATTCATCGTCGTGACGCCGGGAATTTCAACCGGATACTGGAACCCCAGAAAGATACCCGCGCCCGCCCGCTCATCCGGCGACAAGGACAACAGATCCTGCCCCATAAACTGGACCTCACCCTCCGTCACGTCATAGCCATCCCGACCGGCCAGAACATAAGACAGGGTGCTTTTTCCGGACCCATTTGGACCCATGATCGCATGCACTTCGCCCGGCTCTATCACAAGATTAATCCCTTTCAGGATTTCCTTGCCGCCGATGGATGCATGTAAATTTTTAATTTCTAGTAACGCCATTCGCTTTCGTCTCTCCTGATCCTTGTTCCAGCGCCGCTTTAGCCGACACTGCCTTCAAGGCTGATTCCAATAAGTTTTTGCGCCTCAACGGCGAATTCCATCGGCAACGTCTTCATCACTTCCTTGCAGAATCCATTCACGATCAAGGACACCGCCTCTTCTTCCGACATACCGCGCTGTTGACAGTAAAACATCTGTTCATCGCTAATTTTCGCAGTGGTCGCTTCATGCGCCACACTCGCGGTCGGATTGGCGCATTCAATATAGGGCACCGTGTGTGCGCCGCACTGATCACCGATGAGCAAACTATCACATTGAGTATGGTTTTGCGCGCCCTCAGCGCTCGCCATAACCTTGACCAGACCTCGGTAAGTTTGATCTGCGTGACCCGCGGAAATTCCTTTAGAAACAATTGTTGAACGAGTGTTCTTACCAATATGGATCATCTTGGTGCCGGTATCGGCCTGCTGCATATTATTGGTGATGGCGACTGAGTAAAACTCACCGACCGAATTATCGCCTTCGAGAATACAGCTTGGGTATTTCCAGGTAATCGCCGACCCGGTTTCCACCTGTGTCCAGGCGATTTTAGAATTCCGGCCCCGGCAAGCGCCGCGCTTGGTCACGAAATTGTAAATGCCGCCGCGACCTTCTTCATCGCCGGGATACCAGTTCTGCACGGTGGAATATTTGATTTCTGCGTCATCGAGGGTAACCAGTTCGACAACCGCCGCATGAAGCTGATTTTCGTCGCGCTGCGGCGCCGTACACCCTTCCAGATAACTCACATAGGAGCCTTCGTCCGCGATGATCAGCGTGCGCTCAAACTGCCCTGTATTCTCCGCATTGATGCGGAAGTAAGTCGATAATTCCATCGGGCTCCGCACGCCCTTGGGGATATAAACAAACGAACCATCGGTAAAGACGGCGCTGTTGAGCGCAGCGTGCTTGTTGTCGCCATAGGGCACGACAGAACCAAGATACTTACGCACCAGCTCAGGGTGGCTTTGCACCGCCTCTGAAATGGGGCAGAAAATCACACCCACTTCTTCGAGTTTCTTTTTGTAGGTCGTCGCCACGGAAACACTGTCGAAAACAGCGTCAACGGCAACGCCTGCAAGGAGCTCCTGCTCCAGGAGCGGAATGCCGAGCTTCGCATAGGTTTCAAGCAGTTTGGGATCGATTTCATCAAGGCTTTTGGGCCTGTCATCATCGCTTTTGGGCGCCGCGTAGTAGTAGGAATCCTGATAATCGATTGGCGCATGGGACACCTTGGCCCATAACGGTTCGGGCATAGTGAGCCAATGTCGATACGCCGTCAGGCGCCATTCCAGCAACCATTCGGGCTCATTCTTTTTCGCCGAAATGAAACGGACAATATCCTCGCTCAAACCCTTGGGCGCGGTCTCCATTTCAATATCAGTGACAAACCCGTGCTTGTAGCCGTCATTGGCCAGGGTCTGAACCTGCTCTACGGTTTCGGTTGTCGCCGCCATTACTCAAGAACTCCAAATACGATGTCGTTAGCCATTACGGCTGGCCCGGTAAATGATGGCCCGATACATGAAGGACAGGCGCGTCGTCCACAATGCGCGGCGCCGCCTTCCGTTCGGGAAACTCTGGAAACGTTGATAATTCAACTAAATTCACGTCATCCAACGCCCGGCGAATGGAATCGTTCACTTTTTCCCAGCCCCCTTTGATTGGACAGAATGTTTCAACCTTACATTTGTCGTCAGACGCCTCGACACAAGCCGTTAGAGCAACGGGCCCCTCCAGAGTTTCGATAATATCCGCCAATGTGATATCCTTGGCCGCCCGACCCAAGGCGTAACCGCCATTCACGCCACGATGCGAGCGGACAATGTCGCTTCGGCCCAAAATTTTCAGAACCTTCGACACGGTCGGCATCGGCAAGCCCGTAACTTCAGCGATTTCAGGCGCGGTCATGATATCATGTCGCGTATGTGCGAGCTGCGACATAATCACAACGCCATAATCGACCATTCTGCTAATCTTAAACATACGCAAACCCAATCAGTACAAATTTGGTGCGGATTGGAAAATGTTCCGTCGCACCCGTAATTTCAAGTCCCAATTGACGAATTTTAGATCAAATACCGTAATTTTTACAAAATGTTCGGACGAGACCCAGGAATTCAAGCATTCGGAACAATTTTCAGGTGCTCATTCACACGCTGGCGGTTGCTGCAAGCCCCATTCGCCAAAAACCAATCTCCAGGCGCGTTGCGTCATGAAATGTTTTGGACAAGCCTGGAATACGCCCTGGTCCGCCCCGCGACACCATTAATCGATCCATATGGGCCGCATGTCCCCACGCACCGTTCTGATAATCATCCGCCGCATAGGTTTCAATCCAGTCCCGATATGGGTTTCCCTCTTTCACGGTGTCGGGGCTCGCCATTAAGTATTGCGCGGTTTCGGCGTAACCCACGATGCACGGCGCCA
>JBLHZD010000164.1:0-8935 GCA_047631095.1 Alphaproteobacteria bacterium
ATGGACCATGCCGCTGCAAAACTGGAATTTGACACTGTCCCAGCTCTCAATCTATTTTGACGGCAGGTTAGATGACGTGTTGGATATTTAAACTACGCCAATGACACGGAATTCTGAACACCCTCGAGCCCTTTCAATGTGCGGCTCCGTATCTTTTCTTTGTCTCGCCGCTTGAAGTAGTCGCTGGTCCGTTGCTTGTCGTTTTCTGTTTTCTTGTTCTATCAGGTTTGCCGCAGCGGCGACGCGCCTCTGGTGATCCAGTCTCTCTTTTTCCGCCCCCGCCCGCTTTAACGTAAGCGCCTTGCGCTCCAATTCAGTGACATGCGCTAGTCGGGCGACTTCCTCCCGCCGTTCTTTTTCCGCGGTTTCGTCCGCAATAAACGTTTCTTTGTCCTTCAGTAATTTCGAATATACATACCCTAGGCGTTTGCCATTTTGACTGACCGCCAACCAATCCTTGGCAGCGACCTTGCCCGGCACATATACCTCGCCGCCCTTGCGAAGAAAGGCGACCTTTGCCGCGCCGGCATCCGGCGCGATACGTACATTTACATTTTGCAATGCGACAAAGGTAGATTCGACGGGTTCCAATCGTATGCGTGGCGAGAGCAAAGCGGTTCGCGTGCGCCCGCCCGACTGTAGTCGAACGCGCGCCAGAGCCGCAAAGGCGCCCGTCGGGTAGGTGTCCAAATACGCTTGATAAGAGGCGGCGTCTTCGCTGTCCTTAATCGATTGCCAAAACAGGATCTCGGCTGACTGCCCATTTGGAGCCGCTGCAACGGGTTTTATGGCGGGCGGCGCTTTGCGCGTGGGTGTATTTGCGGTGACTTGAAACACAAAGTCACCTAGGTCCAGGTCAGGATCACTCAGTTTACCATTACGCGGCGTCTGATTGCCGTTGGTGTAATTTGTGATTTGGCTCGTCATAAACAGGCCGAGTTCACTGGCCGCAAGATACCCGTCCTGGTTTGCGTCGGCTCGGCTTTCTCCATTGACCGCGCGGATAAACAGTTTTCGAAATGTACCGTCATCGGACACCACTTGGCCTGCATCGCCACTGGTCAAGAATTGTCGCACCGGGCGTGTCGTCGCGCGGGTAATGGCGGCCGGCGGCTTTGCGCGCCCAACATTAAAGACGGTGCCAGCAAAACAGGAATCAAATACGGATAAAACATGCAAAGCTTTCGCGCCGCGCACATACTCACCCATCCGGCGCAGCGATAACGCCTTGCGTAAAAACTTCCAGCCCTCGCTCGGATCAGGCGCATCTACAGGAACAAGATAACCTTCTCCCGCTTCCGAATATCCATGGCCTGCATACCACAAAAATAACCGAGCGTCAGGATCCCCACCGGTCTTATAAAAGAATTTCTCAAGGGTCTCGATGAGCTCTACTGATTTGAGTTCCGTTTTTAGTGTGACGTCAAAACCTTTGGCGCGCATCGTTTCGGCGACCAACTCCGCATCGCGGATTGCATTCGACAGGCGTGGCCACGTACCACTGTAACCGTCATTTCCAATGATCAACGCATATGATGCGCTGTAGAGTTTGACCGATTCCGTTACGGGCGCATTTTCTTTTTCACCCGCCCGGAGTTCAACATTCAGCTCACGCGAAAGTGCTGGTTCGTTAACCGCACTGATCAAGCCAGCCAGAATAATGGCAGCCACATTAAACGTCTGATTCAATTTGAGCCGCACTGTTTTTCGCTTTCCATATCATGCAGAAACCCCGCATTTCACGAGAGCTGATTAGCGCATAATAGCGACACAATTTCCAACGGAATCAGGTTCCGGAGACAAGGTTCCAATGAATTGGATCGCCTGATACAAAAATGGATTGTCGTCGGACAAGATCGAAGCAGGTCCGTCACGATTGTTTCCAGGCGACCGAATGGGTTCATCGCTTACCACCTTGCGCAAAACCGGGGCGCCATGGTGAAGGCGCTGGCCTCTATCTCGTCGTATCTGACGCGAGTTCATGGAAATAGGTCCTTCGTTCTCAGGTGCGTGGCAAACAGCAGGATATAGCGCTAGGTTCGGCGAAAGTCGTGAGTTTAGCGGTTGTCCGCAAAGCAGTTGCAGACATGCATCGCGCAAGACACAAAAGTATTGACCCCATAGCGGGACGCCGCCGATCAAGGGTAGCTATTCCAACATTTCAGGAAGCTGCTTCAAAGGCAGCACGCTGAACATCCCCCAGCTTATCCAATGCCTTGTCTGCGATTTCTATCCAATTTCACTATTTTGTTCCATATGCGCTGACGTTAGACGGGCGGCTTCGCCCGTTTGCCGCCATAAAGGCGCTCGATCAAGCGGAAGACGTGATGCAAATAGTTGCATTGCTCCATCAAACGCCGCAGGCTTGAATAGCGTAAAATATGCAAAAACCTTCCGTTTGCATAAATTCGCCTGAAACCAAACCTTTCCATTGATACCGCCGCCAGCGTCCGGCGCGGCGCATTTCACGGAGGAATACGATGCAACCAGCCAAGGCCCCAACCCTTTCCGCGTACGACGCTCAAATTCCCGTAATCGGCTACGGCACCATGTTATTTCCTGAACCCGAACGCGCGGTCGCGCTGGTCACCCATGCGCTCCAATGCGGCTACCGGCACCTCGACACTGCACGCAAATACGGCTCGGAACAATGGGTTGGCGAAGGCGTTCGCGCTTCTGGCATCCCCCGTCAGGACATCTGGATAACCTCCAAAGTGACCGAAGAGAACGCGAAAGCCAACGATTTCGCGCGCTCGGTTGACGTCAGTCTGAAGACGCTCGGCGTCGATTATGTGGATTTGTTACTCATTCACTGGCCGCAGCCAAACGTTCCCCTTGAAGAAACGCTAGGGGCGCTGGCCAAAGCCAAGCGTGAAGGTTTGGCGAAAAATATCGGCGTGTCGAACTTCACCGTTGCGCTGCTCGACGAAGCAATGGACAAGTGTCCAGAGCCGCTGTTCACCAACCAGATTGAGTACCATCCCTATCTTCGCCAAGATAAAGTCATCGCAGCTTGCCAAAAACATGGCTTGCTTGTCACCTGCCACGTTCCATTGGCGCGCGGTAAGGTTCTCAATGATCCGATAATCCAGAATATCGCCAAAGGCCATGGCAAGACGGCTGCACAAGTCACGCTCAAATGGCTGATCACGCAACAGGGTGTCGGCGTCGTACCGCGCGCGCTCGAATTCTCGAAAATCGAAGAGAATATCGATATCTTTGACTTCGAACTTCGCGAAGACGAAATCAACCGGATATCAACGCTGCGCGACCAGAACCTCCGTATCGTCGACCCGGCGGTGCGCCGTCCTGTTTGGGATGTCGGATAATTTAGCGCCAATCCGCATAGCGCGGGATGGCTTTGTCAGCGTAAGATCAGAACAAATCCGAACATTTGTTTTTATTTTGCGCCACTATGAATGCAGATGTCTTGCGCCATCGAAGGCTGGCGTCGGGCGACACAGATAAAGGTTTTGAACCATGACGAATGATCGCTTTGGAATCCGTTGGGGATTGGCGGGCGGCGCCACGCTGACATCCGTCGAGGAAGCCCGCGACGCCGCCCAATATGCCGAGAAATCCGGTTTCGACAGCTTCTGGGTATCGCACGCCATGGGCGTTGATTCCGTTGCGGCGCTGGCATGCCTGGGTCGCGATTTCCCCGATCTCGCCGAGGTTGGCACGTCAGTCGTTCCCTTATATGGACGCCACCCGGTCGGGTTCGCCCAACTGGTCCGAACGGCGCAAAACGCCTTGGGTGGGCGGCTTACGCTTGGGGTCGGCGCCGCCTCGAAACGCCATGTAGAGAACGCTCTCGGCCTGTCATGGGACAAGCCCTTCTCCTACACACGTGAATTTCTGGAGGCGTTGGAGCCTTTGCTGGCGGGCGAGCAAGTGGATTTTGATGGCGACCATATTTCCGCACACGCCAATCTGGGGATCGAGGCGGCGGCGACCCCAATTTTGCTGGCGGCGCTTGGTCCGCGTATGTTGCGGTTTGCAGGCGGTCGGGTGCAAGGTGTGACGCTGGGGCAATGTGGACCGCGCACCATATCTTCCTACATCCTGCCCAATATTCAAGCAGGCGCAGAGAGCGCGGGCCGCAGTGGAGATTTGCGCATTATGGCGCTGGTTCGGATATGCGTCACCGACGATTTTGCGGCGGCAAAGACACTGGCGAGAAAAATATCAGCGCAATACCAAGGAAACCCATCCTACGCCAACGCCACCAAACACGAAGGGCTTGAAGACGCTTCCGACCTGCATTTAATCGGTCGTTGGCAAGAAATCCTGGATGGACTGGCGCAATACGCCAAAGCGGGCGCAACCGATTTACGTATTCAGGTTGTTGCGCCCGACGATAAATCCCGAGAATCGACGTATGAGGCCCTCGCGGATTATCTGTCTTAAATTCTGGCCAAATATCGGACAGGTGTAGCGATTATATCGTTTGTCGGCGCGGCGGGCCAACCCGGCTGGTCAGCACTCTCCTTCTTCGTCCCTCAGTTCCTTAAAGACTTTGCTGGCGATGATCATCGCCTCGCGGATAGAGGGGACACCGATATAGCCGCCGAGATGCATAAGCGCTTCGGTAAGCTCATCTTCAGTCCAACCCTGCCCCCGTGCAAAGCGGATGTGAAGTTCCAACTCCGGCCAGCAATGGCCGCACGTGTCCGAAATTACGCAAATCAAAGCCCGTGTTTTATGATCGAGTCCAGGACGTCCCCATAACATCCCAAAGATAGCTTCATTCGCGTAATCCCCGAACTTTTCCATTGTCGGGTCCTTGTAGACCGTGTTGTCCAGCTTGTCGGCTAAGGCGTCGCCCATCAACTCGCGGCGGATGGCCGCTCCCTTTTTATAGGTTTCACTTTTAGACACGTCATTGCTCCAGTGCTGTTGAGAGAGAACTTTGATTGTTTGATTTTTGATTGTATGCCCATCGCAAGTTGGGTCATAGATGAGGTTCGGCGCCGGCGTTTACCAGGCATCCACGCAAGCGCGTTTTTTGCCTTCGCGGTGCGGTGTTGGGGGCATTGCACGCAAACCGGCGACAACCCATTTGCGAGTCTCCGCCGGGTCGATCACATCGTCCACCTCATACAGCGACCCTACATTAAGCGCCTTACCTTGCTCATATTCCTCTGCGACCATCGCCTCAAATTTTGCAATACGTTCTTCAGGATCCGTGATCGACGCCAGAAACCGCTGGTTGCCCAACTTCACTTTACCTTCCAGCCCCATGCCGCCAAATTCACCCGTCGGCCAGGAGACACAGAAGGCGCCGATCATCAAATTACCGCCACCCATCGCCTGCGCGCCCAGCCCATAGGCTTTTCGGGTTACCACCATAAACGTCGGTACGGTGACATTGGCGCCCACGACATAGGCGCGCCCGCAATGGCGAACCAAAGCGGTCTTCTCAGCCTCAGGTCCGACCATGTTTCCCGGCGTGTCGCAAAAATACAGCAGCGGTATGTCGTGCGCGTCGCAAAGTTGCATGAAACGCGCCGCCTTGTCCGCCGCGTCGGCGTCTATTGCGCCGCCAAGGTGCCTCGGATTATTGGCGATGACGCCCATTGACCGCCCCTCGATCCGTATAAAGGCCGTGATCATACCAAGGCCGAAACCCGCCCGTATTTCCAACATCGAGCCTTCATCCGCCAGCGTTTGAATGAGCGCGCGCATATCATACCCACGCATCCGGTTCTCCGGCACCGCATGGCGCAACAAGCGTTGATCCGCACAATCCCATTCCTTCACCCGGCCCTGAAAGTAGGAGAGATACTGACGCGCGACCTTGGCCGCTTCACGCTCGTCCGCAACGGCGATATCAACCACGCCGTTTGGTACTTGAACACTCATCGGCCCAATATCTTCTGGCCGGTAAACGCCCAGTCCACCACCTTCGATCATCGCGGGGCCAGCCATGCCAATGTTAGAGTTTTCGGTCGCAATGATGACATCACAACACGCCAGCAGCACCGCATTGCCCGCGAAGCAGCGACCTGAGGCAACGCCAACCGTCGGCACCAATCCGCTCAGCCGGGGGAATTGGTGGAACGTGTCGCTTGTCCCACCCAGGATTGAGAGGATATCCGGGTCGCTGCCGCGCCCGCCGCCGCCTTCTGTATATATGACAGTCGGCAATCGCCATGTTTCGGCGATCTTGTACATGCGGTCCTGTTTCGCATGGCTTTTCCGGCCCTGCGTGCCCGCCATAACCGTGTAGTCATAAGCGCCGACGACGACCCGGCTGTCTTCTTCGGAAAATTGATCGCCATTGATTTGAGCCAGACCCATGACAAACCCATCGGCTGGCGTCTTATCGACGAGTTCGTCTAATGACGTCGTTGTTCGGCGCGCGGCGAGGGTCAATGAACCATATTCGACGAACGACCCCGGGTCGCAGAGATCATCCAAATTCTCGCGGGCTGTACGCTGTCCTGTCTTGCGACGACGCGCAACGGCTTCCGGGCGGGCTTCATCGGTCGTCTTGGCTCGCCGCGCCAACACTTCAGCAAGGTCAGGGCGGATAAAATCGAGATCGATATCCTCCGTCGCCACAGAAACATCCCCTGCATCCTCAGATTCCTCGATGAACAAAAGCGGATGATCCTCAAACACAGTGTCCCCAACCGAAACTGTGATTGCACACACGACGCCGCTTATCTCCGCCGTGACCTCGTGTTGCATTTTCATCGCTTCCATCACCAAAATGAGCTGTCCCCGGCGGACCATTTCACCCTCGGTGACGGAAAGACTAATGATCGTTCCCTGCATCAGGGCGGGTACCGGCGTGGCGCCATCGGGACCATCGATTTCAACGCCCAATGACAATTCCGCTGGCGCGGCCTCATTTACCTCAGGCGGTGCGCTGGCGGCGTTTTTGCCAAGCGCGACGACCGCGAGAGGGTCGCGCGAATTCAAGCTGACGCCAGCGGTGCGCGGCGATCCCGCGCCCTCAGGCGCCGTAAAGTAAAGATGCTGCTGCGGCACTTCAGCCGCAGCGACCAATGCCGCGATCTCATCGTCCACAAAACGCGTATGAAACTGACCCTTTAAAAACCCGGCATGTTTCAGCAAAGCCTGGAGGAATGACGTATTGGTCGCGACGCCGACAATGCGAAACTCCGACAACGCCCGGTTTCCGCGCACAGCCACATCCTCTAAACGGCCAGACGGCGCTGTCACAATGACCTTCGCGAGCAGGGAATCGTAGGCCGGGCTGGTTCGGTAGCCGGTATAACCGTAGCCATCCACACGCACGCCGGCGCCACTCGGCGCTTCATACGCGCGCAATACGCCGCCAGCCGGTTTGGCGCTACCATCGGCCTTCATCGTCTCCAGGTTCACCCTCATTTGCATCGAAATGCCGTTTGGCTCGGGTATCTCGTCCTGGATGAACTGCATGTCCGCTAAAGTTTCACCGCTCGCAATACGAAGTTGCGCCGCCACAAGATCAACGCCGGTGACTTCCTCAGTAACGGTATGCTCAACCTGAAGCCGCGCATTCGCTTCGATGAAAGCGATCTCGACGTTGGCCCCCTGATCCGTGGCGTCCACCAGAAATTCAAACGTTCCGGCGCTACGGTATTTCGCGGCCGCTGCTAATTTTATCGACGCCTCCAGCAAACGTTCCCGCACGCCAGACGCGAGGCCCGGCGCGGGCGCAATTTCGATTAACTTCTGGCGTTGGCGCTGGATACTGCATTCGCGCTCCCACAAATGAACGACGCCACCGGCGCCATCGCCGAGAATTTGAACCTCGATATGGCGGGCCCTCCGGAAAAGTCGCTCGACATAAAGAGCGTCATTTCCGAATGCCGCTAACGCCTCGGCGGCGCAACGTTCAAAGGCGACAGGCAGGTCGGCCATAGCATATACCGGCCGCATCCCGCGCCCACCCCCGCCAGCGATCGCTTTCACCATCACCGCAGCCCCATCGCCCAGACTCTCCATGAAAGCGTGAGCGCCTGCGAGATCAGTCGCGCCTGATGTCCCGGAAACGACCGGCACGTTATTGTGTTCCGCAAATGCACGGCCAGCCGCCTTGTCGCCAAACAATTCAAGGGTGGCGGCCGTGGGGCCAACGAAAGTCAGTCCCGCAGCGTCACATGCGCCTGCGAAAGCGGCATTCTCCGAGAGAAATCCGTACCCGGGGTGTACAGCGTCACAGTCGCTTTCCAGCGCCTTCGCGATTAGGCCCGCAATATCGAGATAAGCAGCAACGCCGCGCCCATCCAGTTTGATCGCTTCGTCCGCATAGCGCGTGTGCAGCGCGGCGGCGTCGTCTTCCGCATAGACCGCCACCGTGCCGATACCCATCACCGCCGCCGTTCGGGCGATGCGAATCGCGATTTCACCACGGTTGGCGATCAAAACTTTTTTTATCAACGTTGAAGCGCTATTCATGACGAGCTGTCCTATTTTTGACGACTCGCCGTTGACGGCGAACGCCTTGAATAAATTTCAGGTGCAGCATTTACATTTGCGCAAGTGAAATATCCTGTCAACGCCCGGCGACACGGTCGCAATAGAGCCAGTCGTCAGAAAATTGGATCCTATATCGGGAGAGCCGCCCCGCGCCGGAGCCGCATCCGCGCTGATAGATCCCATTATGTATTTTTGATATCGGTTTCCCCGTCACATTTTGGCTTCGGTATTTTGTGACGCCCCGGCGAAAGCTTGCCTCTCATCGATACACGCGTCTAAATGAAACAAATTCTGACGGAGGATAATTTGATGGCGCAACCGAATATCTTACTGATCATCACCGATCAACATCGCCCCGACATTACCGGTTTTGGCGGCAATACGGTTGTGAAAACGCCTCACCTTGACGCTTTGGCCGCGCAGTCCATGCGCTTTGATAAATCCTATGTCGCCAACCCCATTTGTATGCCCAATCGATCGACAATATTCACGGGCCGCA
>JBLHZD010000165.1:0-8898 GCA_047631095.1 Alphaproteobacteria bacterium
GCCCAGGACAGCGGCGGTGTGCACCGGGTTGCCGAAGGATGAGGCGATCACCGCGATGATGATGCCTGTCAGGATGACCTGTGCGCCGCCAAGGCCGAAGACCATGCGGCGCATCGTCCATAACCGATCGATGGAGAGTTCCAGACCAATCATAAAAAGCAGAAATACGATGCCTAATTCCGCGAGCGCGCGGACGCCGTCCAAATCAGTGATAACGGCGTATTCAAGCCAGGGGGCGGAATCAGCGAAACGTCCAATGCCATGGGGACCGATAGCCATCCCGACCGTGAGAAAAACCAACACGGGGCTGACCCGCAGCCGGTGGGCGAGCGGGGCTACAATACCGGCGGCGATCAGAAAAATGATCACCGCATGAAGGTTCAAGGTTTAGATATGCAACGGGTTGGTCCGCCGTTATTTCGCGCAATGTTGGTATAGCGCATCAGGCGTCCGGGACAAGCCCAAGCGGGGTGGCGTCGGTTCGATCAGAAAGTTCCCGGGCGAACTGATGTTGCCCGCCCGGGTGTTTTTTAGTTCCGCTTTGGGTTGTCGTTTGCCGCGCCGTCGCGTTCCATCGCAGCGCGGATATCGTCTCTGTCGACGGAAATTTCGACGCCAGAACGCTCCAATTGAAGGAGCATGGGGGAGCGTGAATCGCGATCCGCCCAACCGCGGTTCATCGCCTCGGTCATTTCCTCCAACGCCATATTCGCAAATCGCATCGGCACGCCGATTTCCCGGCCCAGCGCCGTCGCTAGCGAAACGTCCTTATGCGCCAAACGCAATGCGAAATCAGCAGGATCATATTCACCGGGCAGGAACTGGTTGATCAATCCGTCATAGGTGCGGCGGCGCCCTTGTGCGCCCTGGCGTACGGCTTCCCACAAGGCCAAGGGTTCAACGCCGGCTTTCACGCCCAGGGTAAACACTTCGGCCAATGCGCATTGCATCGCGTATCCGCTGCAATTGTGAACCAGCTTCGCGACCGAGCCTGCGCCAATGGCGCCAATATAATTCGCCCGGTCGCCAATGGCGTCCAGAACGGGTTTGTATTTGTTGAAAATGGGTTCTGAGCCGCCGATCCAAAGCGCCAGTTTTCCGCTTTCCGCGCCATGGGGGCCACCGCTGACAGGCGCGTCGAGCACATGCGCGCCAATTTTTTCAAACTCGGCGTGTATCTTACGCACCATCGTGGGCGAATTGGTGGAAAGGTCAAAATAGGCGCCGTCTTTACCCAGGCCTTCGATGAGGCCGTTTTCACCGGTCGCAACGGCTTCCATCTGGGGCGGTCCCGGCAAGGATGAGAACACGACGTCGACGGCTTCGCCAACAGCCTTTGGCGAGTCGGCCCAGGTCGCGCCTGCTGCGATGTGCGGCGCTGCGGCCGCTTTGTCGAGGTCGTGGACGACCAAATCGTATCCGTTTTTTTGTAGATTGGCGGCCATAAACTTGCCCATCATGCCCACGCCGATAAACCCGACTTTCATTCAATTTTCTCCTTCAGTTGGAAGTGTTCGCTCGTATTGTCCGGTGTTATTCCCCCCGGATCAGGGTCGTTTCGCTTTTATTTACGAATTATCATTTGCGCGTTCAGCTTTCATCACAGCCACCGCTGCAGATAACCGGTCTTTGTCGACGGCGATTTCTACGTCCGCGCGTTCCTTTTGCAAGATTGTGGCGACGCGGGAATCCCGGTCGCCCCAACCTCGATTCATGGCTTCTGTCAGCTCTTCCAACGCCAGGGCGCCAAACCGCATAGGCACCCCGACCTCCCGCGCCAATTCCATGGCCAGAGAAACGTCTTTATGGGCGAGCCGCAACGCGAAATCAGGTGGGTCGTAATCATCGGGCAGAAAATGTTTGGTCAAATTATCAAACGGATGACTGCGGCCAATCGCGCCTTGTCGCACGGCTTCCCACAGGGCCAGTGGCGGTACGCCCGTTTTCACGCCTAACGTAAAAACCTCCGCCAGCGCGCATTGAATAGATTTTCCGCCACAATTGTGGACCAGTTTGGCGACGGACCCAGCGCCAATATTTCCGATATAGGCGGCCTTGTCGCCGATACAGTCGAGCACTGGTTTATATTTGTTGAAAACGCTTTCCGCGCCACCGATCCATAATGAAAGTTTGCCGCTTTCCGCGCCTCTGGGACCGCCGCTGACAGGGGCGTCCATAAATTCTACACCCTTGTCAGCAAAGGTCGCGTGGAGGGACCGGACAACAGCGGGTGAGTTGGTCGATAAATCAAAACAAACTGAACCGGATTCCATGGCGGATAAGAGCCCGGATTCTCCTATCGTCACCGCCTTGACTTCGGGCGGGCCTGGCAAGGATAAAAACGTCACTTCCGCTTGGGCGCCGACAGCTTGGGGCGTGTCCGCCCAGGTTGCGCCCGCCGTCACATGAGGGTTAGCGGCATCGCGATTAACGTCGTGAACAATCAGATCATGTCCGGTTTTCAGCAGATTGGCGGCCATATGCGCGCCCATGGCGCCAAGCCCGATAAATCCAATTTTCATTTTCGTGCCCCCGAACATACGCCGATAGAAAATTCTAATTCGTGCTCAGGCGGCGATAACCGGGGCCCCTTTAATCAAGGCGCGTTGTAGGACGCGGGCCTGCGTCGGGTCGGCTTGAGTGCGATGATGCATGGTGCATCGATTGTCCCAGAGCAGCCCTTCCTGGGGTTTCCAGCTATGGGTCCATTTGAGCGAATCCTGTGTCGCGTGCGCCCATAATTCGTCCAATAAGGATTCACTTTCCACGTCACTCAATTCCACGACAAAACTGGAAGGCCATTTGTATCGACGGCCCAGATAAAGCGCTTTGCGTTTTGTTTCCGGATGAATCCGGACAATTGGATGGACGGGGCCGTTTACGTCTTCGCGGCTGCTTGGTTGAGATACCGTTGGCCGCTCGCCGCCCGAGGTGTTTTTGCTATTGTCATGTTTAATATGAAGGCCGGAAATTCGCTCTTTCGTCGCTTCAGGCAATGTATCATAGGCAAGGTATTGATTGACGAATGAGGTGTCGCCGCCGCCATTTACGGGAACCTGCAGCGCATGAAGAAAGCTGCCGCTTGGGGGTATTTCAACATAAGAGTTATCTGAATGCCAAAATAATTCCTGACTTCCCGACGAATGTTTTTTCATCAGAAAAGGTTTGCCGTCTTCATCGAGATTGGAAATGTAGGACACGCCGGGCGTTGCGGAAACGCGTGCGGACCCGGATTTGTGACCTGCGGCTTCAAAATTTTTTCGAGATCCGGTTTCTTGCGCGCCACCGAGTGCGGCGACAAGGTTTAGAAGGTTTTCGGGTGCAAGATCCTGTTCACGAAACAACAAAACAAGATGTTCGCGCCAGGCATTTTGAATAAACGCGGCGTCATCATCATTTAAGGGCGAGGATAAATCGACGCCCAGAATTTCAGCGCCTAGCGCTTTTCCTGAAGGGATTACGGTGCGGTCCATGCTCAATTTCCTTGAAAATTAAGGCTAAAGCTTAGACCTGACATTCTGGAATAGCAATTCTGTGCGCCGGTAATTTCAGGAGTCGGGCGTCATGTCGCATAGGGCGTCACGAAGCGCGGCGATCACCGGGTTCCAGTCGCCAGCGTCAATCTGCCGAAATAATTGCATCGTTGGGTACCACGGGCTGTCGTCTCGCCCGCGCAGCCATCGCCAATCTGCAGCGAAAGGCAGCATGACCCAAACGGGCCGCCCCATGGCGCCCGCCAAATGCGCGACTGCGGTGTCGACGGTGATAACCAGATCGAGCTGGGTCAGTATCGACGCCGTCGCCGAAAAACTGGTCAGGTCGTCCCGCCAATCTCGAGTGAACCTAGAGGCGATAGCCGGATGCGTATCGCCGACTTTTTGCAGACAGTGAAATTGGATACCCGGAATATCGAAGAGCGGCGCTAAAAGCGCACTATCAAGGGAGCGTTGATGGTCCTGGGGGTGGGAGGGGCGACCCGCCCAAACCAGACCGATTGAAATTTTATCGATATCCTGTTTTGGCCCTTTATGCGCCGCTTTTTGCGGTGCTTCGATATAGGGTATGTCCGTTGGGATATCGGTGACGTTTCTTGTCTCCAACAAAAGGGGGAGGCTCATGAGCCAGACGGCGAAGTCGGCGTTCAAGGCGTTCATCGGGCCGTCTCCTCGAGCGATCATTGTGGCGTCGGGCGCCATCGGGGACAGCAAGGGGATTAAATCTGCCGGCGCCGAAACAACGAGGTCACAGCCCAGCGCACCAAGGCGGGGCAGATATCTGGCGAATTGGATCATGTCGCCAAACCCTTGTTCGAAAAGAACCAACAGGCGGCGCCTCGCAATGGGTTGTCCGGTCCATTGCGGTGGCGTCTGGTCGCTGAACCCCATTCGCGTTACGCCGAGCCGGGCTTCATGCAGGGGCCATCCCGCTGCAAAATCGCCCGCTGCCAATTGCGCCATGGATTGATGATAACGAGCGGACGCGATTTCGTTGGCTGCTTCCTTACTGGCGGGAAGCGTTTCGAAGATGGCGGCGGCGGCGCCAAAGGCGTCTGAAGATGCGCTCAAATCGTCCAGATCGAAAAACGCTTTACCCAAGCCATTCCACGCCGCGCCGGACGCGGGGTCCTCATTCAAAGCTTTGTTGAAGGCGCGCCGTGCTTCTGGAGCTTGGTCCAACAGTAAAAGCGCCGCCCCACGCCGGGTCCATACCGCGACGTTTTGGGACTCTGTGTTCAACAGGATATCGCATTGTGCCAGAGCGCTTGCAGCGTCTCCTTGTTCAAGGTGCTCGTCGATTCTGTGCAGCGCCGTCTTGAGGGTCATTTGAGGATGTTTCGAGCCATAAGTGTTATTGAAATCCGATAGCCATTGCCGCTGTAAATTGTGACTGTCTGCTTCCCGCGTCGGACGAACCCGGTTTGGGAGTAGATTTTAGCGAGGCGTTTGTCTCCAGCCAACGTATCATCTCATTTGGTAGCGTCTGGCCTTGACCTGTCGACCGGGGCGGGACACGTTGTTTTGGAGCCTTTGGACGGTTTAAAGTCCGGACATACAAAATCATTGGCGCCCGGAGAAATCCGGCGCGCGCTAAACGAGGGAGTTTTCAATCAATGGAATATCGCCATATCCTGTTCGACGTCAGCGATGAAATCGTCACAATTACCTTGAACCGGCCGGAAGCGCGCAATGCGTTGAGCATGGAAATGCGAGGCGATCTGGATCACGCTCTGGCGGACATTCGAGAACGCGCGGGCGATGACATCAAGGCGATGATCATAACCGGCGCCGGTGGGGCGTTTTGCGCGGGCGGCGACGTCAAGGCGATGGGAACCCGCAAGGCCCGCGCGCCCGAGGGACGTCATCAGATGCAGTCCAGCCATAATCGTGTTTTTAACCTGATGAATTTGGAATTGCCGGTTATCAGTCTGGTCGACGGTGCAGCGGCGGGCGCGGGCGCCAATATCGCCCTGGCGGCGGATTTTGTCTTCATGACGCCGAAATCTTTCATCATGCAGGCTTTTGCGCGAATTGGACTAGTGCCTGATTGGGGCGGATTTTACATTTTACCCCGGTTGGTTGGCTTACAAAAAGCCAAAGAGCTCGTTTATACAGGGCGCCGGGTTTACGCCGCAGAGGCGGTTGAAATGGGAATGGCCTACAGCGTCGTTGAGAAAGAAACGGCGATGGCGGAAGCGCGTCGTTTTGCGCGGAAGCTATGTAAAGGGCCGACCGCCGCCATTGGCGTGGCGAAGAATATCCTGAACCAGTCGCACAATCAGGACCACCGGACCTTGCTGGAGCTTGAAGCGATGGGGCAGACGATTTGCCGTGATTCCGATTTTCACAAAGAGGCGGTGCGGCGCTTCGCGGCCAAAGAGACGCCGCTTTACGATTGGGAAAGCATGGCGGACTAGGCGCCGGTGTTTTGGTCCAAGCGGGTGCTTTGATTTACGCGGGCGTTTTGATCGAAGCGGTGGATGGAAAACGCGTCGAGAGACAGGTTTGTCCGCCCCGTGACGATCAATTCCGCCAGCGTGCGTCCGACGGCGGGGCCAAGTTGAAAGCCATGACCGCAAAACCCGAAGGCGTGATAGACATTTTCGCTCGCCGTGCTGGGCCCAATTATGGGGATTCCATCCGGTGTGAAGGCTTCGATTCCGGCCCAGGCGCGCGCCAGCCGTGCGTTCGCCATATGGGGAAACGCGCTAACCACCGTGCGGGCGCTGGCCGCCATGCCCGAAGGGTCGAGGGTCGTCGTGTTGTCGTCACGATGCGCGACGCCCCGATAGCCGCCGCCAATCACAACGCTGCCGTTGGCCGCCTGTTTGAACGACAGTTTTCGGCCCACCATGCCGATGACGGGTTTCAGGAACGGTTTCATCGGCGCCGTCACCATCATCATCAAGGCGACCGGCGAGATTGGCGCCGTGTCGTCGACCATTGTCGCCACTCGGTCCGCCCAGGCGCCGGCGCAATTCACTACGATATCGGCGTCAATCGTCCGGTTCGGTGTTTCGACACGCCAACGGGCGCCGTTGCGCGCCAGGGTGCTGACAGCGTCGCCGACATGAAAGATTGCGCCCTTGGCTTGGGCGGCGCGATAGAACGCGGTCGTTGTTCGATACGGGTCGGCGAAACCATCCGCGCGGCAGACAACGCCGCCTACGCAATGGCTGGCGCAGGCCGGTACAAGCGATCGCAATTCCTGTTTGTCGATCAGCTCTTCATGGTCGTAGCCCAGCGTTCGCAGGTGTTCGACACGGTCGGACAACACTTTCATTTCCGCGTCGGTCTCGGCGATACGAACCTGGCCGGTCGCCTGAAAACCGCCATCATCACCGATCAATTCGGGCAGATCGCGCCAAATTTCGAGCGATGCCAAAGACAGTGGGATTTCCGATACGTCGCGGTTCAACCGACGAACGCCGCCTGCGTTAACGCCCGACGCGTGGCGGCCCGGCGCGTCCTTTTCAACAACGGTGACGGCGACGCCGCGAAGGCGCAGATGCAACGCGACCGAACACCCATGCAAGCCGCCGCCGATCACCAGTGCTTCCGTCGATGTATGCTGTTTCGCCGTCACTCAAAAGTCTCCAAAAATTCAGTTCACATTTCAGAGTATTGAAGGATTACACGCAATGAAAAAGTCTGATGTCTTGTTCGAGGTCACCGATGGCGTTGGCGTCTTGACCTTTAATCGTCCAGAAAAATTTAACGCGCTAACCCCGACGATGCGCGATACGGATATTCCCGATATTATCAAGCAGGTCGAAGATGATGGTGATATACGCGTGCTAATCCTGACCGGGGCCGGAGGGAATTTCTGTTCCGGCGCCGATGTCAGTCGCATGGGTGATAATAGCACGGCGGCGATTAACCCGGATGATCGAAGCGACGGATTGCGACGTACGCTGGATTGGGTCTATCGCCTTACCAATCTGGACCGGCCGGTTATCGCCGCTGTTGACGGGGTTGCGTTTGGGGGCGGGTTTTCCGTCGCTCTAACCGCGGACTTTATGCTGGCGACGCCCCGGGCTCGTTTTTCTCAGGTGTTTGGCCGCATTGGTCTGATCCCCGATATGGGGTCAGCCTACCTGCTGCCCCGCGTGGTCGGCCCGCGCAAGGCGAAGGAACTCGCTTTGACGGCGCGGACAATCTATGTGGAGGAGGCGCAAGCGCTGAATATTGTCCACGAGGTGCACGAACCCGACGCGTTGATGCGGGCGGCGCTGGAATTCGCGGCGCGATTGGCGAAAGGCTCCGCCACGTCGCTGGCGGGCGCGAAGCAATTAATGGATCGGTCCATCTCCAGTTCTCAGGCGGAAATGGTCGAAGCTGAAGTGGCGGCGCAATTCGCTTGCCGCAGCACAGACTTCCACAACGAAGCAGTGCGCCGTTTCGCGGCCAAGGAAGAGCGGTTGTTTGACTGGGATACGATGGTGAAGGCCGCCGCAAATCAGGCGTAACAAACCAGTCCTATTGAGGCGTGTATCCTTGGAGCCGATTATAGGCTGCAATCTGCTCTGCGGATAACAGGGTTGGCGTTTTTAGATGTGCAGCGAGGTGTACATAGCGTAGGTCGCCGCGCACGGTCGCAATCTGCGTCATCAGGGATTTTAACGCGGATTCGTTAATCTGGCGGCTGGCGAAGGCGTGCTCTAAACGGGTTTCCAATTTGATAAGTTGCTCACCTAGCGGGATCGCGCCGCGCTTCATGGCGCGATAGGCATGTTCAACCGCTGTTACCTGTTCAGTGGACAGTTGAATTTCCTCGCGCATTTCCAACAAATGCACCGGTCCTGGCAGGCCATTGAGTTCCGCCGCTTTCGCCAAACCCCAACCTCTGCCATTTTGCAAATCATCGATATAGCGTTCTGATAACGATTTAATTTGCCGGTTATGTTGTCCCGCATAAGGGGACGCCGCGTGATGGCCTGTATGACCGGAGCCCGCCGCGATGGCCTGCATGGGCAGCCAGAGAAGGGTTCCGATTATGATCGAAAAAAACATCCGCATTCAGTTTCTCCACTTGTCGTGATTTGCAAAATAAACCATTATAGCATACGGTAATAAAAATTATCACTAATAACGCATATTGCGACATGGCATGGCAATGATACCAACAGAAAACAGATACGCTAACGACGCGCAGCTTGCGCCCTGGGATACAACGGCTATCCAGGAGCATACCTCAAAAACCAAAACTGGCGCCACAATACGAGCGGCGGAGCGACTGATTCAGCAAAGCGGTTCCTTGCCCGATTGTTTGCTGCTGGATGATTTGCGCGATGATTTACAGCGGCCCTTGAAGCAAGGTGTCGTCGCCTCTCTTGTTGATAAGGCGCGACGACGGCGGGAAAAGGTTTTGATGGTGCAGTTACACAGGCCGAAATCAGGG
>JBLHZD010000166.1:0-8856 GCA_047631095.1 Alphaproteobacteria bacterium
CCAACGCCCCAATATACGCGACTATCCCGAAGCTGTCGTGGCGCTGTCCGGCGATATCACCGGGGTTGTGCGCGCCGCGCCGGAAGGCGGGTTTGTTTTGTCCGTGGCGATGCCCGTGCAACGATTTCATCAGGTGATCGGTGTTTTGATGGTGTCTAAAAGTGGTGAGGATGTGCGCCGGGCGATCCGCGAGGTTCGCCTTGTTGTCGTGGAATTGTTCGGCATCGCCCTGGTGATTACGGTTTTGCTTTCCTTATACCTTGCGCGCGCCATTGCGCGGCCGGTTCGGGTGCTGGCGGCGGCGGCCGCGCGGGTGCCGGGTGGAGGGGGATTGAACGAAATACCAGACATGACCGGTCGCGGTGACGAAATTGGCGATTTATCCGGCGCGCTGCGCGATATGACCAATGCGTTGTCTCTTCGACTGGGCGCCATTGAGCGGTTCGCCGCGGATGTCAGCCACGAGATCAAAAACCCGCTAACATCCTTGCGCAGCGCGGTTGAAACCGCCGCGCGCATTTCGGATCCCGCCCAACAAAAACAATTGATGCGCATCATTCAGGAAGATGTTCAGCGTCTCGACCGGCTCATCACCGATATTTCCGATTACTCCCGACTGGATTCCGAACTGGGTCGCGAATCAATGCGACCCGTGGAGGTCGTGGGGTTGTTACAGACTCTGGTCGATATCCATTCGGCGTCAAAGGACAGTAATCCGGACGCGCCGCGCATTCGGTTGACTATCGATGGCGATCCGTCGACCTTGACGGTGCCGGGGCTTGAAGGACGATTGGTCCAGGTCTTCCGGAACCTGATTGCGAATGCAGAAAGCTTTTCACCGCCGGGATCGTCAATTGATATTCATGTCGCGCGGCGCGGCGCCCTTGTGGAGACCACAATATCGGATTCCGGGCCGGGATTGCCGGAGGGAAAACTGGAGGCGGTGTTCGACCGATTTTACAGCGAACGGCCCGCGTCTGAAAAATTCGGCATGCATTCCGGACTTGGTTTGTCGATTTCCCGTCAGATCATAAAGGCTCATGCAGGCTCGATCCGCGCTATGAACCGGCGCGGCGGCGATGGCGCGATCATCGGGGCGCAATTTATCGTGCAATTGCCGGTGTAATATACGATTTGCGGCGTTGGCGCCGGACAGGAATGTTTGATACTTTGCAGCCGGTGTATTATCCCGGATTGGCTGGAGCGAATACGCCAGCGTGGCGACCCCATTGGATGAAGACTTATGCCCGATAGCAGCCCTGACGCGACGGATGCGGCGACCCCGGTTCGACACCGAACTGGCATTTTGCCCTCTCAGGCTATTCGCGCGCTCATCAAGTCCGGTGAAATCTCCGCCGAGACAACGATTGAAGACGGACAGATCCAACCGGCGAGCCTCGACCTGCGCCTTGGAAATGTCGCCTATCGCGTCCAGGCCAGTTTTTTATCGGGACCGAACGAAACCGTTGAAGGAAAGCTTAAAAAGCTAAGCCTCCATCAATTGGATTTGTCTGACGGCGCGGTGCTGGAAAAGGGCTGTGTCTATGTGGCGCCGCTGTTGGAGCGGCTGTCTCTCGCGCCGGGCGTTTCGGGCGTCGCCAATCCCAAAAGCTCAACGGGACGGTTGGACATCTTTACGCGGCTCATCACGGATAATGGCGCCGAATTCGACCGGGTGCGGAGCGGCTATGAGGGCCAGCTTTACGCCGAAATATCACCCCGGACGTTTAGCGTCATTGTGCGCGCTGGATCGCGCTTGAGCCAATTGCGGTTGAAGCGCGGTAATTTCAGTTATAGCGACCAGGCTCTGCGGCGTTTGAACGAAGAAACGCAACTGATTGATTCAGCGCCCGACGGCGCCCAGCCGGACCATATTAAAGAGGGCATCCCCTTTACCGTGGATCTTCAGGGCGACCCGAAAACCGGCCTGATGGGGTTTCGCGCCCGCAAACACGCCGGGTTGATCGATTTGGACCAGAAGGATTTTTATGATCCGCGGGCGTTCTGGGAGCCGATTTACCGGGAACATGCGCCGGAACTGATTTTGAACCCGGATGATTTTTATATTCTCGCATCGACGGAATCGGTGACGGTCCCGCCCGATCACGCGGCGGAGATGGTCGCCTACGACACGCTTGTCGGAGAATTCCGTGTGCATTACGCCGGTTTTTTTGATCCAGGTTTTGGAGACGAGGCCAATGGCGGCGCGGGTAGTCGGGCGGTTCTCGAAGTTCGGTCCCACGACGTGCCGTTTCTGATTGCCGATGGTCAAATTTTAGGACGCCTGGTGTATGAGCGTCTGACGCAACGTCCAGACCGGATATATGGCGGCGATATCGGCTCGACCTATCAACGGCAGGGATTGAAACTAGGAAAACAATTTAAACCCTGGATCTCGCGCTGATGGCGGATGCGCCATCGAATGCGCCAATGGGTGGGTGTGAAGACGGCGGTAGCGGTATAGCGACAATTCACGGAACGGCGATTTCGGTGGAGGGCGTCGGTGTCTTGATTAGGGGGCCGTCGGGTAGTGGAAAATCCGATCTGGCGCTGCGCATGATTGACGGTGGCGCGCATTTAGTTGCGGATGACCGGGTCGTTATAGAGCACGTGAATGGCGCGCTGGAGGCCCGTGCGCCCAAAGCACTTCAGGGCATGATTGAGGTTCGGGGGCTTGGAATCGTTTCGTTGTTGGAATCGATGGTCGCCCCGGTCGCCAGAATTGAGCTGGTTGTCGATTTGTCAGAGTCACGGGCCGATATAGAACGTATGCCCGAGGCGGAGAGGGTTGATTTGGAAGGCGTTGAAATACGCCGATTGCGGCTTTGGCCCTTTGAAGCGTCCGCCGCGGCGAAAGTCCGGCTTGCGATTCGCTTGAAATCAGAGACTATAACCACTTAATCATTCTGGAGCGTCGGAATTGTGATGGGCGAAAATCAAACACCAAGACGCCTTGTTCTGGTGACGGGCATGTCCGGTGCCGGGCGAACGACAGCATTGAAAATGTTGGAAGATTTAGGGTATGAGGCGGTCGATAACTTGCCGTTGTCAATGCTGGCGACGTTGTTGAGCGTGGAAGCCGCGAGCCCGGATCAACGACCGTTGGCGATGGGCGTCGATATTCGCAATCGTGATTTCGCCGTTTATGTTTTTCTGGCGGAACTGGAACGGCTGGATTCCGACGCTGATGTTGATGTCCGAATGCTGTTTCTGGATTGCGATAACGAAACCTTGTTGCGCCGCTATACCGAAACCCGCCGCCGGCACCCCCTGGCGCTGGATCGGCCTGTGCCCGATGGCATTCGTTTGGAGCGAAATCTACTGGCGCCGCTGCGAGATCGCGCGGATACGGTGATCGACACGTCTCAAAAAAGTCTATGGACGTTGAAGGAGCGTATTAGCGAACAATTCGGTCTCGATCAGGGGCCCGGACTGAGCGTCAACGTGACGTCATTTTCCTATCGGCGCGGCGTCCCGCGAGAGTCGGACCTTGTGTTCGATGTTCGGTTTCTCGCCAATCCACATTACGATGACGCCTTGCGACCTTTGACCGGGCAGGATAGCGGCGTCGGCGCTTATATTTCCGCTGACCCGGACTTTGAGGTATTTTTAAAGTCGCTGACCAACATGCTCGAAATATTACTGCCGCGCTATGAGACGGAAGGTAAAAGCTACCTGACGTTGGCGGTGGGGTGCACTGGCGGGCGCCATCGCTCCGTTTACACCGCCGAGCGGCTCGTGGAATGGCTACAAAATCAGGGGCGTCGGTATTTCCTGTTCCATCGCGATATGGATGGACAGGGTGGCCAAAATGGCCGAGATATGCTCTAGATAAACGTGATTTTGCCTGAGGTTTGATCAGGCTGGGCGGCTGCGGAGTTTTCACAATGATTGGCGTCGTGCTCGTAACCCATGGCGATCTGGCGAAAGAATTTGTCGCCGCGCTTGAACATATTGTGGGCCCGCAAGAGACGACCGAGGCCGTATCGATCGGCCCTGACGACGATATGGAATTGCGGCGACAAGAGATTATTCAAAAGGTGGAAGACGTCAATTCCGGTGATGGGGTCATTGTTTTGACCGATTTGTTTGGCGGCACCCCCTCCAATTTGGCGATCTCCATTATGGAGCAATCGAAAGTCGAAGTGATCGCGGGTGTGAATTTACCAACATTGGTGAAACTGGCCAGTGTTCGCAAGACCATGCCTTTGGCCGAAGCGGCGGCGGCGGCGCAGGAAGCCGGGCAAAAGTACATTAATTTGGCGTCCCGGTTATTGTCCAATCAGGCCAGTTAAAATGACGCTTGTCTCCGAAATGACGATCCAGAATGAACGCGGCCTGCACGCGCGCGCGGCGGCGAAATTCGTAAAGGTCGTGGGCGAATTTGACGCCGACATCGTGGTGGAAAAAGACGGCGCGGATGTGTCCGGAGACTCCATCATGGGGTTGATGATGCTGGCGGCGTCAAAAGGGACCTGTATTCGCGTTACGGTGACGGGGTCGGACGAAGAAAAAGCCATGTCTGCATTGTCGGAGCTGGTGAACGGTAAATTCAATGAATGCTAAGAGCGTCGGCAAGGCTTCCTTGAAGCGGAAACCAGCACTGCGGAATCAGGAACGCATTCTGGAGGGGCTGGGGGTCTCGCCGGGCATCGCCATCGGCGCGCCTCATGTGACCGAATCGGGCGCACCGACCGCGCCGGAATATTCTATCGACGAAACGCAGGTCGAGGCTGAGAAAAAGCGGTTCAAGGTCGCTGTCGCGCTGTCCAGCCGGCAAATCCGTCGTTTGAAAAGCCGCGCGCAGACCATGCACGGACCGGCGGGCGAAGATCTGGGTTATCTTCTGGATGCCTATCGTCACATGTTGACGGGCTCTCGCCTTAGCGAAGGAGTGGAGCGGCGCATTGAATCTCGGCGCATCAATGCGGAAGCCGCGGTTCAGGCGGAGATTTCCAAAATCGCGCGCGGATTCGCTGAACTGCGGGATCCCTATATGGCCGCCAGAGCGGATGATATCCGCGAGGCCGGGGCGCGGCTTATTCGAACGTTGATAAAAGAGCCATTTCGCGCCTTTTCCATGATTACGCCGGGCAGTATCGTTTTTTCCGAAGAACTGAGTCCTGCGGACACCGCCCTGATGGATCCGCAACGGGTCGCCGGTTTTGCGACAATGTCTGGCGGCGCGGAAGGGCACACCGCCATTGTTGCGCGGTCGCTGGGCATTCCGGCGGTTGTTGGCGTCATTGATTTATTGAATGACCTTGACGATGCAGGCGTCGACGCCACGGCGTTGAGCGGCGCTGGTCTGGTGATCATTGATGGCGGCGCCGGGCGGGTGGTTATCAACCCCAGCGCCAAGACCCTGGCGGATTATGAACGAAGCCGGACCAATTTTCTGCGCGAACGCCAGCGCTACGCGGGATTGCGGAAAATGCCCGCAATTACCCGCGATGAGACGCGGATCGACCTTTCAGCCAATATCGAATTACCGCTGGAGGTCAAATCAGCGCTGGAGAATGGCGCGCGCGGTATTGGCCTGTTGCGCACCGAGTTTATGTTCATGAACCGGAAAACAGCGCCAAATGAGACCGAACAATACGATGTGCTGCGCGAAATTGTAAAAGGGATGGGGGGCAAACAGGTCACCATCCGCACGCTTGACGTTGGCGGCGATAAACCTGCGGCGTCCTTGGCGGAACATTTGGGACCATCGGAGAACCCGGCGCTGGGGCTGCGCGCTATCCGTCTTTCACTGAAACATCCAAAGTTGCTGGAAACTCAGCTGGCGGCCATATTGCGCGCTGGCGCCCATGGGCCAGTGCGCATTCTGTTACCTATGATTTCCAATGTTGGGGAAGTGCGTCAGGTTCGCGATTGCCTGAAAGCAGTCGCGCGGCGGCTGAAGCGTCGGAAAGTTAAAATTGCGGACCCGCTGCCGCCCGTCGGCGTCATGATCGAGGTGCCCGCTGCCGCGCTGGCGGCGGACGCGCTTGCGACCGTGAGCGATTTTTTCGCCATCGGCACGAATGATTTGATCATGTATACGTTAGCGATTGACCGCGCGGACGAGCAGGTGGCGCATCTGTTCAACCCGTTGCACCCCGCGATTTTACGCTTGATTCAATTTACAACACAGGCCGCGTTGCGCGCGCGCATACCGGTAAGCGTTTGCGGGGAAATGGCGGGCGACCCCCGTTATGTCGCGTTGTTACTGGGGTTGGGCGTACGGGATTTGTCGATGTCGGCGCCGAGCCTGCCGCAGGTGAAACAGCGGATCCGGAATATTGATCTGACCGCCGCCACTGTGCGGGCGCAAATTATCATGGAGCAAATTGATTCCGGGCGCATCGCGACGTTACTGGATGATTTCAACGCGCTCGCCTGATCCCACTTTCCATAGGGTGAAGACGAGAAAGAAATCCTTTCATAAATACATAAACATTTATTTATATAATGCTTGCGGCTCGCGCGAGAGCTTGATATATCGCCTGTAGAACAGTGCGCCCTATGGCGCAATCCATCATGTATCCAACGACGCTTCGACAAATGGAGAATACTCATGACGACAGAAAATACGGGTGACTTTAAGATCGCTGATATCAGCCTCGCCGATTGGGGCCGCAAGGAAATCGCAATTGCGGAAACGGAAATGCCGGGTTTGATGGCGTTGCGGACCGAATACGGTTCGGCTCAAACTTTGAAAGGCGCCCGTATCGTTGGGTGTCTGCATATGACGATTCAGACCGCAGTGTTGATTGAAACGCTGACAGCGCTGGGCGCGGAAGTTCGTTGGTCGTCGTGTAATATTTTCTCAACCCAGGATCAGGCCGCGGCCGCTATTGCGGCGACCGGCGTTCCCGTCTTCGCGTGGAAAGGCGAAACCGACGAGGAGTTCTGGTGGTGTATCGAGCAGACGATTGAGGGCCCGGACGGTTGGCGTCCGAACATGATTCTCGATGATGGCGGCGATCTGACGCAAATCATGCACGAGAAATACCCGGGGCTTCTGGATGATGTCCGTGGTCTTTCGGAAGAAACGACGACAGGCGTGCACCGGCTTTATGACATGGCGAAAGCAGGCGCGCTGAAAGTACCCGCGATCAACGTGAATGATTCGGTCACCAAGTCGAAATTCGATAATTTATACGGGTGTCGCGAAAGTCTCGTCGATGGCATCAAACGCGCGACCGACGTGATGATTGCGGGTAAGATCGCCGTCGTGGCCGGTTTTGGCGACGTCGGAAAAGGCTCCGCCGCCAGTCTTCGCAACCAGGGCGCGCGCGTGTTGGTGACGGAAATCGATCCGATTTGCGCGCTTCAGGCCTCAATGGAAGGTTATGAAGTCACGACAATGGACGAAGCCGCTTCAATTGGCGACATGTTCGTCACAACGACCGGCAACATCGACGTCATCACCCTGGACCATATGCGCGATATGAAAGACCGGGCGATTGTCTGCAACATCGGGCATTTCGACTCCGAAATTCAAATCGAATCACTGCGCAATTTCCCCTGGGAAAATGTGAAACCACAGGTGGACGAAGTCGTGTTTCCGGATGGCAAGCGGTTGATTGTGCTGGCCGAAGGCCGGTTGGTGAACCTTGGTTGCGCCACGGGTCATCCCAGCTTTGTGATGTCCGCGTCCTTCACCAACCAGGTGTTGGCGCAGATTGAACTGTGGGAAAACTTCGCGAACTACGCCAATGAAGTCTTCGTCTTGCCGAAGCATCTGGACGAAAAAGTCGCGACGCTGCATCTCGAACGTCTTGGCGTGAAAATGACGACGCTGACAAGTGAGCAGGCGAGTTATCTTGGGCTGGAGAAAACGGGCCCGTTCAAGCCGGATCAATACCGCTACTAGGGCGTTTCGGTCGGCGGGGGCGAACGCTTGTTCGTTTTCGCCGACCGGCCTAGACTTGGGCTGTGAAAAAGCGTTTTACGATACCTTGTTTTTTGTTACGGCGACGGTTGCGCATAAACCTTCCCGGTTTGGGCGTCGCTATAGCGTTTTCGATTGTGGTAAATTCAACGAGCGCCTGGGCGCTGTCTGACAACATCGCGCCGCTTGTTGGCGTTGGGTTGGGAATACCGCTTCTGGCTGTTTTGGTCTGGAGCGGTTTTTTATTGCGGCGGCTCAGAAGTTCCCAAGCGGAGAATACGCGCGCCGCGACCCGGACCAAGGCGCTGTTGGACGCCGCGCCGGCGGGATGTTTGTTTTGGCGCCATGATCCAAAACCCTTGGCGGAGCTCTCGGTAGAGGGAACGCCCCGTGGTTTCACCCTGTTGGGCCTGGATCATCTTGGCCTTGGTGCCGATGCCTTTGAACGTATTTCCCAACAATTCGAATCGGAATGTCGAGCGCCCTTAGGGGCGGCGTTAAGGGCGTTGTCCCAGGACGGGGCGCCGTTTGACGGAAAATTCAGGACATTGGATGCGCGAAGTCTGGAAATGACCGGGAGACGCGAAGGTGCGGAGTGCGTGTTGTGGATCGCTGAGGTCACAACGCTAGAAAATTTACGGACGGACGCAAAGGCGAAATTCAACGAAAACGCAGACTTGCAAAATATGCTCGACCTGCTGCCGCTCGCCGTGTGGTGGCGCGATGCATCGTTGAAAATCGAGGGCTGTAACGCGCGCTACGCCCTGGCGTTGGACGCGACGAAAGATCGCGTGATCAACGGAAATTGGGAATTGGCGCCGGATCGCCGGGAAGCCGGGCTGGCCCGTCGCGCGCAACTCGCTGGCGCTGCGATGTCGGAAAGCGCGTATGTTATTATCGATGGGGAACGGCGTCTTTTTGAATTCAGTGAAGCCCCGTTATCCGGTGATAAGGAGGAAACCGACGGCGGCAGG
>JBLHZD010000167.1:0-8814 GCA_047631095.1 Alphaproteobacteria bacterium
CCAGTCGACGCTGGTTTTTTGTCCCTTCAACATTGCGTAGCCTATTCGCAGGAAAGGACGCGGATCCGTCAAGCGCTTTTACGCGCGTCGCGCGCGCCGCCGCAATGAACGACGTTCGAAGGCACCAGCGTCGTTTCGCTATTTTATCGTCATCAGACAGGCGATGACGCTACTTAATGGTCATCAGATAGGCGATGACGTTACTTAATGGTCATCAGATAGGCGATGACGTTGTCGCGATCTTTTTTCTTCTTCAGACCGGCGAAAGCCATTTTCGTGCCCTTCATGAACTTCCTTGGTTTCGTCAGGAAGGCGTCCAATGTGGCTGCATCCCAGGTGGCGCCGGATTTCTTCATCGCCTTGGAATATTTGAAGCCCTTCATTTTCGCTGCCTGGTTGCCGAAAACGCCGTGCAGAGAGGGGCCGACTTTTTTCTTGCCAGCTTTGAGGGAGTGGCAGGCTTTGCATTTTTTAAATGTTTTTGCGCCTTTGCCCGCATCGGCCGCAGAGGCCGCGCCGCCGCTCAACGCCATCATCAGGCTAACGCCTAAAATTGCTAGAAACTTCATAAAGTATAACTCCTTGTTCGCTTTCGTTTTACGCCG
Source organism: Alphaproteobacteria bacterium (assembly GCA_047631095.1). Classification (GTDB taxonomy): domain Bacteria; phylum Pseudomonadota; class Alphaproteobacteria; order UBA8366; genus JABJJH01. Next base: position 606 of record JBLHZD010000167.1, read on the forward strand.
CCTCCAGAAGGCGTATAGCCTCCTGAGTTGGATGAGGGGATCACTAAATCCCTATACGCCGGGAATCAAGGAAAACTCATGAGCCGCGACGTATTGTCTTAGGCGCTGGTTCAATGCCCGCTGTTTGCTCTCAGGGTACGATCAGGTCTTGTGGCTAAGGCGTCAAATCACTTTTCCGGGGTTCATGACGCCCTTTGGGTCCAATGCGGCTTTCACACGCGCGAACAAATCCTGTTCGACATCGGATTTGTACCGGGCCAGCTCTTCGCGTTTCAGCCGTCCGACGCCGTGCTCCGCGCTGAAGCTTCCGTCCAAACCCGTCGCGATATCATGGATGACGGTTTCGATCTCATGGGTATGCACCAAAAACGCGTTTCGCGCCGCGCCCACAGGCTGCACGAGGTTGAAGTGAATATTGCCGTCGCCAATGTGGCCAAAAGGCGCGATGCGGACACCGTCGATGGTCTCCGCGGTGCGCCGGGTGGCGAGCGCCAGGAACGCCGGCACGCTGGAAACCGGAACGGAAATGTCATGACGAATAACGCCGCCTTCATGGTTCATCGCTTCGGGGATGGATTCCCGAATTTTCCATAATTGCGCCGCTTGTTGGCCGCTGGATGCGACGACGGCGTCGATGACCTCGCCCGCTTCAAAGGCTTCGCCTAAAATGGATTCCGCAAGGGCGGAGACGCGACCGTCACTCAGGCCGGAGGACAGTTCGACCAAGGCGTAATGGGCATGGGGCGCGTCGAACGGCTCGGTGAGTCCGGGGATATTTTTTAGCGCTAATTCAAGGCAGAGACGATGGAGGTATTCGAAGGTCGTGACGCCATCCCCGCTGGCGGCGCGCAGTCGGGCGAGCAACGTAACCGCCGCGTCCGGGCTGTTAAGCGCAACGAACATCGTCGTGCGTTCGCGCGGCATGGGATAGAGCTTTAAGACGCAGGCGGTGATGATGCCCAACGTGCCTTCTGCGCCCATGAAAATTTGTTTGAGATCATACCCGGTGTTGTTTTTTCGTAGCCGTCGCAACCCGTCCCAGATTTGACCATCCGGCAGCACGACCTCGACGCCCAAAACCAGATCGCGGGTGTTGCCGTAGCGCAGTACCGCCGTGCCGCCAGCGTTGGTCGATAAATTGCCGCCAATCTGGCAGGTGCCTTCGGCGGCGAGGCTTAACGGGAACAACCGATCCGCATCGGCGGCGACTTGCTGGATATCGGCCAGAATACACCCGGCCTCGACCGTGACGGTATAATTCAGCGGATCAATATCACGAACCTTGTTCATCCGTGACAGGCTCAACAAAATGCCGTCTTCGTATTCGCCCTCGATACCGGGCGTCGCGCCGCCGCAATAGCCCGTGTTGCCGCCTTGTGGGGTGATCGTCACGCCCGCATCCGCGCAGGTCTTAACGATCGCGGCGATTTGCGAAGTGCGATCCGGGCGAAGGATGATCTGTGCTGCGCCCTGGTATAAATCCCGGACATCGACCAGATAGGGCGCCATGTCGTCGGGCGCGTCGATCCAGCCGTTGGGGCCGACGATTTCTTTAAGGCGAAGGATCGTTTGTTCGTTCATGGTGCGCGTCCTGTGGGGTCGTTTGGCCCCTTAGTGCTGGATGTTGATGTCGGTGGGCATCTTGAAAGGGCGCGCGGATTCAAACGCCCGGGCGGCGCGCAAGACAAGCGCGTCGTCAAAGTTACGCCCGACAATTTGCAGCCCCGCGGGCAACCCGTTGCTGGTAAAGCCACAGGGCGCGGAGCAAGCGGGTTGTTGGGTCAGATTGAAGGGATAGGTAAACGGCGTCCAGGACGTCCAGCGTTTCTCAGGCCAGCCAACGGGCGTTTCCTGGTCGGCCTCAAAGGCGGGGATCGCCACGGTGGGCGTCAGCAGCAGGTCATAAGTTTCGTGGAAGTCGCGCATTTTTCCGCCAATGACGGCGCGCGCGGCGGCGGCCTCCATATAGGACAGGACGGAAATTTCGGCGCCCTCCGCGGCGACTTCCAGCAAGCCCGGATCCATCAAGGCTTTCTGCTCGTCGGAAAAACCGTCCAGCAACGCCGCCGCGCCGACAAACCAATGGTGTCGGAAAACGTCTCTTGTGTCGCCGATGCCGGGGTCGACCTCTTCAACATGCGCGCCAAGGTTGGAGAATACGTCTACGGCGGCGCGCACCAGGGCGGCGATTTCCGGGTCTACTGTCGCATGGCCCAGATCTGGCGAGTAGGCGATGCGAAGACCGGCGACACCGTCGTCCAGGCCGATGGAATAGTCGCGGCCATTGGCGGGAACGGAGAACCAGTCGCGGTGATCGGGCATTGCGAGGGCGTTCATCATCAATGCGGCGTCGGCCACGGTGCGGGTGAGGGGGCCAATATGGGCGAGCGTGCCAAAGGGGCTGGCGGGCCAGGCGGGCACACGGCCAAAGGTGGGTTTATGGCCAAATACACCCGTGAAAGCGGCGGGCATACGAATAGAGCCGCCGCCATCGGTGCCTATATGCAACGCGCCCATGCCCATAGCCGCCGCCGCCGCCGCGCCGCCGCTACTGCCTGCCGTCGTCCGGCTTGTGTTCCAGGGGTTTCGGGTGACGCCCGTCAGGGTGTTGTCGGTGACACCCTTCCAGCCGAATTCCGGCGTCGTCGTTTTGCCCAACAAGACAGCGCCCTGTTCGCGCAATCGCGCCGTGCAGGGCGCGTCATCCGTCCAGGGTTGATCCGGGTCGACCGCGCGGCTGCCGCGCAGGGTGGGCCATCCCTTGGTCAGCACAACGTCTTTGATTGTGGTGGGCACCCCATCAACCAACCCGATGGGTTCGCCTTTGGCCCAACGGGCTTCCGAGGCGCGCGCGGCGGCCATCGCCGTGTCCGGGTCGATGACGCAAAAGGCGTTGACGGCGGGCTGGTCTTCTTCGATGCGCTCGAAAACGGCTTTCGTCACGTCGACGGGAGACAGTGTTTTGCGGCGATAGTGGCGTAACAATTCACACGCGGACAAGCGCGTAACGTCGGTATCTTGTTCTGTCATGACGGCCTCCATTCCAAAGCGACGCCCCTACTTAACAGGGCGCCCGCCGGGCGGTAAACACCGCGTTTCAGGCATCGAGTCGGCGAGGTCGGCGAAACGCTCCATAAACCGGGCCTTTGCGTCATTCGCCGGCAGGGGCGTGATTAGAATATCGTCGATGGATTTAAAACGTCCGAAAAACCGTTTTGCTTCCGGGACAGCGAACCCGGCCAGCTGCGTCGCCTCAAGGTAAGCGGACGCCTTATCCGCGCGTTTGATAAAGGTCTTTGCCGATTTAGGCATGTTTGGCGGCAAGCCCACGCGAATATGGATGGCTTTTTGCAAGCTCGCCTCTAGAGCCCCGTAATCCAGCCCCACGGCGGCCTTAAATGGTGATATCAGATCGCCAATGACGTATTCAGCGCCATCGTGCAGCAGCGCCGCCAAGAGCCACGGACGCGGCGCCGCCGGTCGCAGGCGTTGCAGAATCTCAACCACGAGGACCGAATGCTGCGCGACCGTAAAGGCGTAATCGCCGGATGTTTGACCATTCCAGCGCGCGACGCGGGATAACCCGTGCGCGATATCCTCAATTTCAACGTCCAGCGCCGAGGGGTCGAGAAGGTTCAGACGCCGACCGCTCAACATCCTTTGCCATGCCCGCATCGGTTTGCCCCACTTTTGTTGTGACCATACGTCGCCAAACTCGCGTTTTGCGAGACAGTATGCTAACATTAAGGGATACCAGCGTAGAAGAACGCTGATGTTTCCGAAGAATCGAATCGTATCAACGCAAATTAATGCGACGTCCACCATGCAGAAGTGGTTGGCCATGCGTAAGTGATTGGGAGACCGGAAAATGGATGAACGGGATTTTGAATTTCTGGATCGTGTCGTCGACATGTTAGCGCTTACCTCGAAGACGCTCATCGCCGAGGCGCGCTCGCTAGAAAATCTTGATGACGTTTGTTACGGCTCGCTTTTGGCCGCCTGCATCCTGCATAGCGAGAAACTTGGCGTGACCGTGGGATGCCAAGAGGTTACCGAACTGGTGAACCGCATATTCGACGAGCGGGAGCTTCGAGAGACATTGGCGAGCGAATCGGCGTCGCGTGAGGCAGCGCCTCAAGCCTCTATTGCGCCTGCGTTGCCCGGCGTCCTGCTGAATTGATCGCCGCAAGCGCGCATTCCCGCTAAGGGATCATAATACGTCGATATATGACGATTGTTTTTCGCACTGTAACGTTTGCAATCCCGAATCCATCTTGCCAGAATTTTATGAAGGCATTATTTTCCCTGCAGGTAGGTACGCCAAGGGGGCTTGGTTAATTGTAATCGAGCCTGAGATGGCCGTTTGGATTTGTCGGGAGGGGTCGCGACTTTTACCATGACGATGAGTCGTAAAAGTCCGTCACAAAGGCGGACGACTTTTGTACGGTTTGGGACGGGTGTAAGTGAGACGCTTGCACGCCTGTTTCCTGCGCGTGAAATTATTGTTCGGACCGATGGTCGAATCCGGTACTTGCGGTTATCCACCGGGGTCCAGACGGGCCTTGCCGCAATGGCGATGGCGTCCCTGGTCTGGAGCGTCAGCATGTCGGCGGGTGTCTGGATCCAACAAGCGCGCGTCCAGGATACGCGTGAGCATTTGAACGACGCCAAGCTCGCCTATGACGACCTGTTACAGGAAATTGAAGGCTATCAACGCAAGGTCGTGGCGATCACCGGTAAATTGAAACGGGGGCAGTCGGATTTATTGAGCAAGCTCGCCAGCGAGGGCGATCTTGATGAAGAAGGCGTTTCGCAATCGCAGCACCGGGTCGCTATTACAGCGAGTGAATTGTCCGACAAGAAATCACGGGACGCCATGCACGCCCACCTGCGACAGCTGAACGCCGAACTGGCGGAAATCGACAGCTTGAACACGTTGCTGGATGGGTCGGTGCAATCCGTTCAGGCGGATTTGGCTTCGGTAGAGGCGGAGCGGGCGGAGGTTTATGAAGCGCGCACGCTGCTCAAGCGGCGTGTTGGGCAGCTGGAGCAGGCGCTGGCGCTGGACGCTCAAGCTTTTCAAAGCGATTTGGGCCGGTTGGCGACGGAAAACAAACGTCATGTGTCTAAAATTGCGTTGGTTGCCGCGGAAGCCGAAACGACTAAAGCGCAATACAATCGGCTTATTGCCGTGCGCGATGAGCTTCAGGGCGAAATTGCGCGTCTGAATGGTTCAATGCAGGCGGCGACGCAACGGGGCGATGGCCTGGCCGAAAATTTACGGTTTCTTCTCGCGGGCCTGAGCGATGCTGTGGGCGGTGATGGATCTGAGGTGCCACGTGGTGAAAAAGGGCGCGCGGAATATTTATTGAGTCGATTAAACGGATTGCACGACGCGCAGTCGGACATTATCGAGACGTTAAAGTTACGAACGGCGGGGGGCATTGCGGACGCCGAGGCGATTGTCGCCATGACTGGCTTGAAAGTATCGAAGGTGCTCGCCAGCGCGGCCTTGCAAGCGCGCCGCGACGCGGATTCTGGGGCGCCGGAGCTGGATGGCGCGATACTGGATGGCGCGATACTGGACGACTCGGGGCTGGGCCGCGGCGGTCCGTTCGTTGCGGTCACGTCGGATGCGCGGCTCGCCGATAGCTTCGTCTCTACGCTCGAAGGGCTCGATGACAGAATTCAACGATCCGAGAAATTGCGCCGCGTTCTGGCTTCCATGCCGTTGATACCACCGGTTGATAATTACAGCATCGCCAGTCCCTATGGCCGCCGCACTGACCCGTTCACCAAGAAACACGCGTTGCATAGCGGCGTGGATCTCGCGGGACGAAGAAGCTCCGCAGTGCGGGCGACAGCGCCGGGAAAAGTGGTGTTTGCGGGGTGGAAGGGCAATTACGGGCGGTTCATTGAGATTGATCACGGGAACGGTTTCAAGAGCCGTTACGGACATTTACAAAAGACGTTGGTCAAGAAGGGGCAACAGGTCGGTCACCGAGCCAAAATTGGATTGTTGGGCAGTACAGGGCGGAGCACCGGTCCCCACGTGCACTATGAAGTCTGGTTTGAAAAACGATCATTGAATCCGATGAAATTTATCAAGGCGGGTCGATATGTTTTCAAAAAATAAGAAGAACGCCAAAGACGAACGCGCGCTTGTTCCACCGTCAATCCTCGGTGTGGATTTGAAAATAAAGGGTAATTTGGCCACGGAAGGCGATATTCAGATTGACGGTGTCGTGGAAGGAAACGTTTCTTCCAAGACGTTGACCATTGGCGAAAAGGCCGTTGTTACCGGCAACGTGATGTGTGACGAGGTCTTCATCGCGGGGGTCATTCACGGGGGTATTAACGCCAGGGTCGTGGAAATTGGCGCAACAGCCACCGTGGTCGGGGATATTCACCATGAAAGCCTGTCTATTGAAGCCGGCGCGACGGTGGATGGCTTCTGTAAACACATATTACGGCGCGATTCCGATGTTTCGCCTTCTGATGATGTTTCCGTCGCTGGAGCGGCGTCGAAAGCCGATCCCTATGCGACGTTGACGCGGCCAAGTTTGGTTGTGGGCGCCGACCCGAAAAAATAGGGTTTCGTCATCCGGCCGAGCGGTTGCTGTCTTAATCGATGCTGGCCAGAAATTTTTCCAGGGCGTCGATACAGACCGGTTCTTTTAAAGTGGGCGTGTGGCCGACCCCTTTAACAACTGTTTTGTGCAAATTCGGGTGAACAGCGGCCATTTTGTCGAAGGTGGCGCTGGATAATACTTTGGATCGTTCGCCGTGAATCGCGAGAACCGGGAGCCGCCGAAGCGCTCCGAATAAGGGCCATAAATCCGGGATGGGCTGGTTGGCGAGCGGTTGGGCGAGGTCTACATCCCAATCGAAATGAAGCATGCCGTCAGCGCCTTCTCGCCATGTGGCTTTGGCGGCGTCGGTCCAGTCCCCTTCGCTGTGTAGCGATAAATCCGGAAACCGCAATTGCAGTTCCGCTGCGGCGGCGGGCCAGTTGGGTTGCGGACGATCAACGCGAATGTAGTCTATTATTTCCGCCAGGCCATCGATGTCGGGGCCAATGTCATTTAACACCACCCCGGCGATACTTGTCGGCGCCATCGCGGCCATCCCCATGGCCAGCAAGCCGCCAAGCGATGTGCCTATGATTATAACGCGATGAAGACTGTTCAGGACCAGCAAGTGCCGGATATCATCGAGATAAGTTTGCGGCGTGTAATTATCGGGATCGGCATCGTACGCCGATTGTCCCCGTCCCCGATAATCCGGACAAAACAACGCGTAAAGATCGCAAAAATGCGACGCGATTCCATGGAAGTCTTTCGAGTTCCGCGTTGTGCCGGGCAAACACAATATCGCGGGGCGGTCTGGTTGGCGTTCGCCATTTCGCCGGTAGTATCCATATCGTCGGTAGTATAAGGACAATCCGTCCCGCGCCGAAAACCGGTGTTCAGAAAAGTTATCCATGGCGCCCGGCCCTTGTGGCGTGTTTATCCGGTTACGATTTTATCCCGTTACGATACTGGGCAGGGGAGACAGTGACGACAAAACGCCCTTGGGATCGCCGGGCAGTCGTTCCCGGGGCTGGTTGAAGCGGTTTACCCAAAGCACCTGAAATCCGAAATTGGCGGCGCCCGCCGCGTCCCATGCGTTGGACGACATGAAGCAAATTTCCGAAGGCGAAACCGATAAACGGTCGACAGCGAGCTGGTAGGTCTCCGGCGCCACCTTGAAAACGCCGACTTCCTCAACGGACAAAACATGGTCCAGATTGGCGGCGATACCCGCAGAATCGACGGCGGCGTTCAACATCATGGGCGAACCATTGGAAAGGATGCCGGTTTGCATGCCAGCGTCCTTCAGGGCCTGTAAAACTTCTGGCGCTTCAGGGTAGGCTTTCAACGTGAGATACAGGGACATCAATTTTTCGCGCAGCGCAGCGTTTTCTATTTCTGTCGCGGCCATCGCGTAGTCCAGCGCGTCCCCCGTGATACGCCAAAAATCGACATGCGCTTTCATCAACGTTCGCAGCCATGTGTATTCCAATTGTTTCTGTCGCCACAGGGCGGACAGGGCGTCCGCCTTGTCGCCTAAATCGTCACGGCAAGCGGCGGCGGCGGAGTGGACGTCAAACATGGTGCCGTAAGCGTCGAAGACACAGGCGCAAATGCTATCGAGTTTTAAGTCGGAC
>JBLHZD010000168.1:0-8760 GCA_047631095.1 Alphaproteobacteria bacterium
ACGATAGAAAATTTGGTTCGGGGAATTCTGTAGGGGGGGGGGAGCGGACGCTATAGGTCTGTGACCTTGTTGTTTTGAATCAGGAATGGCGTACAGGGCTTTTTATGACGTCGCCGCGCCCACATAGTTTCATACGCCAGTTCCAGCTCTTGTATGTGCTGGTTGTGATTGAACAGCTTTTCCTCAACGAGTGATCGTAAGGAACCTCTTAAATGTCGTATTCTGTCGACATCCTTCGCTAACTTGCATGCGACATCCACATAGTCGTTCGGCGTTTCGCAAATGAGGTCTTGAAGGTCGAGTTTGGAAAGGTAACTGGCCCCTTGTCTGCCCATAAATGAGTTTGTTTTCATTGTAACCAGGGGAAGGCCTATCCAAAGCGCTTCGCACGTCGTTGTTCCACCATTACACGGAAACGGTTCCAATGCGATGTCGGCGTCGTTCAGGTCGCGAAGGTGATCTTGGCGGGTTGTTCTAAACCCTTGAAAGTTCAAACGTTCGGCTCCAATGCCATTCGCTGCGAATTGATCGCGGAAAAAGGCGCAGGTAATCGGGTTTTCGAAATAACGGGAGCTGCGCAAAAGCAACTGGCTGTCAGGTGTGGCGTGAAGAATATTCGCCCAAACGCAAATAACGTCCTCGTTGATTTTCGCATGATTATTGAAACTACCAAAGGTGATGAAGCCGTTTTTCAGACAGGGTGGTTGCTGGGGTAAAACACTCGCGTCTACGGGTTTGTACGAATTGTGGCTTGAGAGCCGCACCGGCGTTTCTGTATAGGTTGCTTTGACATCGCCGATGGGATCGGAATTCGGATTCGGTGATAATATAATCCAGGGTGTCCAACCCCGTCGACGCGACACGGTTAAGGTAGCCAACCTGTATTGGCGCGGAGCGGTACGCCATAATTCGGCGATCCTTGCCGCGAAAAAATGAAGCAAGAATGAGTATATCGACGCCGTCGCGACGAATTTGGTCCGCTGTCCCTTCAATATCTTCTTCGTCAATATCGCGCCAGCAATCGACCAGGCTGGACAGTCGAGCTGTGACCTTGTCCTTTTTTTCGCTACCGGAATAGCAGGTTACGTGGAAGCGCGAACGGTTATAATTGGCCAGAACCGGTTCCAGAAACCATGAGGTGACGTTGTCAAAAAGATCATTGGCGATGTACCCGATATGAATTTTCCCATCGCGCCGCTCTGGCGATGGCATGAATTGGTGGTCTTTTGTAGCGTTGTTGAGCTGACGGCTCCAGTTCCGGTTGATGTCAAAGAGGGTCTTTGCGGACATCCGATGATCGAACACGCCATAAAAGCAAAGGCTGGAAATTGCGTCGAGATTATAGGGCGCAATATCGTGTGAGCGCTGAAGGCAATCTACGGCGCGAGCGGCGTCTCCTCGGGCGATGTAGACATCAGCGAGGTCGTTTAGGGCTTTAAAATTACGGGGGTTTAGATCCAGTGAGCGTAAAAAAGAGGCCTCCGAATCATCTGTTTGGCCACAACGCTTCAAACAAGCGCCATAGACAAAATGAGCGTCGTCTGATTCGGGCAATAATTGAGCAGCCGTTCCGGCCGATGGAATAGCATCCTTAAACTGGTTTAACGCCATTAAGGATCGAAGGTAAAAAAGGTGTAAATCTGCGTTATCAGGCGCTGCGGCGACAGCGCGCGCGCCTGATAACGCGGCCTCGGAAAAATTACGCAACGCCATATGCGCGGAGCCCCGCATTAGCTCAACTTCGACAGCGTTTGGCGTCAGAGCAAGTGTTCTGTCAGCTGTGATGATAGATTCAGGCCAATCCGCTGCGTCATGATGGAGTCGGGTAAGTTCTAGCCAGGCGGTTTTGTTTTCGGAGGAAACTAATACGGCGTCCGCTAACATGATGCGCGCTTCGGTCTGCTGGTTTTGATCCTTTAGCAGAAGGCCAAGCAGAAACAGGGCGTCAGGTTGTCTCTCGTCCATTTTGAGGACGCGGCGGTAACCTTCCTCCGCCTCCTGGATTTGGTCCGTTCGATGATGCGCATAAGCGGCGGTGAGTATTTTCTGCAAATCAGGCGTCATATATTACTCACGGAAGCGTCAAGATTTGGCCACACCGTCAATTTATACCTATTCGAGCACAAAATAAGGTTGATATTACACTGATTCTTCATTGGAGCCATGGCTTGCGAGACTTGAGTTTGGTATGGGTCGGTGTGTCGATATAGTCATCGACAGTATTTATGCAGGTCTGTACAAAACGGCGCAGGAAGAATGCCGCGACGATAGATCCTTTTTAACAACTTTAGCGATGCTGAGAGATGGACCAAGAATTTCATAAGATAAAGCGTTTGCCGCCCTATGTATTTGCCGAAGTAAATGAAATGAAGGCGCAAGCGCGTGCGGCGGAAGACGATATTATCGATCTGGGTATGGGCAATCCGGATATGCCGCCAGCGAAGCATATCATTGAAAAGCTGGTTGAAACCGTACAAAATCCGCGGGTTCATCGGTATTCCAATTCGCGTGGAATTCCGGGATTGCGTCGGGCCTTGTCCGCATACTATGAGCGGCGATTTAATGTTGAGATTGATCCCGAACGCGAGGCTATCGTCACCCTTGGCTCCAAAGAGGGATTGGCGAATTTAGCGCAGGCCATCACGGGGCCTGGCGACATTATATTAGCGCCGAATCCATCTTATCCGATACACCAATTCGGCTTTATAATCGCGGGCGGCGCGGTTCGCCAAATTACCGCTGCGCCGGGGCCAGAGTTTATGGCGGGACTGGAGCGGGCCGTGGCGTATTCCGTGCCGAAACCAACGGCGCTGGTTTTGAATTACCCCTCCAACCCGACGGCGCTTGTTGCGGATCTGGCGTTCTATGAAGAAGTCGTCGCATTTTGCCGCAAACATGAAATCTATATCCTGTCGGACCTCGCTTATGCGGAGATTTATTTCGATGATTCGCCGCCGCCCTCCGTTCTGGAAGTGCCAGGAGCGCGGGATATTACGGTAGAGTTCACTTCCTGCAGTAAAACGTATGCGATGCCGGGCTGGCGTGTCGGATTCGCCGTGGGGAATGAGAAGCTGATTGGCGCATTGGCGCGCGTAAAAAGCTATCTGGATTACGGCGCTTTTACGCCTATTCAGGTGGCGGCGACCGCAGCGTTAAATGGACCGCAGGATTGTGTCGAAGAAATGCGCCAAATCTATAAGGAACGCCGTGACGCGCTCATTGATGGTTTAAACAGGGCGGGTTGGGCGGCGCCATCGCCAAAGGCGACAATGTTTGTGTGGGCGCCCATTCCAAAACCCTTTGATTCAATGGGCAGCCTCGAGTTTTCCAAATTACTGTTGAGTGAGGCGAAAGTTGCTGTTGCGCCAGGGGTTGGGTTTGGCGAGTTGGGAGAAGGGTTTGTTCGTATTGCGTTGTCTGAAAATACACAGAGGATTCGACAAGCGACCCGAAATATCAGGCGTTTTCTGGCGCGCGCCGATGAATTTGTTCCTTCCCGCGCCACTGAATTGCGGGTGGTAAGCAAATGAGTGACGCACTGACATTGGCGATAGCAGGCCTTGGAACGGTTGGGGTGGGGACGCTGCAATTACTGGAAACACATCGTGATTTGTTACAGGCGCGCTGCGGTCGTTCGTTGCAGGTTGTAGCGGTGTCCGCGCGGGACAAAAACCGCGACCGAGGCGTTAAGCTTGATGGTTTCGACTGGTACGACGATCCCGTCGAAATGGCTCGGGAGAGCAAGGCCGATGTGGTGCTGGAGTTAATTGGCGGTAGCGACGGGCCCGCACGGGAAACCTGTGAAGTTGCGCTTGATGGTGGGAAACATGTCGTCACCGCAAATAAGGCGCTGGTCGCCTTGCATGGCGGTGATTTGGCGAGGCGTGCGGAAAGCGCGGGCGTCGCCCTTTCCTATGAGGCCGCTGTCGCAGGCGGTATCCCTATTATCAAGGCGCTGCGGGAAGGGCTAGCCGCGAATGGCGTTTCTAGCTTGCACGGTATCCTGAACGGAACTTGCAACTATATTCTGACGACCATGCGCGAAACGGGCCGTCCTTTCGAAGATGTGTTGTCCGAAGCTCAATCGCTTGGGTATGCGGAAGCCGATCCAAGCTTTGATATTGATGGCGTCGACGCCGCGCATAAACTGGCGATACTTACGAGCGTCGCATTTGGATGCGAAGTGAATTTCGACGGCGTGCATATTGAAGGCATACGGCACGTGGCTGCGGAAGATATCGCTTACGCCACAGAACTCGGCTACAGAATCAAACTGCTGGGTTTGACGGATCGCACTGAATCCGGCGTTTTACAACGGGTCTATCCCGCTATGGTGCCGCTTGATGCGCCAATCGCAGGGGTTGAGGGCGTGTTTAACGGCGTTGTCGCCGAAGGCGATTTTGTCGGACCGACAATGTATGAAGGGCGTGGCGCAGGCGCAGGACCCACAGCGTCGGCGGTTGTCGCGGACGTGGTGGACATTGCATGTGGGCGAAATACCGCAACTTTCGGTGTCCCCGTTGATTTGTTGTCGAAGACGCCGTCGCTTTCACTGAACGAGCGCGTCGGTTTGTATTATGTCCGTCTGATGGTTGAAGATTCGACCGGCGTCTTTGCAGATATTGCGACGACGCTTCGAGATGCGGGTATATCCATTGAGTCCGCGATGCAGCGAACGCGCTCAGACAGCGGCGTCGTACCGGTTGTCCTGACGACCCATGAGACTCGCGAGGCTGAAATGAGCGCTGCACTGGAATCTTTGGCGAAATTGAAAAGTGTTGCGGAAACGCCGCGAATGATCCGGATCGAAAGCCTTTAGGTGGTCCAACGGACCTGTTACGAATTTAATAAATGAAAAATACTTTTGGGAGAAAACGCAATGGCTGAACAATCGATGGCGATGGAGCGAAATTTGGCTATGGAAGCCGTTCGGGTGACGGAGGCGGCCGCGCTCGCGGCCTCTCGCTGGATGGGCCGCGGTGACGAGAAAGCGGCCGATCAGGCGGCGGTGGACGCCATGCGGCAGGCGCTGAATGGTCTTTCGATCGAAGGCGTTGTTGTGATTGGCGAAGGCGAACGCGACGAAGCGCCGATGCTCTATATCGGTGAGGAAGTCGGTGTCGGAAATGGCCCCAAAGTCGATATTGCGCTTGATCCTTTGGAAGGCACGACGATTACGGCGAAGGGCGGCACGAATGCGTTGGCGGTTATTGCGATGGCTGACAAAGGAGGCTTTCTGAACGCGCCGGATGTCTACATGGATAAGATCGCCGTTGGCGGCGGTTTGCCTGAAGGCGTTGTCGATATCGATAAGACGCCGCTGGAGAACATGAAAAACCTTTCAGATGCGAAAGGAAAGAAGATCGAGGATCTCTTGGTCTGTATTTTGGACCGACCCCGGCATGCAGACTTAATCAAAGAGGTTCGCAATTCGGGTGCGCGCATCATGCTTATTTCCGATGGCGATGTGTCCGGCGTTATCGCCACATCAAGCGGTGATAGCGGCGTCGACATGTATGTGGGAAGCGGCGGCGCGCCGGAAGGTGTTCTGGCGGCGGCGGCGTTGCGGTGTATTGGCGGTCAAATGCAAGCGCGTTTGATTTTCCGTAATGACGATGAAAGAGCGCGCGCTGCGCGGTGGAATATCAGCGACCTGGATCGTAAATATGGTTTGCATGATCTGGCGAGCGGTAATGTTATGTTCGCGGCGACGGGCGTAACGGACGGTGCGATGGTGCGTGGCGTTCGCCGCACGGCGACGGGCGCCTTTACCGAGTCGATCGTGATGCGCTCCAAAAGCGGCACGGTGCGAAAAATCAGTGCAGAGCATGATTTTATAAAAAAGACAGGTTTTGACTTCGTTGACGAATGAGTGAGGCGTCGCAAAGCTTTCTTGGCGTCGAATGCTCCAGCATGGGAAAACGCTGGCGCCTTCGGGGCGAAGACGAACGCTTGGGGCTGGCGCTTTCACAGCGGTTTGGTCTGCCTGAAATCGTAGGCCGGGTTATGGCCGGGCGGGGCGTCGGCCTTGAGGATGCGGAAGACTTCCTGAAGCCGAACCTTCGATCGCAAATGCCGGATCCCTCGCATTTGGAAGATATGGATTCCGCGGTATCGCGCCTCGTCGACGCGATACAAAAACAGGAATCCGTAGTTGTTTTTGGCGATTATGATGTTGATGGCGCAACGTCTTCCGCGCTGCTATTACGTTTTTTTGAGGCCGTGGGCGGCGTCTTGGATTTTTACATTCCTGACCGCCTGAAAGAAGGTTACGGTCCCAACGCCAATGCGTTACGGCAAATTGCGGCGTCTGGCGCCGATGTTGTCGTGACAGTGGATTGCGGTATTACGGCGTTTGATGCGCTGGACGCGGGCAAAGAGGCCGGTTTGGATATCATCGTCGTTGACCACCATGTGGCCGAAGCGCGTTTGCCGGCCGCCTGCGCAGTTGTAAATCCGAACCGCCTTGATGATGACAGTCCCCATGGCCAAATGGCCGCTGTCGGCGTGTCTTTTCTGCTGATTGTCGCAATTAATCGCGCGTTGCGGGATCTGGGCTGGTATCGCACTCGTCCAGAACCGGACTTACGCCGCTGGCTTGATCTTGTGGCCCTGGGGACGATTTGCGACGTGGCGCCCTTGACGGGCATTAATCGGGTTCTGGTGACTCAGGGGCTCAAGGTTATGAGCGCGCGGGGCAATCCCGGTATCGCGGCATTGGCCGACGCCGCGGGGGTGGACGAAGCGCTGGCGGCTTATCATGTCGGATTTGTTTTAGGGCCGCGCGTCAACGCGGGGGGACGGGTGGGCGAGTCGGCATTGGGCACAAAGCTCCTTTCTTCCGAGACGGTGGAGGAGTGCCAATCCATTGCGCGCCGCCTGGACGCTTACAACATCGAGCGCCGCGAAATTGAAAAACAATGTCTCGAAGAAGCGATTGATATCGTTGAAGGACAGCACAACGAACAGCGCATCATATTTGCCGCCGCCCAGGGCTGGCACCCTGGTGTAATTGGTATTGTCGCCAGTCGCCTCGTGGAACGATATAATCGTCCCGCCTGTGTGCTGGCGATTGACGGGGAAGTCGCCAAAGGCTCCGGTCGCTCGGTGCGGGGGATTGATCTGGGCGCGGCGGTTTTGAGCGCCCGTCAAAACGAATTACTTCTCAACGGCGGCGGTCACCCGATGGCGGCGGGCTTCACTGTTTCAGCGCCTCTAATCGGTGATTTGCAGTCTTATCTTTCTGACTGGATTTCAACCACAGGCCCTCAAGAGGGCGTTGTCGCGGAGCTTGGCGTTGATGGCGCCATCCAGCCTGGGGCCGCAAGTGTAGATTTTATCTCGAAACTGGACCAGCTTGCGCCATTTGGCGCGGGAAATGCGCGGCCTCGGTTTGTCCTGCCAAATGTTTCGATACAGAAGGCTGATGTCGTTGGCCAGCATCATGTTCGTTGCTTTATCAAGGGACAGGATGGCATACGCCTGAAGGCCATCGCTTTTCGCGCAGTGGACCGTCCTCTGGGCGCCGCATTGTTGAACACCAACGGTTTACCGCTGCATATTGCAGGGCATCTTCAAGTTGATCGCTGGCAGGGCCGTGAAAATACCCAATTGATAATTGAAGACGCGGCGGCCGTTAGCTGAATACGGCGCTTATTCAGGGGCGCTATTAGCCCTTCATGGTCGCTGCGACCTGAAACATTTCATCAACAGCGCGAATTGTCTGCGCCGCGTTATTATACGCTTGCTGCGTGACCACCATTTTTGTGAATTCTTCGCTGAGGTCGACTGCAGAGTGCTCCAGGCTTTCCTCCACGAGGCTGGCGATTTCCGTCAAATCAGCCTGAAGCAGTCTGACTTCGCCCGTTTCAGCGCCCAAAGCGAAATGCGTACCGGAGCGCGCCACAAGCGCGTCCGTATTTCGAACCGTCGCGACAGGCAATTTGAATAAACCACGTGACAACCCGTTGGTGAAAATACCCTCGACGACCCCTGCATCGGTGATGTGAACATCCGCCAGTGTTCCTGCAGGATTTCCGTTGGATGTTACCGATTGGATAATGGAGGCTCCCGAAAATTGAGTGAGGCCGGAAAGGTCAACGTTTAGCGCGCTGGCGGCTGCGGCGGGGTTGGTCCAAGTGATGGCGGTTGTTGAGCTGGTTGGTGAAACGATCGCGCCCGTTGCGTCAAATGTCGCGCTCAGGGGGGGAACCGCAGTTACAGCGCCATCCGGTGTTGTAACGACAACATCCCAAGTGTTCACCGCAGCGTTTTTCGTAAATTCAAAATTAAGGGAATTCGTCGCGCCAAGGTTATCAATGACGTTAACCGATGAATTGAAGACAGTGCCCGTCGCCGCGCTGGCGTCCAGGTTGACGCGCATGGCGGCTGTTGTTGATGCAACGGGTGCAAACACCGCAGAGCCTGGATCCACGCGGATTGGGCCCAGGGAATTAACGTCCGCGCCAATTGTAAATCCACCATTTGCGTCTGCGGGCCAGCCCTGAAGGAAATTTCCGTCAACATCTGACAGGAAAACCTGATTGTTTGTATCAACGACGCGCTGAAAGGAGCCTGCTCTCGTTAATAAGGTTTCGTCACTTTGATCGAATTGCGAGTTAACGACGAAAAAACCTGACCCCGTAATACCCACATCCAGGTTATTGCCGGTGTTCAACACTTCGCCTTGATGATTAATCAACGTTCGATTGATTGGCGCCATGCCATTAAAGGTCTGGAACGCGGTTTGACTTCGTCCGT
>JBLHZD010000169.1:0-8744 GCA_047631095.1 Alphaproteobacteria bacterium
AAGAACGCGCCGTCCAGCAGCGCCGCGACGCCGATGGCGACCGCCAGCACTTGCGCGGCCAGGCGGGTCAGGGGCGATAGCGAGCGTAAATCATCGACCCAGGACACCACCGCCAGCCCCAACGCGGCGGCCAAAATAGCGGGACTCCAGGAATCGCCTGTCTCCACGGCGCGCCAAGCCCAAACCAGCAGGATGACGAGCGTGACCGCTGCGCCGCCGCCGCGTGGCGTTGGCGTGGTATGGCTGGAGCGGTCGTTGGGTAAATCCATGATGGCGCGACGGCGCAAGATGGGGATCAAAAAGCCAACGCAGGCGATGGCGCCGATAAAGGCGATAAGGACGGGAATGGCGAGGGAGAGGCTGATCATGGCGTCATCGCGCGGCGGCGAAATTTAAACGCGGCGCGACTACCCATAGGCCGTGACGGCGTCGCTGGGTAAGGTCAGCGTTACGCCGCGCCCCAACATATCCAGCAATAGAGTCACCCGGTCATTGTCATTGGCGCTGGTGAAGACGCCAACGCGCGTGGCCATCGGGCCCTGGATGATTTCCACGGCCTCACCCACCTTATAGGGAAGGGGTTCGCTCACCGGTACGATTCCGCTTCCGTCTTCGCGATCCTGGATTGCTTCGACCACACCCACCGGTGCGGCGGAGGGCCGCTCGCCTGCGCCCACCATATACGAAACGCCAAACGTGCCATTGATCGAGCGCCACGCGTCGACGTCCAGATCCAGCTCGACAAATAGATAACGGGGAAACAGCGGCGCCTTGATGATGTCGATGCGCCGCGCGTGACGGCGTTTTTTCTCTCGCACGGGTAGATAGGCGCGAAAGCCTTGCTGCGACAAATTACCTTCCGCGAGGCGCTCCATGCCGGTTCTGGTGTGAACAACGTACCAGCGTTTCATGCGTTGTTCTCCCTGTCGGCGTTTTCGTGCGCCCGGTTGACGCCCAACATGGGCGGAGCCATCAGCCGTTCAACCGATATGGTTCTGGATAGGCGGTCGAAGGCTGCTTGAGGGTCCGCCAGATCGGTGATCAGGATGGCGTCGAATTGCGCCAGATCCTGAGGGTTCGCGACGATGGCGAGGCCAGCATGGCTGTGTTTGTCGGTATTGGGGTCGATCAATCCGGTCAGGACAATCGTGCTTTCAGTCGCGCACAGGGTTGCGATTTCCGCCAATTCGCTAACGCCCGCCAGCGCCACATGGGTCCAGCCCCGCGCGACGCAGCGCTGTAAATCCGCCTCGCATTGGGACCGCGCGCTTCGGAAGAAATCAAAGGATGAGGATAAATATTCAGCCGTCAAGCGTGATTTTTCAGAAAATCCGTGCGGCGTCAGATAATAGGCGTAGCGATTGGGCGGAATCTGGCTGACTTTGATATAGCCTTTGCGGACGCACCGCTTCAGATAGGCGTTGGCCAATCCCAGCGCGATGCCCAGATCACTGGCCATGCCGCGCTGTGTGACGGCGCTGCTTTCCTGCACGGCGTTTAACAAGCCCAGCGTGATCTCCGCGTCGCCGTCAACGGTTTCGTCGTGAGATTTGCCGCCCGTCATGCTTGATCTTTCGCCTCAGAACCCAACTCAAATCGCAAATAGACCCTGTTCACGCCACGAACATAGCCTGTTCACAATGTGAACGTCAAGGTTCATGTCATGAACGTTTTTAGAGTCAATGACTTGTGCAATGAGTCTTAGAAATTGAAAAAGGGCGGCTGGTATAATTAGCGCCGGTTTGGCGCTCGCGATTCCCTAACGTGTGTTTTCTCGCCGGAAGGACCACCGAACGGTCAGGTCCCCGGACTCGGCCGGTTCGGACTCGGCCTTTTGAGCGGTGCGGTCAAAAACGCCGGAGAGCACGATTTGCTGGGTTCGTTTGGGCGCCGCGTCGGTCAAATATATGCTGTCGGTCAGCATCAGGCGCGCCCCTGCGGCCCGAAACCGCCACCCGGCGCCGCCAGGGGTGCGCAATAAAACCGCGCCGCCGTCGCGGATGAGCGACGCCGTGACGCTGGGATGCAGATGAAAGCGAATTGTGAAACTCGACCCGGCGTCGTTCCCGCCTTTACGCGACGTCGTTGCGCTCAAAATATCCTCGCCCCGCAGATCTTCACCCGAGGCGGATAGATACAAGCGCCGTTGATGGCGTAGCCCAAACGGTTTCGCGTAGCCGTCATGGGCGACGTTTAACCATATGGCGCCGACGGATTCGTCACGCTCGGCGGTGACCGTCGCGCGGCGTGGCGCCGTGTCGGGATGGTCGTCAATTTCGCTGGAGTTGGTGTCGGCGATCGATAAAGTTGAATGCGCGCCGGTGCTTCGACCTGCGCGCCGCCAGTCCGGATCGGTGGTTTGCGCGGCGCCGCAATTCACCACCAGCCGCTCGCGTCCGAAGCTGAACTCGAAACTGCCGGCGCCGGCGTATCCGTGATCCCGTGCGGGCGCGCCGGTATCCACCAGAACCAGATATTTGCCGACCGCCAAGCGCTCATATCCTGCGCCCGGCGCGCTGGTCGGGGTGCGGGAGCGGACATTCGCCTGCGCCAGCGCCAGATCAATTCGGCTGGGGTCGCTTTCAAACCCGCCGTTGAAATGCGCCAATCTGCCGTCGCCATGGCGCATCATTCGTATCATGGGCGCGGCGTTTCGCAGCGCGCTGGTGATGAATTTGGGAACCGCCTCGCCGCTGGATTTGACGGTCGCGCGAATATCCGTCAGGTGCTGCACCAGCGCCAATTGCGTCAGGGGGTTGCGGTCGACGCTACCGCCATCTTCATGGATTAGTGCGCCTAGCGTCGCCTCAAGCAAAAGCAGCGCCTTGTCCATCAACGCTTTGCTTTTGCTGGCGGTGTCCGGCGCGGCGTCGGGGTCGGATAAACAGACCGCGCCATATAACAGCCCTTTGGCGGCGACGAGTCGGGAAAACCCTTCGACCTCGCGCCCGGCGGTCCATCCCAGGTGGCGGTGCTGGTGCATTATGGCGGCCAGCACGTCGCGCCGTAAGGCGTCGGGCGCCGGGGCGAAAAACAATTCGAATTGCGAATACCAGGCGACCAGTCGCGCGGCCATGATATCGGCGCGCCAGACATCCGCCGCCTTGGGTGAATAACGACCATACTTATCGAGCCATGTGGCGGTCAGCGTGTGGGCGCAGGATCGGGCGTCGCTACCGCCAATGGCGCGCAGGTCCCGCAGCCAACCAAATTCATGAACCGACGCGCTTGGCGAGTCAGTCGCCGCATCGTCGCTATCCCAGAATGCCGCCCAAGACTCGACGTCGCGCGCCAGTCGCGCCCCTGCGGCGGCGTCGCCGGGCCACGGGTCGAGCGGCAGAATAGTTAAGCGTTCCGGTGTTTTTTGCGGCGATACGGCGCCCAGGAAGGACGCCCAGCGGTTCAACAGGCGTCTTCGCCCGCCCCGCCAGGCGGGGCTGGACGGTTTTACAACGATGGGCGTCGGGTCATCCGGCATTCTTCAGACGCTGAATATTGGCGGCGTATTCGCCATTGGCGAAGGTCGCTGTGCCCGCGACGAGGACATCGGCGCCAGCGCTTACGATTTCACCGGCGTTGGTGAAATTAACGCCGCCATCGACTTCCAGATCGATGGTGCGGCCCGTTTCGTCGATCCGCTGGCGCAGCGCCTTGATCTTGTCGAGTTGGGAGGCGATGAAGGATTGGCCGCCGAATCCCGGATTGACGCTCATCACCAGCACCAGATCCACCAGGTCCAGCAGATAGTCGATCGCCGAGAGCGGTGTGCCGGGGTTCAACGAAACGCCCGCCTTTAGGCCCAGCGACTTTATGTATTGAAGCGTGCGGTGCGTATGAGGCGTGGCTTCGGCGTGCATGGTGATGATATCTGCGCCCGCATTCGCAAAGGCGTCTAGATAAGGATCAACCGGTGCAATCATCAAATGCACATCAAAAGGCTTTTCCGTATGGGGGCGTAGCGCTTTCACCACATCGGGGCCGATGGTCAAATTTGGAACGAAATGACCGTCCATGACGTCGATATGAATATAATCGGCGCCCGCCCCGTCGATGGCGCGGACTTCTTCGCCCAACCGGGCGAAATCAGCGGACAGGATCGAGGGCGCGATTCGGGTCGGTTGCTGCATGGCGGCGCTTACCTGCTTTTGCGATGCGCGGGCGAAAATTGCTTGAACCGGTGGCGCATCGACGGCGATTAAAGGGTCAATTCAGAACTACTGATTTCGCGGCGCGGGCGCAAGCGACAATCGCCGGTTTCACGCGATTCGGTTGGTCATTCTGTTCGGCGCAGCCGCGCGATAAAAAAGCCGTCCAATCCGCCGCGTTCCGGCCAATAACCGGGCAAGGTGCGAACGTCGCCATCGTTTGTGATCGCGTTCGACAGGCCGGGAAGCTCGGTTGCGGTGACGGGCTCGCGCTGAACGGTATCGGTTTCACTCAGTAGCGAGTCGATTTGCGCGGCGCCTTCTTCGGGTTGAAGTGAGCATGTGGCGTAGACCACCAATCCGCCGGGCTTCACGATATCGACGGCATGGCGCAGCAGTCGGGCTTGCTCCACCGCCAGTCGCGCGGGGTCGCGTTCGCTTTTGAGCCGTAGGATATCGGGATGACGGCGTGCGGCGCCGGTCGCCGTGCACGGCGCGTCCAGCAGCACCATATCCACCGGGCTTCGCGGGCGCCATGACCCGGCGTCGCTCGCAATAACATCGACGCTTAGGTGTAAGCGTTCCATGTTTTCATTGAGGCGTTTTAACCGCGTGGCGGAATTGTCTATCGCGATCACCTTTGCGCCCGCCGCCGCCAGTTGGGCGCTTTTGCCGCCGGGCGCGGCGCATAAATCAGCGATCGTTTGTCCCGCCACGTCGCCCATCAGCTTCGCGGGGAGTTGGGCTGCGGCGTCCTGCACCCACCAGGCCCCGTCGTCATAGCCGGGCAGCGCGCGGATATCGCCGCCCGAGGGGCGGCGCAACGCACCGGTCGGCAGAATCTCGGCGTCGAGCGCCGTCGCCCAGGTCTCAAGATCGCTTTTGACGGCGATATCCAGTGGCGGCTCGGCGATATGGCCCTTGGCGATGGCTGTCGCCGTCGCCTCGCCATAACTCGCCACCCAACTTTTCCAAAGCCAGGCGGGGGTATTCAGTTTTTCCGGGTTTTCCGCCAGCGTCGGCGGTTCGCGAGAAATGCGCCGCAAGACGGCGTTTATCAACCCTTTGAACGCCGTGAACCCGATTTTTTCCGCCAGGGCCACGGTGGCGCCGACGGCGGCGTGCGGCGGTGTTTTCAAAAACACCAACTGCGCCACGCCGAGCCACAAGATATAGCGGACCGGCGCCGCCTTGCCCCGCAACCGCTTACGCAGCATGGGCTGAATGATGGCGTCCAGCTCACCGGCATGGCGAAAAACTGTTGTCGCCAGCAGCCGTGTGAAGTTGCGATCCCGTGTATCCAGCGTGGCCAAACCGCGATGGCGCGCCTGAGCGTCGTCAAACGGACGGCGGTCCTGATAGACCGACAGGATCAGGTCGAAAGCGATAAGGCGGGGATCATTCATAGTCATCGCCCACTCCTAGCGAAGCGGCGGGAGGCTGAAAAGCCCTTTTGCGTCGATGGGGTGATTCTTAATCCAGAATCCCGCCTAATCAAGAATAACGTGCGGCAGGAAGCGCGAGCTATCCTTGGTGATGGGCGAATCATCTTCGCGAATGGCGATGCCGCAGGGCTGGCTGGCGACCAGCCAGGAGCCGATCACGGTGTGATTGCCTTCAAAAACCGGCAGCGGGTGCAGGGTCTGAACGATAGAGCCTTCCGCGCCATAAGGACCGTCGACGGACAGGGTTTCGCCGTCCGCCGTGACCATCTGCACATTGGCGCCTTCCCTTGAAAACAGGGGTTTGCGCACGAAGCCGCCGGTCATGTTGGACGCGCGGGGGTCATCGGCGAAATAAGCGGGCAGAAGATTCGGGTGGCCCTCGAACATTTCCCACAACAGCGGCAGCAACCCCTTGTTGGAGAGGATAGCGCGCCAGGCGGGTTCAATGAAGGTGGTGCCGCAATCGGGGATCGATGCGGCGAAGTCGTCCTGCATCAACCATTCCCAGGGATACAGTTTGAACAGGGTCGAGATCACCCGGTCATCCATATCGGCGAAGCGCCCGTTCGCATCGATTCCGACATCCTCCATAAAAAGGAAGGCGGTCTCCAGCCCTGCCTGAACGGCGCATTCCTCGATATAGCGCACGGTGCCTTCGTCCTCGGCGCTGTCCTTGCACGACGCGAGATGCAACGGGCCCTCGATGTTGAAATTACCGAGCGCTTCGATCATGTGTTCATGGATGGAATTAAACTGGTCGCAGGCGGCTGGGACGATCTCCCGTTCGATGGCCTGCTCTAGCCAAATCCATTGGAACACCGCGCTTTCATAAAGCGCGGTGGGCGTGTCGGCGTTGTATTCCAGAAGTTTCGCCGGGCCTTCGCCGTCATAGGACAGGTCGAGGCGGCCATACAGGTTCTTGTCCCGATTCCGCCAGGAATTGCGAACGTAATCCCGAAAAAATTCCGGGATCGCGAGCTTGCTCATGATCTCTTCGCTCTCGACCGCGCGCGCGACCACGTCGAAGCACATGTTTTCGATTTCCGCGCTGGGGTCTTCGATATCCTCTTCGATTTCACGAAGGCCAAAGCGATAGCACGCGGACTCGTCCCAATAGGCCGCGCCATACAGGGTGTGAAAGTTAAACCCGAGCGAGTCCGCCTGGGATTTCCAGTCGTTCCGTTCCTCGACAGCGATACGTTTCATGAGCGCGTATGGTTATCCGCCAAAACTGCGGGCCCCGCCGGACGAGCGTCGCGCGACCGCGCCGAATCCGCCGCGTCGGACGGTTCTGGTTTTCGTCGTGGGCGCCTTGGCGACTTTCGCGGGAACCTTGGAGATTCCGGTTTTGCCGGTGACTTTCTGGTTGTCGGCGGTGCGGAAATTGCCGGGATTATCCTTGGATCGATACAGCGGTTGGGACGTCGCGCGGGAGCGGCCGCTCAACATATTGCCCATCATGTAGCCCATCATAAGCGGCATGAAGACCGAACCGCCGCTGCTGGTTTGCTGCGGGGCGGTTTCGCATTGCCCGGCGCCAAAATCCGCTTCGCAATCGGCGGCGGCGGTGTATTTGGGCGCGGCGCGAATGTGTTCGGCTTTGGCCTGCTCCATATTGGCGGTGCAATCCTCCATGCCGAACCCGTCATGACTGACGCATTGCTCGACGGATTCGAAGATCGCGACGTCTTCCTGATTTTCACAGGCGGCCAGGGTCAGCGCGCTGGCGCTCATCAGGACCAGCTTCAGGTTTTTGGTTCGTTTCATTGTACGGCTCATTGTACGGCTCATTGTACGGCTCATTGTACGGCTCATTGTACGGCTCATTGTACGGCTCATTGTACGGCTCATTGTACGGCTCATGGTGCGGCGCTCCAGACTGTCACTTGCATTTGATCGGGAGTCTAGTGGTCCTTGGCCCCTGCGCAAGCGATATATGGCTTGCGCTTATACAGACCCAGCAAGCGATATAGAACGCGCGCCTATTTAAACAGATCGAGCAGCGGCGTCAGGGATTTTTCGGTTTGCAGCGGCGCGGCGGTTACCGTCTTTGGCAACCCGATGCGGTTGTGCCAATAGACCGGCATGCCAACTGCGGTCGCGCCGGGCACATCGGCGGCGGAGCCCGCGACGAACAGGGTGCGCGCGGGGTCTGTGCCCATTTGTTTCAACGCCAGTCGGTAGGGTTCCGGGCGCGGTTTATAGGTTCCCGCCGCTTCCGCCGTCGCGACGGCGGAAAATATATTACCGCCTGCGGATTCGACCGCATGATCGGCCAGCGCGTTGGAGGAATTGGTGGCGATCCCGAGCGCGACGCCTTTTTCGTGCAAAATACGCAAAACATCGGGCGCTTCCGGCCAGGGGCGCAAATCCGGCCAACGGGCGATCAGCGCATCGGCGGTGTCCGACGAGATCCCCGACGCCCTCGCGGCGTCATGGATGATCGATTCATACGGGCGATACGGGCCCGCATCATAGGTCAGGACAAGATATTCCCGCCGCTACGCCATGCCCGCCTCGCTCGACCCGGCGACGTCGCGCCACAACGTCCACGAATCCAGCAAGGCGGTCAGCAAATCGAAGATCACGGCGTCGTAGGGGTATTGGTGTGTTTTCATGCCCCGGTCATACGGCGTCGGGGGCGCTTCAGTCACGCCTCTCCTCGACTCCTTCCAGGGACCATGCTGGATGCGCACGCTCAAGAGCGAGACAATGTCCCCTCCCTTAATCCGGCGCAGGACATTCAATCTCCGGTCTGGTCGATCCTCTATCAAAACGGGTAGTGATTACGACGCCGCAACGCCGCAATTTGCGCTTCGGAATTAACGGACTTGCGGTGCGCTGGATTTAGTCGCCGCGACTTGAAAGTCGCCCCAAATCGCTCCCCATAATGCACATTATCACTTTTTTCGAACCTGGTCGCTCTGCCCGCCATCGACACCAAAATCATAGTGCCCATCCGCTATTTTCCTTTGGGCCTTAGCAAAGAATCTCTCTGGAGGCGTAATACTCTTGCTACGAGTCAGCTCTAAGTGTCCGTCCGAAAAGTTCTTGAATCATATGAGTCGGATGTGATTCAAGGGTCTTACCGCCGAATGGAGGGCAAGGCTAATGTGGACATCAGAAAACCGAGGTTCCTATGATCGCGGCAAAC
>JBLHZD010000170.1:0-8700 GCA_047631095.1 Alphaproteobacteria bacterium
GAAGGTCGGTCTCATCGCCTTTTTGCGACGCCAGCTTGGCGATCAACTTGCGACACATCGCAAGGTCAAATTCGGTGATAAGGTCAATTTCTTCTGCAAAAACAATGAAATCATAAGGACTGATACCGGCGGGGTAATCGTTCAGCCGCAACAACGCTTCGTAATGATGCACCGAACCGTCCACCAGCGACACGATCGGCTCATACGCAATGCCGAAATCAGCGCCCGTAATTGTCGAAACGACGTATCGTGTCCGTTCCGCCGCCATTTTTAACTGACGCGAAACAGTCGACTGTTCTGCATCACCAATAATTCCGTTATTCTGCGTTTTTGCAAACCGCTGAATCGTATAAAGTATGGCGCGCGCAAGATCAGGCCCCGCCAGCTCTATTTCATGAACGGCGATATTGTCGGGAATAAAATCGCATCCGTTATTCTCCGGATCTGCGGCGCGCGCAAATTCACCAAGACGCGCGCACACTTCATCCACGTCCACGGTTCGGTCGTGAATAAAGCCGAAACGATCAAACGATAAATGCCCCGCCGCATTCCCTTCAATAGACAGGGCGTCGAGAAACGAGCCCAACTGGCGTTGAAGTTGATCCCAGACCGCCGGTAATAACCGCCGGCGCAAATCCGTCAGGCCCGGCGCAAAAAATAATGTCAGGCCCCCCTGATGGGAGCCTTCCGGCGCTGTGGAAAAATAGTTGTTCACACAGTCGCTAAAGCTTTTAAGGTTTCTTAAACCACTGAAATTATTACGCTCAGGGTCTTCAAAATCCGCGCTCGACATTTGAATAGTGCGCAGCGTCAGGTAGCAATGTTCACCGATGTTCGGCACCCCATAACCGCTCAAAATCATCGTCCGGAGCGTATCTCCGGGACCATAGAACCGAATGGCCGCCCCCCTGAAGCGTTGACCATTCGCGACCTGTCGCAACAGCGCGCGCAACAAATGGCGGTCATCCTCAGCGACGAGTGATTCCAGCGTAAGATCCGCCAATTGGTGGGAGCGTTTCGCAAAAAGAACTTCCGTCGGGCCAAACGCATCGGCAATCCGGCCATCGACGTCAACTTCGATCAGGACGTCGGCGTTACACAAGGCGAAGGCCAAAAGCCGGGCCTGTTCCGCAGCATTATCTTCGCTGCTGGCGCGTCGTGACTCCACGATTGAAAACCGGTTTCCGTTACTCATTTTTCGCCCCTGAAGTCGCAAAGTCCTCGAATATCACCGAAGCCAACGGTGAACGCTGGATTATTCTATCTGAATACGAAGCCCTTCGCTACTCTCCGGCGCGATGTCTACTCCAAGCGCACATCCATACCGATATCGGCGGCAGGCGGCGACTGGGTCATGCGGCCCGATGAAATGAAGTCGACGCCGGTTTCCGCGATACCGCGAACGGTTTCAAGCGTCACCCCGCCAGAAGCTTCCAGGGGCGTCCGTCCCGCCGACAACGCGACGGCAGCCCGTAAATTGTCCAGGCTCATATTGTCCAACAGGATCATATCGGCGCCGACATCGAGCGCCTCTGAAACTTGCTCCAGCGTATCGCATTCGACTTCAATTTTGGTAAGCAACGGCACGCCTTTACGCGCGTTTGATATCGCCGCCCCCACGCCGCCCGCCATACTAATGTGATTGTCTTTAATTAATACGCCATCATCCAATCGAATCCGGTGATTGCGAACGCCGCCAAGCCGCGTTGCATATTTGGACAAGTTGCGAAAACCGGGGATGGTTTTACGGGTATCGACCATAGTGGCGCCGGTTCCCTGGATCGCATTTACAAACGCATGGGCGTTTGTCGCCACACCCGTCATGAACTGTAGGAAGTTCAGCGCCGTTCGCTCCGCCGTCAACAAGCCTCTCGCTTCGCCGCGAACGCTCGCGAGCGCGTCCCCCGCCGACAGCACCGCGCCATCCTTCGCGACGGTGTCAATCTCACAGGACGGGCTAACGGTCTTGAAGACATGCACCGCAACATCGAGACCCGCGACAACCATCATATGACGCGCATTCATGGTAAAATGGCCTCGCGCCGACGCCGGCACCGCAACATTTGTCGTCAAGTCGCCTCTACCGATATCCTCCGCCAAGGCGATGTCAACAAGGTGTCGCGTTTCGTCCCAATCCAGCATAGCGCTCCCAAACTCTCAAATATCGTATGAATTCCATATTATGCTCTTTTTGAGTATAAATACCAATGCACTGAAAATCCAACCTCATTCATACATTTTTTCACAACTTGAAAATCCCGGTTGAGCCAATGAGACTGGTTGCGGCATAATCATCTTCAAATAGATGGACTACGCAGGGATATTCTTATGTTCAAACGAACTGTTTTACTCACGGTGTTTTTGCTGGTCTTTGGCCTTGAAGCGCAAGCCGATGTTCAAAGTGGCCGTGCGGCCTTTGAGGCGAAAAATTATCTTGTCGCACTCAAGGAATTCGATTCCGCGGCGAAAGCCGGTGACAAGGACGCACAATATTGGCTCGGACGGATCTTCGACGCTGGTTTAGGTATCGATAAAGATCAGGACACAGCTTTCACCTGGTTCGAAAAGTCCGCCCTACAGCACCATGCGGAAGCGCAGCGGGTCATGGGCGTCTATTACGAAGAAGGCATTAGCGTCGGTCAGGATTTTGAAAAAGCCGTCGAATGGTATGCAGAATCTGCAAACCAGGGAAATGCGAAGGCGCAAAGAAACCTGGGCGGATTGTATCAGGACGGATTGGGCGTCAAACCCGATTTGCGTCTTGCGAAGGAGTTTTACACCAAGGCCGCCGCGCAGGGGAACCTCAAGGCGAAGCGGAATCTGGCCTATCTCTATTATTTTGGCGCCGGTGTTCGCCGCGATTACGCGAAAGCGGCGGCGTTGTTTAAAGAAACGTCCGACGCGGGCCTCGGCAAAGGCGATTACGATTTGGGTCGCCTTTATTATCGCGGCCAAGGCGTTGAAAAGAGCCTGTCGAAAGCCGCGACATATTTTCGTAAAAGCGCAAAAGCGGGGCATGGCGGCGCTCAACTTTTACTCGGCCGTCTGCATTTACTGGGAAAAGGCGTTTCCAAGGATTCCTCGGAAGCCTATTACTGGCTGACCTTGGCCGCCAGCCAGGATCAGGCCGCAGCGAAAAAACTGATAACGAAGGCGGAAGACAATCTAAGCCCCGAAAAATTGAAATCGCCAAAAAACGCGCCATGCAATTCCGGCCAAAGTAGTCGCCAGATTATCGCATTTACAACGTTTTTCGGCTAACCAGCCCGGCCATAAATATCGTCCAATCGCACGATGTCGTCTTCCCCGACATAGTCGCCGACCTGCACTTCGATAAGGTGCAACGGCTCCGCCTCGGCATTCTCAAGGCGGTGCACGACGCCTTTTGGAATGTAGGTCGATTGATTTTCCGTTAGAATTGAAATTTCCTCGCCCCGCGTCACCGTCGCAGTGCCCTGAACGACGACCCAATGTTCTGATCGGTGTTGGTGTTTTTGAATCGACAGCTTCCCACCGGGATTGACGACAATCCGTTTCACTCGAAACCGGTCTTCCTCGTCAATGTCATTGTAATTCCCCCAAGGGCGAAAAACCCGATGGTGATGAACCGCCTCTTTGCGGTCTGCGGCCTTCAGACGTTCAACAATATCCTTGATCTCGCCAGCGCGGGCGCGCGGCGTAACGACCACAGCATCCGCTGTGGAAACGACGATCATGTCTTCCAGGCCAATTGCGGCGATTAATCGGCCATCGTCCCCGCGAAAATAGGAATTTCGAACGTCCTTCATCAAAACATCCGCGAGCACGACATTCCCATCCGGGTCCTTATCGGAAATATCCCACAATGCAGGCCACCCACCGACGTCATTCCAGCCAATATCAACCGGAATGACGGCGGCGTCCTGCGTCGTCTCCATCACGGCGTAATCGATAGAATCCGATGGGCATTTTTCAAAGGCGTCCCGGTCGAGACGAATAAAATCAAGGTCCGTCTCACTTGCGACCAACGCCGCTTCGCAAGCCTCGACCATATCCGGGTTGGCGCTGCGAAGTTGATCCAGATAGGCCTGCGCGCCAAAGACAAACATTCCGCTGTTCCAGAGGAAGTCACCCGATTGAAGGTACGATTGCGCCGTTTCCTGGTCCGGTTTCTCGACAAAGCGGTCGACAGAAAATACACCCGAAACCATCGTCGATGCGGCGCCTTGCTTTATGTAGCCATACCCGGTTTCCGGTCGGTCCGGCGTAACCCCGAAGGTCACCAACGCCCCCTTAACAGCCGCCTCGACAGCCGAGTCAATCGCGGCGTTGAAAGCAACGCCGTCCAGTACGACATGGTCCGAAGGCAACAGCGCCATTATCGCATCCGGCGTCTCCTGGACCAAAAGAAGCGCCGCAATCGCGGCCGCCGGCGCTGTATTTCGACCTATGGGTTCCAGAACAATTGATCGCGGCGCGATACCAACTTGCTGCAATTGCTCCGCGACAATAAACCGGTGTTCGTTATTGGCGATGACGATGGGCGCCTGATAACGGTTACCAGGTTCGACCCGAAACGCCGTTTCCTGAAGCATTGTGCGTTCGCTCGCCAAAGGCAGCAGTTGCTTTGGATAATGAGCCCGCGACATAGGCCATAAACGAGACCCCGAACCGCCTGACAAAATAACAGGAAAAACATTTTGATTTGACGCCATTAAGTATTCACTCTCGATTTAATCACTGTTTCACAAACCTATATTTAGGCGCACAAGCTGTTGTAATCACTCTATACTAACAAAAATAACGTGAACGGTATAATAGATATAACCTGTTACCAACGCTGGCGTCACTTAAATGAAGGATGCCTGTGGTAAGCTGGTGCGTTTTACTTCATAGGGACAATACCTTGAGTCCGCACTTTGACCTTGAGCATTTAACACCGCGATATCTACCGATTTATAGCATCACCGGGGGCGCTAAATAGAATGAAATTAATCCGATGGACGATCTTTGGCGTGATCCCCCTCACCCTTATTGTAACCCCCGTTATCATCGCCCTCAACATCCTGGAAAAAACGCCTGCGACAACAAAACGTCAAACCGTATCAACAGCAGACGTATCGCGCGCGCGCGCAATTGGACGTGAAGCTGTTGATAAGCTCTTAAATTCAAATAAAAAAGCAGCCTCACTTTCTCTCAAAAAAAATCGATGGCATGATCGCCCTCGCGACAAGAGCAAGCGCAAGACTTTCCGGCAAAGCCAATTTGCATCGATCCGGCCTCAATACAGCACTAACCTTCAAGGCGCCGCAGAACCCAGTTGGTCGATATGTTAATCTGGAATTCGGGCTCAACCCCTCATCGACGGGCCTTGAATTTTCCCATGTATCGATCGGGCGGTTTTCCCTCTCCGGAGAGGCCGCCATTGCGACAGTGCGCGTCGGATTAAACCTTGTTCTTGGCGACGACGAGGGAACCAAACTATTCCAGGCCATTCGTTCGACAAGTTTCAAAGGTAAGGCGCTCACCGTCGCATTTGATCCCCTTCCGGACCTTAAAAGGCGCCTGAAAAAAGTATCGACGCGACTTGGCGCCGCTCGAGACAGCGTCGCCTTGCTTGGCGACCCAGACACCATACAGACCTACTATGCAAAGCTCGTCGAAATTGACGCGACGCTGGCCGGACAGCGAAATGTATCCCTGTCGAAATTCATGACGCCGCTTTTCCGCCTGGCCAAGGATCGCTCTGGTTTCAGCGATCCCGTCACGGAAAACCAAGCGGCGTTACTCGCCCTGACGATTTATTTTGGCGATGCCCGATTTGAAGGCCTGACCGGCAAAGTACGCAAGGGCGCCTTGAAATTCCACAAGCCAAAAACCAAAAGCGTCGTGCTCGGCGGACGGGGTGATCTGCTCCTCCACTTTATCATTTCGTCGGGATTAAAAATCGTTGCGGATAGCGGCGTTTCGGCAGCGATCGGGGAGTTTAAAGAGCTTCTCGATTCTGATGGGGGCACAGGTTTCAGCTTTGTCGATCTTGCGGCGGATACAGCAGGCATATGGTTTGCAGAGACAGCGACCGGAAACAGGGACAAGGCGGTCCGATTACAAACCTTGATAGCGGAACGTTCTGATGAAACCCTGTTTTTCCCCGACACCAGTGGTTTGCAGGAGGGCTTTAGTCAAAGCGCCTTCCAAAAACAATATGGTTCCATTGATAGCGCCGCATACAAGGCGCTTTTCCAGAAAATCGAGAACCGAATAGCCTCACGGAAAGTATACCGATGACAGAAACCTCAATGCTGGGCGACGCCCGCCCGTGCAAGAAAAATATTTTATAATGGCAACCTTTATGCCTACCTCCAAAACGATGCAGCGCTAGCCAAGTGTTCGTAAACATTGAGATTTTCAGTTATTTTTCTTGCGCCATCGCATTTTCAATTTTGTCGGCGCTCATTTTCCTTGGAAAAAAGGGCGAAAAACACCGCAAAACCCTTCTGATCGCAACTGTCGGCTCTGCTATATGGTCGAGTTCGGCTGCCCTGGCGCCCTGGACTGGAGCAAGTGGCGCCGTATTTTCGCTCCTGGAATTGTTCAGAACCTTATGTTGGGTTTTCGTCGCCTATTCTCTCATTGAAGCGCGTTTGGATAGCGACGCTTCAAAATACTATAAATATATTTTGATGGGATTAAGCGGCCTTTGCGTCGCCATCACCTGTATCGGCGTGCTTTTCGCCTATGTACCCGTCCCCCAATACCTAGTTTCAGTGAGTCAGACCGCCCTGGGGGGAACCCGCGTCATTCTCGCCGTCATTGGTCTCATGCTCGTGGAGAACATATTTCGAAATGCCGGTCCGGAGAAACGGTGGGCGTTAAAATACATATGTTTCGGAATGGCGACAATATTTGGATACGACTTTCTTTTGCATGCCGATTCTGTCCTGTTCCTCCGCCTTGACCCCGCACTTTTTGGCGCCAGAGGCTTTATCAATGCACTCGCCGCGCCACTCATCGCGGTCAGTGTCTCACGGTACGCGACGTGGGACATGGATATTCATGTTTCCCGGCGCATTGTATTTCATTCAGCAACGCTGCTCGCCAGTGGACTATATCTTTTAGGCATCGCCGGGGCGGGCCTCTACTTGAAACAATTCGGTGGAAATTGAGGCCAAATCCTCCAAATTGTATTTTATTCGGCGCACTTATTGCATTTATAGCCCTTCTTGGCTCTGCGAGCGCGCGAGCGCGCGCAAAAGTGTGGATCAGCAAACATTTCTTCAGCTACAAATATGACTACCGGGAAGAATGGTTGCGATTCATTCAAACCATTGCGTCAGAAGAACGACAAACCGGCCTGCACCAACGGATCGTTCGCGCAACAGCGGCTATAGTCGATTGTAGCGCCGGGGCCTTATGGGTGCTCCGAGCGGAAGACAACGCCTATTTGCCCACCGCAAACTGGAATATGGGCGACCGCCTACCGGCAGAACCCTCCGGAAGTTCTTTCATTTCATTCCTCCATCGATCTCATTGGGTCATCGACCTGGACAGCTTTAAGGCGAATCCTGACCAGTTTGAAAACATGAGCCTTCCTTCATGGTTAATCGATCGCCAGCGCGCCTGGCTGGTCACGCCGATAATCGACAAAGGGTCGCTCAGCGCCTTTCTCGTACTCGGTAATCCAAGGACCCGCCGCGAATTGGTGTGGGAGGATTTTGATCTTTTAAAAACAGTCGGGCGGCAGGCTGCAAGTTATCTGGCCGAAGAAAAAGCAATGAACGAATTAACCGACGCACGGCGATTAGAAGCCTTTAACCAACGGTTCGCTTTCGTCGTACACGACATCAAAAACTTGGTCAGCCAAATGTCTCTGTTGTTAAAGAACGCCGAAAAACATGGCGACAATCCTGAATTTCAGAAAGACATGCTTGCGACAGTCCGGAATTCTGTAACCCAACTCAACCAGTTATTAACGCAATTTAAGGCAGGAGGCAGCGACAAAAAAACCGTAAAGCGATATTTAGCGGACGTCCTTTCATCAATGGGGGAGACATGGTTGCAGCAGAAACCCGATATCGAAATATCGTTTCAGAATAGGGCCAGCATTTTTATATCGATGAGGAAAAGCTCGAATCGGTTTTGAACCATTTATTGCAAAACGCCATTGAGGCGATCAGTGTAAACGGCAAGCTAGCATTTCGCCAAAAAATTGATAAAACCTCAATTATTCTCGAAATTGAAGATGACGGTCCCGGAATGGAAGCCGAATACATACAAGAACATTTGTTTCGGCCACTCGATACCGTAAAATCTGGCGGATACGGACTCGGCGCCTATCAGACACGAGAATTAGTACGCCAGCTTGGTGGTCGTCTTGACGTTGATAGCATCGTCGGTCGCGAAACAATTATGCGGGTAATTCTACCCTATAATGTTTAAAAGTCAGCTTAAGAAGCCCATTATCCTTAGGATTAACGTCGAGTAACCATGGAAAAACAAGCGGTATTACTAGTTGAAGATGACCCGGGTTTAGGGGGCCAGCTTCGTTGGGCTCTGGACAATTACAATGTGCAATTGGTCGACAACCAGGCCGACGCAATGGCGGCGATGCGCAAAAACGAAGGTAGTGTCCGTTTTTCCGTGTAAGCGACCGGTTCATGCCTTTCCGTCTTCAATATATTGAAGACGGAAAGCGGTCCTGGAACAGGATGGCGAATTGGT
>JBLHZD010000171.1:0-8693 GCA_047631095.1 Alphaproteobacteria bacterium
GACCACATGGCGATGTTCGTCGAGCGGTTCATTTGAAATCGCGTTCGATCAGGGCTTTGTAAAGCTGCTGTATTCGCTGCGTCACCGGGCCGGAATCACCGGTATCCTTCTCTGGGGCGCCAGGCTCCGGGGCGTCAATCATTCGGGCGCCAATCATTCGACCGTCAATTTCCGAAACCGGCGTTTGGGCGCCAAATGTCCCGGTAATAAAGGCCTCTTGCGCCCCATAAGCGTCAACGAGGGAAAAATTTCGCTCATAGACCGCAATACCATTGTCACGGCACACCTCGATGACCTTTCGCCGGGTGATGCCGTTCATGCAATAATCTCCGGTGGAGGTCCAGATTTCGCCTTTTCGGACAATGAAAAAGTTACAGGAATTGGTCGTGTTGACGAAACCTTGGGGGTCGAGCATCAACGCTTCGTCCGCGCCAGCCTTTTGCGCATGGATGCCCGCCAGGATGCAATTTAATTTCGAATGAGAATTCAGTTTTGGATCTTGGGTCAAAGGAAGGCCGCGATGGAACGGCGTTGTGTGCAACCGGATCGCGCGCCCGACGACGGGGGTGCTAAATTCCATAATGATGACGATAGTCGGCCCGGATTTTGACAGTCGCGGGTCTTGAAACGGTTTCGCCTTTACGCCGCGCGTCACCATCAGGCGGGCATGGGCGCCGTCGGTCATGTTATTCGCCGCAGCGGTTTGGCGTAGGGCGGATATTACGTCGGCGCGCGACATGCCAATGTCCAGATCAATGGCGATTGCGGCTTCGAACAATCGGTCCAGATGTTCTTCTAAAAAGGCCCATCGACCGTTGTATAACCGCAATCCCTCCCAGACGCCGTCGCCCAACAGAAAGCCGGAATCATAGACGGACACTTTCGCGTCGTCGCGGTGAACAACGTTTCCGTTAACGTAAATTTTGAGATCGAGATTACGCGGATCTTCCGTCGCGTCATGGGTGCTAATATCGGTCGTCATATTTCGCCTATCGCCAGTCTTTGCAGGTCTTTGCGTAGACTAGGCGGGAGCGCTAACAGAATAAAGCGTCGATGTCGTCCTGGCTCAGGCCTTGCCCTTCCATGGCGGGACCATTCAGCAACGCTGATTCGTCATCATCGTCACCATCACCGTTTTCGCCAGCAGGGATGGGTAATTCCTGAAACGCTTCCAGGCCGCCCCAGATTTCAATCATCGACAGAACACGGCTTTCAATAAACCGTAACGTTTTAATAACCTCGTTGATGCGTTGGCCGGTCAAATCCTGAAAACTGCAACTTTCGATGATTGTGATAACCTGATTGGCCGCAATGTCCAGTTGATCCTCGATTTCCTGATCATCCAGCGCCAAGGAATGAATCTTCTTCATCGCGACTTCGATCTCATCGGCGGCGTTCATGATGTCGTTGGTCGCATTTTCCGTCGTGAGAACAATTGTCTCTAATTGCGACGCTGCGGTTTCAACCTGATCCTCGGCGGAAAGGGGATGTTTGATGGCGGCGATTTCAGACTTCGCCCGGCCAATGCTTCGGACCATTTGCGCAATCTCAACCCGGATATCCACTTCGGCGTCCATATCCAGAGTGGGTAGCGCGGGTGCGGTGGGGGGCGTATTTTCCGTCAGCGACTGTGTTTCAGTCGTCACGGCGACGGCGACGCCTGAGGTGCGAAGTTCAGCGACTTCAGCACGCAAGGCGCGCAGCTCTTCGAGGATAAGGTCAACGGGAACTTCGGTTTGACTGACTTGTTGCGCCTGACGGTCGCGTGCGCGACGTTCGACGGAAAACAACTTTCTTGGTTCCTTCGACTGCATAGTCAAACCTTCCCCATGGTCGGTGTATTGGACAGTGGCCTTCAACGACGGATTATCCGGTCGCGATCTTGACGCCATCGTATTATCCTTACTGTTAACAAAATATGAAAGCGCCGCAAGCTTATGGATATATCTTTAGGGATAGAGGGCAGCGCCCTGAATTTAACGAATTTAAAACTCCCCGATGGTCGGGAGGGCGCGATTTTTATTCGCAATGGCGTCATCGTCAGTGGAGGCGAGAGCCCTGTGCGAGGGAAATCCGACGCGGCTATTTGCACTATTGATTGCGACGGGGCGCTGGCGCTGCCGGGGCTTGTCGATGGGCACATGCATCTGGATAAAACCCTGTTTGGAACCTCCTGGTTCTCTCAACAGGCGGGGCCGACGCGCCAAAGTCGGATCGATACGGAAAAACGATTGCGGGCCGAATTACCGCCAGTATCGGTGCGCGCGCGAAATTTGGTCGAGGCGTGTATCGCGCAGGGAACGACCGCGATCCGCACCCATGTCGATATCGACCCGGAAAATGGTCTGTCTGCGTTGCGCGATTTATGTGTGGTCCGGGACGAATTTTTAGAGCGAATTGATATTCAAATCGTCGCTTTCCCACAAAGTGGAATCCTGTGTTGTCCCGGTGTCGCGGAACTTTTATCGGCGGCGATGACAGCTGGGGCCGATTTGTTGGGCGGCATCGACCCTATCGCGATGGATGGCGGCGCCGACGGACAACTCGATGTGATTTTCGAGATCGCCGCAGCCCATGACGCCGGCGTGGATATTCATTTGCACGACAGCGGCGCAGATGGATTGCGCGAGATCATGGGCGTAACAGCACGGGCGAGTGCGCTAGGCGCGCCCGGGCGGGTGACGATCAGCCATGGTTTCGCGCTTGGCGCGGCGGGGAAACACGATTTTGAAACCGCAGCGGCGGCCATGGCGGATGCTGGCGTTTCGCTGGCGACCCATGGCGGCGGCGCGTCGGTCGCGCCCCCGGTGAAGGCGTTGCGAGAGCGGGGCGTTGCGGTGTTCGCAGGTAGCGATAATATTCGGGATCTATGGTCGCCCTATGGCAATGGCGACATGTTAGAGCGCGCCATGTTGTTGGGATGGCGCTGCGGATTTCGAAACGACGAAGATTTGGCGATCGCACTGGACTGCGCCAGCGGTGCCGGGGCGCGGGCGTTGGGGGCGCCGCGCCATGGATTGGCACCCGGCGATCCGGCGGATTTGTTTACAATCAAAGCTGAATGTTCGGCGGAGGCTGTTGTGTCTCATCCGCAGCGGGAACTGGTTATAAAGCGGGGCCGGATTGTCGCCGCAAAGGGCGTCCTGATTGAAAACTAGGGCGCGATCAGCGTTTTACGATAGCGCCGCGCAATGTCGCCTGCGGTGCAGCGCCAAACCTGATCAAACTGGGCGATACGGTCCAGCGCCTGCGCCAGATATTTAATGCGTTGTGGTTGACCGATGACCCAGGGGTGCAGGGACAGTCCAAAGACCCGGCCTGATTCTGCGCCGTCTTCATGAAGGGTGGAAAACGCTTCGTCGACAAGATCGGGGTAGCGAGGATTGGGGACGTGACGAAGCCACAGCGCCTGAACATCGTCCCATTCCATCTGGTTGGGGATAGAAATAAGCGACGGGGCGGTTGTCATGACATAGGGTTGCTCGTCATTCGGCCAATCCATCAGATAATCATACCCTGCGTC
Organism: Alphaproteobacteria bacterium; assembly: GCA_047631095.1. GTDB lineage: Bacteria > Pseudomonadota > Alphaproteobacteria > UBA8366 > JABJJH01. The sequence goes on from JBLHZD010000171.1 coordinate 3,524, forward strand.
GGCCAGATATTGCGGGGTGCGTGGCGACTCACCGGAATCGGGGCCAAGCCAGCCGGTGGGCCGTACGCCTGTTGCGGCTTCCACGGCGTCGGTCGTGCGCGCAATGATACCGCGCTCTTCGTCTTCGCTCATGTCGCTGGTGATCATGCGCGTCTGGTATTCCCCATGGGCCGCAAATTCATAGCCGCGTTTCGCGCATTCCTCGATCAGGTTCGGGTATCGTTCGCAGGCGCCCGCATTCACCGCCACGGTTGCTTTAAGGCCGTGTTTGTCCAGCAGATCGAGGATTCTGAAAATGCCAATCCGGTTCCCGTATTCCCGTTGTGTAAAATAACGGTATTCCGGTTTGAAGTCGCCGCGTGGTCCCTTGAAGCGCGTGTCCTTGTGCGCATTTTCCGGCGCTTCCAGCTCCCAATATTCCAAATGTAAAAGAACCCATTGCGCCACCCGGGCGCCCTTGGGCCATTGCAGGCGCGGCCGTTCGGGCAGTGGCGAAAATGGATACAGGTTATGGTCCATGCCGGGCGCTGGTTTGGTCATGCTACGCGCCCCCCGCTTGATGGGGGGTCAGGTGCGCGGTCCGGTGATCGCCGCAATGCTCCAGATACCAATCCGCGATGTCTTCGCCGGTTGTATTCCAGACGCCCTCATGGGACAAAATGTAGCCAAGCGCGGAATCCAGATGTTTGATGCGGTGGGGCTGCCCCATGATGTAGGGGTGTAACGCGATGCACATGACGCGCCCGCTTTCCGCGCCTTCTGCGTAGAGTGTATCGAAGGTGTCGCGGATCATCCGGTCGAAATCCGCGCCTTCATGTTGCTTCAGGTGCAAAACGGAATCGTTGAGGTCCATGGAATAGGGGACGGTCACCAATTGGCCGGACTTGACGCGCATCGGCAAGGGTTGGTCGTCGTGGTACCAGTCGCAGTAATATTTGATGCCCGCTTCCGCCACCAGATCGGGGGTGTTGAGGGTGAAGGACACGGCGGGTGAGAACCACCCTTGCAGCATCCGACCGGTCAAATCGCGATACAGGTCGACGCATTCCTTGATGGCGGCCCGTTCTTCATCCTCACTGTAATTCCAGTGATAGCGCGTGTTGTACAGACCATGGCACAGGATGCTCCAGTCTCGCTCTTCGCTCGCCCGCATAATTTCCGGGTAATGGGCGAAATTGGCCATATTCAGGGATACGGTGCCCCGGACATTGTGTTTGTCCAAAACGTCGATCATCCGCCAGACGCCGACCCGGTTGCCGTAATCCTTGCTCCCGTACCCAATAACGTCGGGATGAGGCGTGCGCGGCCAGGGATTGCGCGCGCGTTGGGGCTGAGGCGCATATTCGTAATGTTCGATATTGGGCACGACCCACAGCGCGACGCGCGCGTCGTTGGGCCAGGTGATTTTTGGCCGAGTGGGGATCGGAGAATATAAGGCGCGATCCGCGTGAACGATTGTCATGGCAGTCCATCCCTGTCGTTGGAATGGAAACGATAGAATAGAGGCCAAAGCCGTTACAAGGCATGGTTTCGCTAGCGCCTAAATACGGGGCGCTGCCGGGCGTATAAAAACCTTTTAAGGGTGATTCAAATCAAGGTGGCACCTCGACGATATTGCTAGAGTAACCATTCCCTCAAATGAAGGTTGAGCCGCTATGGTTGAAAATCTGTCGCATGCAGCGCCGCCCATTCTGGGGCCGGACATATACAGTGAATGGCGCGCTTCTGAACTGGGTCTGATTACCGAGGCGCTGGAAGCGCGGCTGCTGCTTGAACTCGCTGGCGATGTGGCGGGACTGGATGTTCTCGACGTTGGTTGTGGGGACGGCGAATTGGCGTTTGCGTTGGCGGATCTCGGGGCGCGCGTCATTGGCGTGGATTCATCGGATAGTATGATCGCCGCTGCGCGCCGGGCGGGTGCTTCCAAGACGTCCGTTTCCGGGACCTCCCTTTCGAAGGCTTCTCCGGTCCGGTTTGAATGCGCGAAAGGTGAAAAACTACCCTTTGAATCGGCGCAATATGATCTGGTTTTTGCAAAAACCATTCTTTGTTTTGTGGACGACGCGCCGGCTGTTTTCGCTGAAATTTCACGCGTTTTGCGTCCCGGCGGTCGTCTGGTGATTGGCGAATTGGGGACGTGGAGTTTCTGGGCGCTGCAACGCTATGTTCGCGGGTTATTCGGCTCTCGCCTATGGCGGCGCGGTAATTCATGGACCGCAACACAACTTCGCGAACTGGCCCGTGACGCCGGATTGCCGCCGATGAAAATCAGGGGCTCGGTGTTTTACCCCCGTTGCGTGCGTTCCGCGCGCGTGATGGCGCGCTTTGACGAAACGCTGGGACGCCGTACGACCTTGGGCGCGGCGTTCATCGCGCTATCTGCGACAAAACCGCTCGCGAGCCCTTATGGGACGGCGTACGGAAACTGACGAATCTGCTTGTCGGCGGACGGCGACTACTTGAGCCGGAAGCCCGGAGTCTCTATATACTGCGTCCATAAAACCCGGCGGCGGAAGCGCACGCCCTTACAATTGGACATCCATGAATTCCGCCCCTAGCGGCGCCGACACGCGGCGCACCTTCGCCATTATCGCCCATCCCGATGCAGGCAAAACCACGCTGACTGAAAAGCTGCTGTTGTTTGGCGGCGCTATTCAGATGGCTGGCGCTGTAAAGGCGCGGGGCGACCGGCGGCGCGCGCATTCGGATTGGATGAAGGTGGAGCGCGAGCGCGGCATCTCCGTCGCGTCCTCGGTCATGTCGTTTCAATACGACGAGTTGATGTTCAACTTGCTGGACACGCCGGGCCACGAAGATTTTAGCGAAGACACCTATCGCACGCTCACCGCAGTGGATTCCGCTGTGATGGTGCTGGATGCGGCCAAGGGGATTGAGGCGCAGACCCGGAAACTGTTCGAGGTCTGTCGTCTGCGCGACATGCCCATCGTCACCTTCATCAACAAGATGGACCGCGAAAGCCGTGATCCGTTCGATCTGATGGATGAAATCGAACAAGCCCTGCAATTGGACGTAACGCCGGGCAGCTGGCCGATTGGCATGGGGCGAAATTTCAAAGGCTGTTACGATCTGTTTCAGGACAAGCTTGTCCTGATCGACCGCGTCAAAAAAGGGCTCCCCGACGAAGGCATCACATGCAACGGGCTTGATGACCCGCTGCTCGATGAAATCTTGCCGGCGGATGCGGTGGCCACTTTGCGTGAAGAAGTAGAGATGGCGCGCGGGTTGTGCCCGGAGTTTGATGTCGAGGCCTATCGAGAGGGCAATCAGACGCCCGTTTTTTTTGGCAGCGCGGTGAATAATTTTGGCGTGCACGAATTGTTAAAAGGCCTTGCGAAAATTGCGCCGAGGCCGCGCGCGCAGCCGACCGCAGACCGGCTCGTTAAACCGGAAGAAAAATTCGTCAGTGGCTTTGTTTTTAAAATTCAGGCGAACATGGACCCCAATCACAGGGATCGAATTGCGTTTGTTCGCATGTGTTCGGGGCATTTCAAGCGCGGTATGAAGCTGCAACATGTGCGCAGTGGAAAATCAATTAATATGCACAATCCCCTGCTTTTTCTGGCGCAGGATCGTGAACTGGCGGAGGAAGCCTGGCCGGGCGATATAATCGGCGTGCCCAACCATGGTAATTTGCGCATCGGCGACGCGCTGACCGAAGGCGAAGCACTCCGGTTCACTGGCGTGCCGAGCTTTGCGCCTGAATTGTTGCAGCGCGTGCGACCGGAAGACCCGATGCGCATGAAGCATCTGGAACGCGCCTTGCGGCAACTGGCGGAAGAGGGCGCCGCGCAGGCGTTTAAAACGTCGTTGGGGTCCGATTGGATCGTCGGCGTTGTCGGGTCCCTGCAGTTCGAAGTTATGGCCGACCGTATTCGCACGGAATATAACGTGCCGGTGCGCTTTGAGCCGGTGGAAATGTATACGGCACGCTGGTTGGACGCCGATGACCCGCGCGCGTTGAAAAAGTTTACCGATTCCAACCAATCCAGCCTGGCGGAAGATCATGACGGATCGCCGGTCTATCTGGCGCGCAACGCCTGGGCGCTGGGGCGAGCGGAAGACGATTGGCCGGATATTCGCTTCGCCAAAACGAAGGAACAAGCCGCCTGATCATATGTCGCGGCGGGCTTGTGTGGAAGCGGTCGACCTCTGGCGCTGAATCACGTTATGGTTGATCTATCAACGAATGCTTAATCATTATCATAAATGGGGGATATAATTGTGGCTGACAAAATCAGAGTCGGAATTGTGGGGGCGACCGTTACGCAAGGGGGAAGCGGCTGGGGCGCCAATGCTCATGTGCCAGCCTTGCAGGCGTTGCCGGAATATGAATTAAAAGCGGTCTGCACCGCGCATGAAGACACCGCGAAAGCCTCCGCCGAAAAATTCGGCGCCGCGCTCGCTTTCCATGACATGAAGGAAATGGTCGCGCATCCCGAAGTCGACCTCATCGCCGTTGTTGTTCGCGTGCCGTTGCACAAACAACTGGTGATGACCGCGATTGAGGCGAACAAGCCGGTGTGTTGCGAGTGGCCGTTGGGCGCTGATTTAGCCGATGCGAAGATCATGGCCGACGGCGTCAAAGCAGCTGGTTTGCCATCCCTGGTCGGTTTGCAGGCGCAAAGCGACCCCGCGGTGATGTACGCGCGTGACCTTATCGCCAACGGCGATATTGGCGATATCGTCACCGTTAATTTAAGCGTGATGGTCGGCGCCAACACGGTGCGCGGCGATGGTCGGATCTGGCAAGGCCTTCGTAAGAACGGCGCTAATCCCATGACCATTCCCGGCGGCCACGCCATCGACGCCTTGAGTTATATGCTGGGCGAGTTCGCCGAGGTGAGCGCACGAGTGACGACGCGCATCGACATGTGGAAACACGCCGTAACCGGGGCGGATTACCCTGTGGACGCGCCGGATACGGTCACTGCGGCAGGCGTACTTAAAAACGGTGCGGAAGTGTCCTATCAGGTGGCCAGCGTTCCCTATAACGCCAGCGGGATTCGCATGGAGGTTTATGGCCGCAAAGGGACTCTGGTGCTGACATCCAATTCCGTCAACATCGGACCCAGCCAGCTTCATCTCGCGCTCGGAAAAGAGGCTTTGGCGGCGATTACCCCGCCGGACAGTTACACGCTTATTCCCGCTG
>JBLHZD010000172.1:0-8689 GCA_047631095.1 Alphaproteobacteria bacterium
GCGACAAATTTGGGCGCATTGCGCGTTTCCCTCTCCGATATCGGCGTCGAGGACCATGTTATGGAGGCCGGCGGATTAGAACGGAAAATACGGGCCTTCCGGTTGCCGGAGGAAAACCCGCATTATTCGCTGTCTACCAGCCTGAAAATTGACCTGAAACCCGAAGGCGACAATCCAATCTGGGTTTGCGTCACGACCGAAGACGGCTTTCAGGCGTGGAGCAGCCCGATCTACGCTTTCAAGTAGACCCTAACTTAGGTTGGACAAAAACGGTCCAATCGCGCCCAGAAAACCAAGCGTGTTTTGCGAATGAACATTGTGCCCGCATTCCGGTACGGTGATCACGGTGCCTTGCGGTAACGCCGCTTCAAAACGAACGGCGGCGTCTGCGGTTAAAATGTTCGACTTTTCGCCGCGCACCACCAGCACCGGCAGGTCAAATTTCCGCGTGTCGTCTAGTGAGACCGAGTTTGTGTCCCGGTTCGCATCCAGAATGCCAACGCGGCGCGGCGTGGAATCGCATTTGCTGATAAATTTCCCGTCGGCGCGTTGAAGCATGTTGTACTTTACCGTCCGCTCAATGTGCTCGCGGCTGCGGAACGGGTCATATTTCCGAACGTTGCGCACAAAATGCTCCAGATCGTCAAATTCTTCATTGTTGCGCACGAACGCCGAGATCGCCTTGCGGCCTTCATCGGAAATTTCCGGCCCCACATCGACAATCACCACGGCGCGCAATCGGGATGGATTTCGCTTCGTCAGCAACATGGAATTTCGCCCGCCCATGGAATGCCCCATCAGCACAGCGCCCTGAAGGTCCAGCGCTTCGATAAACGCTTCGGCGTCCTGCGACATGGCGAGGTTGGTGTAATCCGCGTCGCGCGCCCATTCGCTATCCCCATGCCCGCGCTGGTCCAGCGCATAAACATGATAATGCTCGGCCAGATGCAGGCTGACCAGATCCCAGGAATGCGCGGATTGATGGCCCCCATGCAGCAGAACAATCGGCGGGTTATCGGGCGAGCCCCACTCCAGAAAATGAAACCGCTGCTGGCGAATGACGATATTACGGGACTGGTAGGCGACATCGGGTGAATGCGGGATCGATAAATCGCCGGCGCTGTTCAAAAGGCTCTTGAATTCATCAAGCCCCGTCATGTCCAAAGGCGCCCCGCCGGGGGCGAAATTATTCAAATACATTGCAAGTTCCTGATATGCCGCCAATCCAAATTACAAAGGATATTGAGCGGCGGTTGGTTGGAAGGTCAAGGAAGTCGCTCAGAAAACATCGCAACGCCTGTATATTTCCCGCTTAAAATAACCACGTGTTTTTTTCGGATATATTGATAATCTGCAGCCCATCATGATCCATAAACTTCGAATAGCGCATTGTTCCGACATCCATCTGGGTGGCGACGGCCACGATCACGGCTCCAGTGGCGACGACGATTCCCGGATTAGAGGCGCCTTTTCCCGCGCGTTGAAAGAGATGCGCACCCATGATCCGGACATGATGCTGCTCGCGGGCGATTTATTCGACAGCAATAGCGCCGCTGCGGATACGATTACCTGGGCGATGAGCATTCTTGAAGAACAACCCTTCCCGATCGTCATGATTCCCGGCAATCATGATTGCATGACGCAGGACGCCATATACCATCGCTACGACTTCAATCAGATCAGCAACGTTATGAACCTGACCGCTGAGCCCGGTGAAATCGCGTATATCGATTCGTTGAGCACCGCCGTTTGGGGCCGTGGCATGATCGACCACTCACCGGATTACAATCCGTTGGAGGGGTGCCCGGAACGCCCGGAGAACTGCCAATGGTATTTTGGCATGGGTCACGGCATTCACGTTCCCCATGGCGGCGACACCAGCCGCTCGTCCCCCATTCATATGAGCCAGCTGGAAGAAAGCCCCTGCGACTACCTGGCGTTGGGGCATCACCACGCGGCGCTTGAACTTATCAACGACAAGGCGACCGCCGCATATAGCGGATCTCCGACGGACGATGTCGGCCTTGGCGCCACCTATATCATCATCGATGTCGCGTCAGACGCCCCGACAAAGGTCGCCGTTAACGCGATTTCGACCTAGACCCGAGACACAATAATCGCCGAATTCCACCGGACTGCGGATTGCCGTCCGGGTCCCTGTAAATTACAATTCAGCCAATGAAATCCGACAAGACCGCGACTGGTCAATCTCGCCTTGATATCGACGCGTCCGCCGAATACCGCATTGCGGTCGCCAATCTCGACACGCAAATTTTGTGGCGCGTCACGAAAATGGCGTTTCGGCATCGCGCCCGTATGGCCATCGCCATCGTCGCCACCATTCTAGCCGCCAGTTTTCAACTTTTCGTCCCACAATTTCTGGGGCGCGCCGTCGACCAGGCCCATAGCCTGTTGAACAAGCAAACCAGCCGCGTGGAGACCGAAGACGCGCTGATGGCGACGGCGTTGCTCCTGGTGGGGGCCAGTCTGGCGCGCGGCCTGTTCACCATGTTCCAAAACTATCAAGGCGAAGCGGTCGGGCAGTTGATCGGCTATGATTTACGGCTCGCCTATTACCGGCAAATACAAAAACTCAGCTTTTCCTGGCACGACAGGGTGCATAGCGGCGATCTCATGGCGCGCGGCATCCTTGATATCGAAGGGGTGCGGATGTGGGTGAGCACCGGCATTCTACGCTCCATCCTCCTGACCATCCTGATCGGCGGCGGCGCGATAATTTTGTTCCGCATCGATTGGGTTCTGGGCCTCGTGTCTCTGAGTTTTGTGCCCATCGTCGGCGTCCGCGCCTCTATCGCGCGCTTGAAACTGCGCGACACCTGGATGCGCCTGCAAGACCAGATGTCTAACCTGACGAAAATTATGGAGGAAAATCTCGGCGGCATTCGCGTGGTTCGGGCGTTTGCAGCCCAGGCGCACGAGATGAAACGCTTCGACGTGAGCGCCCGCGTCGCGCTGGCCATTACCCATGAGCGCATTGGCCTGTTTGTGCGTTATACGACGCAAATGACCTTCGCCTATTTCCTGACCATGGGGCTTGTGCTGTGGGTGGGCGGCATGAAGGCGATCGACGGCGACATCACCCTGGGTGAACTCGCACAGTTTTTGGCCTTCATGAGTATTCTGCAAATGCCCGTGCGCCAGATTGGCTGGATGATCAACTCCATCGCGCGCGCTTCCACATGCGGCGGTCGTCTCTTCAACATCCTGGACCTGTCTCCGTCCATTACGGATAAATCTGACGCCACGCCGCTGGTGATTTCCCAAGGCGTCCTACGCTTTGAAAATGTCGATTTCCAATACCCCGCAGGCGCCGATGATGCGCGTACGCTCACCAATATCAATTTTGAGGCGCGGCCCGGTAAAACGATCGGCATTGTTGGTCCTCCGGGCAGCGGCAAGAGCACCATCGCGCAATTGACCGGTCGATATTACGACATCGACGCAGGCCGCATCACAATCGACGGCCAGGACATTCGCGACGTCAAACTCGCCTCGCTTCGCGCCGCCGTGCGGATTGTGCAACAGGAACCGTTCCTGTTCACCGCCAGCATCGATCATAACGTCGCCTATGGCGATCCCTGGGCGGGACGCCCCGATATTGAAAAATCGGCGGCGGCGGCGCAAATGCACAATTACATTTCAAACCTACCCGCCAATTACGGCACGCTCGTCGGCGAACGCGGGGTAACCTTGTCCGGTGGTCAGCGCCAGCGACTTTCCATCGCGCGCGGCATTTTACTGGATGGCTCCGTTCTGGTGTTTGACGATTCCACCGCCGCCATCGACGCCGCGACAGAGCAGCGCATTAAATCGGCGCTGGTTTCAGTGGTGAAGGATCGCGCCGTCATCATCATCGCCCACCGCCTGAGCTCATTAATGCACGCCGATGAAATCCTGTTTCTGGAAGACGGTAAGATTATTGAGCGCGGCGACCATGACGCGCTTCTGGCGATAGACGGACGCTATGCGGAGCTTTATCGGTTGCAAACGCATGACGATGAATCCGAGGCGGGAGCGTAAATCATGGCGCCTTCAAAAACATCTACAAACGCCAACAAGTCCGCCAAACTTGGTGAATCTGGCGAACGCCCGCCTCTGGCGGTCGTCGGCTCCCTGTCATCGCAGGATGAAGATATATTCGGGCGCGTCTTTGACCGCTGGGTCGTTGGGCGGCTGCTCACTTATTTACACCCCTACCGCGCGCGTATCCTTATCGCCGTCGCGGCTGTTCTGGGCTTCACCCTGACCCAGCTCGCCATCCCGCTCATTATCCGCACGGCCATCGATGACGCTGTGGTACAGGGCGATGACGGGCGCGGGTTGCTGAATGTCATGGCCATCGTTTTCATCGGCTTCGTCATCGCCAACTTTATCGCCAACCACGTGCAGGAAACAATTGTTGGACGGATCGCCGGACATTTGCTGTTCGACCTGCGCCGCGCCATGTACGCGCATCTTCAAGTGGTCTCCTTGTCCTTTATGGACAAGACGGAAGTCGGCCGGTTGATGTCGCGCCTTCAGGGCGACGTAAACGCTTTACAGGAGTTTCTGGAATCCTCCATTTTCGCGATTGGCGATTTTGTTCTTCTGATCGGCATTATCATTGTCCTGTTGAGCCTGGACGCTCGATTGGGCGCCATGACGTTATCCGTCGTGCCCGCCTTGTTTTTTGTTCGCATTGTCTGGCTTCCCCTCGCCCGGCGCGCCTTTTTACGGGCGCGCGAAACCAGCAGCGCAGTAAACGCCGCGCTCGCGGAAAGCATTCACGGCGTTCGCGCGGTGCAGGAAATGGCGCGCGAGGACGTTAATTTCGAGCTCTTTGATGAAAAAGCCACGGAAAACCTCAAAACGCATCATACAGGATCGAAATACACCAATGTCCTGATCCCGATCGTCGACGGATTAACCGGCGCCGCGATGGCCATCATCGTCGTGGTCGGCGGCGGGATGGTTTTGGATCAAGCCCTTGATATTGGCGTCATGGTCGCCTTCCTGTTCTATGTTCAGCGGTTTTTCGATCCCATCCGATCCCTGACAATTCAATACAGCATCATGCAGCGCGCCATGGCGGCGGGCCAACGCATCTTTGAAGTGCTCGATGTGGAAGTCGCGGTGTCCGACAAAGCCGACGCACAGGATCCCGCCGAAATTGACGGGGCCATCGACTTTGAGAACGTCACCTTTGGCTATACGGACGGACAGCCAGTTCTGAAAAACATCAACATTCATGTCGCGCCCGGCGAGACCGTTGCGCTGGTCGGCCCGACAGGATCCGGTAAGACCAGCGCCATGGCGTTGGCGCACCGCTTTTACGATGTCTGGGACGGCAAGGTCATGATCGGCGGGCATGACGTGCGTGATATCACTCAGGCATCGCTCGGACGCCATATCGCGATGGTCCTCCAGGAGCCCTATTTATTCTCGGGCACGGTTTTTGAAAACATTTGTTACGCCAAGGAAGACGCGACGCGGGACGCCGTGATTGAAGCGTCCAAAGCCGTTGGCGCGCATGATTTCATCAGCCGGTTGGAAAATGGTTACGACACTGTTCTGGATCAGGGCGGCGGCAACTTGTCTTTGGGTCAACGCCAATTGCTCAGCTTCGCCCGTGCGCTGGTCGCCGACGCGAAGATCCTCATCCTGGATGAAGCGACGGCGAATATTGACAGTTATACAGAGCTTAAAATTCAGCGCGCCTTGGCGCGGTTGCTGGAAAACCGAACCGCCATGGTCATCGCCCACCGGTTGGCGACAATTCGCGGCGCCGACCGTATCCTGGTCTTGCAGGATGGTGAGATCATCGAGTCCGGCGATCATGACAAACTGATGTCCGATGGCGGGTTGTACAGCCGTCTGTACCGTATGAATTACGCGTCTTTCGATGACATTACCGAAGACGAAGCGCTCGCCCTCAGCAAGAGCGACGGCGCGACCTAGCTATTCTTTCTAACCGGAATTCGCCATATTTTCAGTAAATTCGCTGACGCCCGCGAGCGCGTCGGAAATCTGTGGCGCGAGTTCATCGATAACCGGCCAATCCGCCTTTTCCGAAGCGGCCTGAGGTCTCTTGAGTAATTCCGCCAAGGGCTTGGCTCCAGCGGAAGCGGCGGCGCCTTTCGCCGAATGGGCGGCGTCTCGCAGCCCGGTATTATTTTTCGTCGCAATAAGACGCGCCATTTCCTGTGGCGTGTCGGACATCGTATCGAGAAAAAACTGAAGTATGGTTTTCAAATACAATTTGTCTGAACTGCTTAGCATCGCCCCCAAAGCCGACAAATCAACGGGATCAATATCCGATTGTATCGCCTCGTATATCGTCTCCTTGATCGCCTCTTCATCGACAGGGCTAATCGCATCCGACGCCCATTTCGACAGTACTTTTCCCAAAGCGTTTAGCATCAATGGCTTGGAAAGATAATCATCCATACCGGCCGCACGACAATTATCGGCCTCATCGTTCAGCGCGTTGGCCGTAACGGCAATGATGGGCGTCGGGTGATCGCTACCGCTTTCCATTTTTCGCACGGAGCGCGCCAAACCACATCCATCAAGATTCGGCATATGGCAGTCCGTAATCAACATGGCGTAATTTCGTTTTGGAAACATTTCAAGCGCCATTTTACCGTCATAGGATTCTTCGACTTCATAGCCAAACAAACGCAGTTGCCGCGTGATGACCGCCCTGTTCACCGGATTATCTTCCGCCAACAAAAGGAGGCGGCCTTGCGATTCAGCGTCCGGGATATCGGCATTAGCATTAGCATCGCGATTGAAATTGAGATTGGCACCGGCATCAGATTGGGATTGGGATGGCCCCGCCGCCTGAAACGCGAGTACATTTTCCAACGGTGAAGCCGTCTCGAGCGTCAGAAGTTTTTTTATATCCGTCAAGGTCCGGTTCAACAACAGCGGCGCGGAGGCGACGATCAACGTGTCCGCCTTGTTTTCTCCGACCGCATCGTTGCGATCCAGCCCCAGCAGCATAAAGCGTTGCGCAACAGGGTGGGCGATCGCGCGCAGCTCATCAATCTGTGGAACCAGGGGTTGCGCCGACTTGCTCAGAACGATGATGTCATAAAAATCTTCGGAAATCGCGGCGGCGGTCGCCATATGGACGACATCTTCATAGGCCACCATGTGGTCGCAATCTGCGCCAGAGCGCATAAGCGCATCCAAAAGCCGCATGTTTTCGTCATCATCCCGCATTAACGCAAGAACCCTAATATCGGACAGGTCGCGCTCCTCGCTCACCTTGCACGCCTCGGTCACAACCTCGAACGGCAGGAAAAACCGAAACTCCGACCCCGCGCCAATTTCGCTTTCAACGCTTATCTCGCCCGACATCATCGTCACGAGATTTTTCGTAATCGCGAGGCCGAGCCCCGTTCCGCCATATCGCCTTGTGGTTGACGCTTCGGCTTGTGAAAACGGTAGAAAGAGATCCGCGCGATTTTCCGCCGACAAACCAATGCCCGTGTCTTTTACGCCAAACGCTACAGTCGCGGTCTCCCCGTCCAGCGACAGCAATTTCGCGTCAATTGTGACGGTATTGAGCTCCAGCCCATCGGCATTGGTAAACTTCACGGCGTTGCTGCAAAGGTTTAGCAATATCTGACGCAACCGGGTCGGGTCCGCCTTCACAACGCCAGGGATGATGGGGTCTATGATAAGGTCCAGCTTAATGTTTTTGGTGCTGGCGCTTGGCGAAATTGTCTCCGCCACGCCTTCCAGAACATCGCGGATATCAACATCGATTAAATCGAAATTCATTTTTCCGGCTTCGACTTTCGAAAAATCCAGAATGTCGTTGATAATTTCCAAAAGACCCGTCGCGGCGTCATTTGCGACCCGAATCATTCCCGATTGTTCAGCGTCGAGTTTCGTACGCCGCAGCAATTCGATCATGCCGATGACCTCGTTCAACGGCGTGCGAATTTCATGACTCATCGTAGCGAGAAACGACGACTTGGCGTCATTGGCCATTTCGGCTTGTTCCCGGGCCCGGCGCAACGCCTCCTCCGCGCGGTTTCGCTCAATGGCCCGGCCTAAATGAGTCGTCACCGCCTCCAGCAGCTCCGTGGTCGGCGCTTCATCGACGCCGGACTCAGGCGCGTAGAACTCCAACACCGCGGCGATTTCACCGTGACACCGCACCGGAATTGCGAAACCAAACCCAAGACCGCAATTGAGCGCTGCGGCGAAACGGCGAAGCGGCTGTTTGCTCACGGCGAGCCGTTCCGCCCAAACATAGTCATCGTGCTTAAAGACGACCCCCGCCAGATCCTGACCTTTCGCAATTTCCTCTGAAATGCTGATTTCCCGAAAATTTTCATAGGCCGCGTCATCGTCTAAATGCCACAAAGACGTTGGCGTCAAATAATCAGGGCGCTTTTCATCAACGATGTACACATGTCCCACCGGCCATCCAAGATAGCTGCAAATTTCATCAAGAACCGATACAAACGCTTCATCCAGCGAGGGTGCCTCATTCGCAGCGGACATAATTTTTAAAAAAAAGTCGAGTTGTTCCGCCTGCCGGTTCGGCTCAACCCGACCGTTCTTCGGTGTGCGAACGTCGTAAAATTCGAAGAGAGACTGCTTGTCCCGGTTCTTTTCCTGTTTTCGTCCGCGCATACGTTAAAATCTCCGATTCATGGTTCACCGGATA
>JBLHZD010000173.1:0-8671 GCA_047631095.1 Alphaproteobacteria bacterium
GCCGACTAGCCAGGGACTGGGAAAACCTCAACCGCAACGCGCTCGCCTTCCTCAAGCTCGCCTCCATCCGACTCATGCTCCGAAAACTCTGTAATCCTTCTTAAAGTCTCCGGACGGACTCTAAGGAAAATTAGGCGCCCTATGGAATTGGCGCCCCGGATTTAGCCGCTGATCAAATCACGGCGTGCTCAGGCCTGAGCGGGCGCTCGATGCACCGCGCGGATTCGAAGTAACCGTAACGCGCCGCTATCAAATGCGCGAAGTCGGCTATGCCAGTACTCCGCCTCATGCAGGATATGTTGCTGGAACGCGGGATCGATGGATTGGGCCTGCATGGTTTCAGTGAATTTTGACCAGGCTTGGCGAATATCATTGGCGCAGGATTCCGTATCATTTTCGAAGTCGAGGACTTCCATATTCGCGTCTTCCAGCAGCGCGCGATATTGCGATACGGTGATCGGGTGAATGGGGTGCGCTTCGGCGTCGCGCCAGAGCGCAAGGTTTGCATCGTTCGGATCGGCGTCGTCTGGCAGCGCCAAATCGGTTAAAATGATCTGGCCGCCATTGTACATTGATTTCTGCAGCTTATTCAGAAAACCCAGCTTGTCCGGGATATGAAACAGCATCTCCCGCGAAACCGCCCAATCGTATTTCAGCGCGCCTAAGTCCAGCGTTGCGGGACTGTAGGCGATGATGTCGCGTTGTTCCGCTTCCGGGCGTTCGGCCATACGCGCCATCGCGGCGGCGGCGACGTCCGGGTTCCCTTCCATCAAGGTCAGGTAAAGCCCGGATTTTTCCCGCAAGGCATACATCATGCCGCCAATACCGGCGGAGAGATCGAGCCCGTTAATGCCTTCCTTCAGCATCAGGGGGTTGGTGAGCGCCTGCTTGCGCGCCGCCCCGCCGGGCAGCAGGTCATTCGTGCCGAAAACAAGTTCGCAAATGTAAATTTGATAATCGACAGGCACGCGGTGGCGCGGCCCTTTGCTGGGCGTATCGTCGGCGCGTCGCCGGCGTGCTGATCCAGCGTCACGCGTTGTTGGTTTTTCGTGCGGCGCTGGATTAACGCGCCGGGACTGATATTTGAAAACCAGTTTGTAAACCCGCTCCAGAAGGAGGGGCTGGTCGATTGCGCTTTGCTTTTGGCGCTGGCGCGCTTTTTTTGAGGGTTGTTCTTGCTACGTTTGGCGGCGCGCTCCTGAACATTGGCGGCGGTCTGGTTGCGCGTATCGATCAGGAAAAACTTTAGAATTTTCTGCTGGCTTGGCGTTAAGTCCCGCTCTTGCAACAGCAGGGTCATTTCCTCCAGGGACAACGTTTTCAATTCCGTACGGAACCGCGCTTCCGCCATACGCTCAAGCGCATGCTTGCTCATTTGGAAAAGCGGTTTATCCGGAATGGCGGCGTTGGAACTGCCTGTAGTGGGCATTGGGTCCTCGTGCGATGGAAAAAGCGAACATGTGAGCGTTTGTGTCATGAAAAATGACGGATTCGTTGATTCCCGTCAAATGTTGCGATTGGAAAATGTCAGGTCTGGCTCTCGACCCGGCGCCGGATGTCCGCGGCAAGGGCGCCATTCTCTCGCAGCGCCGACAGGGACAGGCTGGCGTCGCGCTTCGCCAAACGCTGGCCGTCGGGCCCCCGCAGCAGCGGGTGATGGTGATATTCCGGCGTTGGATATCCCAGAAGGCTTTGAAGAATTCGGTGGATGTGGGTCGCGTGCAACAGGTCTTCGCCGCGAGTCACCAAGGTTACGCCCTGCAGCGCATCGTCGACCGTGACCGCCAGATGATAGCTGGTGTGGATATCCTTGCGCGCCAACACCACGTCGCCGCATTGACCGGGTTGAACGACGATGCGCCCTGCGCCCCGGTCGTGAAACGCCAAATCGGCGCCAATTGTTTGCATCGCCTGCCCCATATCCAGACGCAGCGCATGGGGCGCGCCGTTAGACAGGCGCTCGCGCCGCGCGGCCGCTGACAGGGCGCGGCAGGTTCCGGGGTAAAGGGGGCCGTCGGGGCTGTGCGGCGCGCTGATGGAGGCGGCGGCTTCGTGCGCCAATTCCTTCCGGGTGCAGAAACACGGATACAGCAATCCGGCATCCTGCAGGCTGGTCAGCGCGGCGGCGTGATCGTCCAGGTGCTCCGATTGGCGGCGCACTGGCGTTTCCCATTCCAGCCCCAGCCATTCAAGGTCCCGGTATATCGCGGCTTCAAATTCCGGGCGGCTGCGCCCCGCGTCGATATCTTCGATTCGTAAGAGGAAGCGACCGCCCGCGCGCCGGGCGGCGGATTCGGCGTAAAGGGCGCTATAGGCGTGGCCAAGATGCAGGAACCCCGTGGGACTGGGCGCAAACCGGGTGATGATTGGATCGCGAGTCGGACCGGGGGGGTCGCGCGGCGGAAGGGGGGCGTTTTCCTGCGTCATGAGACTGGCGGTAGACCGCAAGAGGGTTTAAGTCAATTATCATGACGCCAGACTCCATAAAGGCCGCCCTGACCGATCTGGCCGCGCGTGACGCGGATATCTCCCACGCCGTGGCGACGGTCGGGTATCCGGAACCCCGCAATCGCGAGCAGGGTTTCGCAACATTTTTAAACATTATCATCGGGCAGCAGGTGTCGGTGCACGCTGCGGCGGCCATTCGCGGTCGTCTGGTGGAAGCGACCGAGCCTTTAACGCCGGAAAATTTTCTCGCGCTCGATGACGACGCGCTTCGCGTGGTCGGTTTGAGCCGGCGCAAAATGGAGTATTGTCGCTTGTTGGCCGGGGATATCGTCTCCGGGGCGTTTGCGCCGGAGCGGTTGCCTGAACTCGATGATGATCAGGTCATGAAGGAAATCATCGCGCGCAAGGGATTGGGCCGCTGGAGCGCGGACGTCTATATGCTGTTCGCCCTGGGTCGTACAGATACATGGCCCGCCGATGATCTGGCGGTGCAGGTCGCCGTACAGCGCATCAAGGGGCTGGACGAACGCCCCAACCGCGCGACGATGGATGAAATTGCGGAGCAGTGGCGTCCCTATCGGGGGATCGCCGCCTTGTTGTTCTGGCATCATTACAACAACGCCGCACTCTAAAAGTTGCGCCAAAATTTAGGCCAAAAAATGGAAAGAAAGCAGGACGCGATATGGCTGAATCGATGGAAATAGACGGACCGCGCCAGGCGCCCGCGTCGGGTGGTGAGCCCAAGCAATTGGTGATCCTGCTGCACGGTTTGGGCGCCGATGGCGACGATCTGATCGGGCTGGCCTCGCATTGGGCGCAAGTTCTGCCGGATGCGGCGTTCGCCGCGCCGAACGCGCCTTTCCCCTGTGATATGGCGCCGTATGGCTATCAGTGGTTCAGCGTTCAGGACCGCTCGCCCGAAGCCATGTTGGCGGGCGTCCGTTCCGCCGCGTCGACGTTGAACGCTTTTATAGACGCCGAGTTGGCGCGAACGGGCCTTGGCGCCGACAAGCTGGCGCTCATTGGGTTCAGTCAGGGAACGATGATGAGCCTCTATGTGGCGCCGCGCCGGGATGAGCCCGTCGTCGCCGTGGTGGGATATTCAGGTCGGTTGATCGCGCCGGACCGGCTGAATGCGGAAACCGTATCGCGTCCGCCCGTGCTGTTGATCCATGGAATGGCGGATGATCTGGTGCCGTTCCCTTCCATGGCGGAAGCGGAAACCGGGCTGAAGGGCGCCGGTTTCACAGTGGAGACCGAAGCGCGACCCGGTCTGGGCCACGGCATTGATCCCGAAGGTCTGACGCGCGCTGGTAATTTTTTGCGCGAAAAATTCGAGCTCTAGGCCGTGTCCCAGGCCATGCCCGAGGCCGGGCCGCGCCCGCTACAAAACAGGGCCGCGCCGAGCGGGGAGATCGTCGCGGTTTCCGCGCGCGGGCTGTTCATGGGCAATCGGGGCGTGTTGCATGATGACAACAAACAATTGGGCCGGCGTCGCTGGGTCTTGAAGGCGTGGTTGATTTGCCAGCTGGATTTCAAGGGTCGTCACCGCGACGTCATGACGCCGCGCCGCTATACGGAATTGTTTTTTTTCGACGAAGCCGCCGCCATCGCCGCCGGGCATCGCCCGTGTTTTGAATGTCGCCGCCCTGCCGCGCTGGCGTGGCGGGATGCGTGGGGGAGCGCGCAAAATTTGACGACGCCGCCGCGCGCCGGCGAAATGGATTTTGTGTCTCATGAAGAACGGGTCGATCCCCGAACGCGCGCGCAAAAACGGTGGGTTGGCGGCGTCGACGATTTGCCGGACGGCGCCTTCGTGTCGATTGAAGACCAACCCCACCTGGTGTGGGGCGACGCGGTCCTGCCATGGTCGTGGTCCGGATACGGTCCGCGTGCAAAACGCCCGCGCGGCGAACAGATCGAAGTTTTAACACCGCCGGGCGCCGCTGCAGTCCTGCGCGAAGGCTACCAACCGATCCTCCATCCCAGCGCGATGGCGGAGGCATAAAAACCGTAATATTCGATTACTTGTGTCCCGAAACCGATTCAGTTAACAATTTATTTCGTTAACGGCCCGAAATTAGCCCGATAACAGATGGAGCGCTGCTGACGCAGTGGTCGGAATGTGTTGATCGAAGCAAGTGATTGTCCGGCGTTGGTACTGAATGCGGATTTCCGTCCGTTAAGCTATTTCCCTTTGTCGACGTGGTCCTGGCATGATGCGGTGAAAGCTGTCGTCACCAACAGGGTGAATGTGGTGTCTCAATATGAGCGGGTGATCCACTCCCCGTCTTTCGACATGGCGCTGCCCAGCGTGATCTCGCTGAAAGAATTCATCGTTCCCAATCGAAAGCCCGCCTTTACCCGGTTCAACGTGTTTTTGCGCGACCGGTTCGCCTGCCAGTATTGCGGGGATGCGCTGCCGTCCCATGAGCTGACATTTGATCATGTGGTGCCGCGCTCGCGCGGTGGCCGCACCACATGGGAAAATGTCGTCGCCGCGTGCGCGCCGTGTAATTTGCGCAAAGGGGGGCGGATGCCATCCCGCGCGGCTATGGCGCCGAGGCGGAAGCCGGTTCAACCCAGCACCCTGCGACTACAGGAAAACGGGCGGGGGTTTCCACCCAATTTTCTGCACGATAGTTGGCGCGATTTTCTCTATTGGGATACGGAGCTCGATTCGGCTTAAAACCGCTCCGATAGCCAGATGGCGGCGCGTGATCCCGCCTTTATCGCCGTACTCAAAAAAGGATCGCCGGGCGCCGCATCCCCCCCGTGCTCCAGCGCGGTTTCACGATGCGCCAGTTCTTCGGCGCGAAATTCCTCGATAACCGATTTCAACGCGGGCTCCCGGTCGCCAAGCGCCTTCGACTGCGCCTGATAATGCTCGTCGATTACTTCTTCGACCGCCACCGTGCACGCCATCGCGGTCTTTTCACCCATCAACGCCGTCGCCGCGCCCAGCGCAAACCCGGCGACCCGCCAGACAGGCTGCAGAAGCGTCGGGCGCACATGGCGGTCCGCGATCAGGGTCTCGAAGGTTTCCAGATGGCGTTTTTCCTGTTCCGCCATGTGTTGGATAACAGGTGCGCTGGCGCGATTTTTCAGAACCGAAAGCTGACCTTCATAAATCCGCACCGCGCCATATTCGCCCGCGTGATCCACGCGGATCATCCGCGCAATCTGGTCTTTGGGAACCGGGTCGCCCGGCAAAAAAGCAGGGCCGTTATGTTTGGCGCCTGTCATTAGGTTAACCTTTTTGTTTCATGCAGGTCGCCGCCGCCACGCCAAGGCCAACAATCAGCGACACGATGAAATTATACCCCGCCATGGAAACGCCGAACAGGGTCCAGGCGGCTTCGTCGCACCGCACGACGGGCGCGGCCAGAATTTGCGCGCGCAGGGCGTCCAGTGAATTTGGCGCGCCGCCGCCGCTACAGGTCGTTGGGCCCGCCCACCAGGTATACTCAACGCCCGCATGATAGGCGGCCAGTCCCGCGCCCATCAACACCGCGACCGCGCCAGTCATGACCACGCTGTCGCGCAAACGCGCCCTGGGGTGCAGCCGAAGCGCCAGCGCCGCCAGGCCGAGCGCGACCCACCAGGGGATGCGCTGATAGAGGCACAGCGGGCACGGTTGCAGCCCGCCGATGAATTGGGAACCGTAGGCGCTGGCCAGCACCCCGGCGCTGATGATCAGCAATCCCAGGGCCGCCAATCGCTCGCCCGGCGTGTCAAAAATTTTTTTAGACATGGCTATACCAAAAATTTCAGGGCGGCGAAGCCCAGGAACAGAAAGACGAAAAAGATCGCCGCCAACAGGGCTAAACGCGCTTCGACAAAGGTTCGGATCGGCTCGCCAAAACGCCACAATAGCGCCGCGACGATTAAAAACCGTGCGCCG
This sequence comes from Alphaproteobacteria bacterium, assembly GCA_047631095.1. Classification (GTDB taxonomy): domain Bacteria; phylum Pseudomonadota; class Alphaproteobacteria; order UBA8366; genus JABJJH01. Next base: position 6,353 of record JBLHZD010000173.1, read on the forward strand.
CGGCTGCCAAAGGACGCCGCGCCAAAGGTCGCCAGATCCAGATCGGCGACGCCGCTGGCGATGGTCACGACCTTGTAGGGGATCGGCGTAAACCCGCCTGCCGCGACGATCCAGGCGCCCCATTCGCGATACCAGCCCTGGAACGTCTCGAATTTTGCGCCAGCGCTGTAAAAATCGATAATCGGCTTGCCCACGCCCTCATAAGCCAGCGCGCCAATGCCATACCCCGCGAACCCACCCAGGACCGATGCGACTGTCGCGATGGCGACCACGCGCCAGGCCTGATCGGGCCGGGCCAGCACCATGGGAATGATCATGGCCTCGGGCGGGATGGGGAAAAATGAACTCTCTGCGAATGTCAGTATCGCGAGCCAGAACAGCGCATGGGGATGAGCGGCCAAATTCATGGCCACATCGTAAAGTCGGCGAATCATTCTGCGTCGATCCCGTCCAAAAGCTGTTGTCGAATTCGAAGGATAACATCCTCCCAAACGCCCGCGCGACTTTGACGAAACAGGCGCAGGCTGGGGTACCATGGACTATCGTTACGGTCGAGCATCCATCGCCAGTCCGGCGCGAATTTTAATAGGACCCAGGTGGGGACGCCGAGCGCGCCCGCCAGGTGGGCCGTGGACGTATCGATGGTGATGACGCGATCAAGCGCGCATAGCGCGGCGGCGGTGTCCGTAAATCCATTTAGATAATCACTCCAATTGGTCAAGCCGTGTTCGCCGCCTTCCGCCGTGGCGTCCGAGCCAAACTGGAGATTAACCCATTCAATCCCCTCAATGTCGAAGAGCGGCGCAAAGGCGTCCAGCGGGCAGGACCGGTGAGGGTTGTCTGGATGGCCGGGATTGCCGGTCCAGCACAACCCGATTCGTCGTCGTTCGTTTGGCGTCGGCGGGCGGCGGGCGGCGGCGTCAGATAGGGCGTGTCGCCGGGAATGGACTCCAGAGTGGTTTCACACAAGTAGGGCACGCTCATCAACGGCGCGTGGCAGTCGATATGCCGGGCCGCGCTTATTTTCGTCACCACGGTGATATCGTCACCGAGCGTCTGGAATAACGCCGCCAGTTTTGGCGAACAGGTGAGCGTCACATCCGCGCCACGCGCCGCCAGAAGCGGGGCGTAGCGGGCGAACTGGATCATGTCGCCGAAGCCCTGTTCCGCCATTAGCAGAATATGTTTCCCGGACAGCGGTCCACCATCCCAACGGGGCGAGCCGTGCATGGGTGGCGCGTGGTTGCGGGTTTGCGAGCGCCATTCATATTCTTCGAAACCGCGCGCCAGATCGCCCGAGAGCAAGCGCGTCATCGCGCGGTTCCAATGCAATTCAGGATTGTCGGGCTCCAGCGCCACGGCCTTGTCATGCGCATCAAACGCCTCTTCTAGTCGGCGTTGATCCTGGCGGAGGTTGCCCAGATTGCTCCAGGCGGGCGCATGATCGGGCGCGTTATCGAGCGCGTGCGTAAGGGCGTTCTCCGCGTCGTTCTCGCGGCCCAGTCGCAGATAAACGGCGCCCAATCCATTAAGTGCGAGCGCGTCTTTGGGGTCCAACTCAACGCCGCGCTCAAGCGGCGCGACGGCGTCCGCCAAGGCGCCGGTTTCCAGTAGCGCCAATCCCAGATTGGTCGATGCGGGCCCATAGTCGGCGTCTCGTTCGATTGCGGTTTGGTACTGGACGATCGCGCCGTCCAGATCGCCGTTTTCCTGTTGGCAGGCGCCCAGATTCACGAAATTTTCGGGGCTGGGCGTCAAGTCGACAAGTCGTTGGTAATGCGGGGCGGCGATATCCGGTCGGCCCAGCGCACGATAAGCGTCCGCCAGCACTGCCTGTACAAGCGGCGCATCCAGCGTCGGTTCCGAGACGGAATTCAGCCCAGCGATGGCGTCTTTGGAACGCCCGCAATCCTGCAAGGCGGCGCTGCGTTCGATTCGGATGGGGTCAAGAACCGCCGCGCTTTCGTTGGAGGCCAGCTGCAACGCCTGATCAAGCGCCGACAACGCGGCGTCAGGATCGCCCGCCGCGCGCAAGGCGAAGCCCAACAATCGCTGGGCTTCGGATGCGACGTCCGCATTGCGGATCGCGCCGCTGTCGAGCGCGCGGCGATAAAGTTCGATGGCGCGGTCCAAATCGCCAAGCCGGTGGCGTTCGACGGCGCGGCGAAGAAAAGCCTGTGCTTCAAATTCGGGGTTTGAAGAATCGGGAGAGGGATCGTCTGAGGACATGAGTGGAGAATAGACTGAATGTTTGGTGAAAATAAGATGCTTTTCACCGACTCTTCTTGTTGACCCAAAGGAAAGCAACAGTAATATGCC
>JBLHZD010000174.1:0-8662 GCA_047631095.1 Alphaproteobacteria bacterium
TCATCTGAGCGCCGAAACATTCCACACCCTGGGCGGCTGCATCGGCTCCAGCTTTTGTCTGAAGCTGTGCGAAATGGCGCCAGCGCGCGTCACCGCCGCCGTGTTGCAGAATCCAATCGGCGTGCATCCCGTGCACAGTACCTATTTTCCGGATTCCTTTGCGGAATGGACGGAGGAACAACGCGCCGCGCGGGGCGGGCTGGATGACGCCGCTGTCGCATCGTTTGGGAAAAATATGTTCGACCGGGATTTTGTGTTCAGCGTGGACCGGGATTTCGCCCGTCACTGTACAACCCCGACCCTCGTGCTGCCGGGTGAGGATGTACCGCACCCCGCGGCGACGGCGGAAGAACTCAAAGCGCTCTTACCGGGAACCGAATTTCTGGACGATTGGAAGGGCCCCGCTCATATGAAAGAACAACGCGATACGGTGCTCGCCTTTCTGGCGAAACATACGCCCTAACACTCTGACTACCTGACGTTGCTACGTCAGGTCAGCAGGAATTCCGCGCCGGTTTTCGCCGCCAGTTCCTGCAATCGATCCCGAAGTCCCGGCGGGATTGGAACCCCGGTTCGGCTTCGCTCCTCTTCGATCATATTCTCCGGCTCTCCCGCAACCAAGACTGGTTGTGCGGGATCTATGGGCGTGGTGGCGTGCAATTCATCAATCAGCCGGTCGGTGGTTTCTTCAAACGCGCCTTCTTCGCGAAAAAAGACCGGGTTGATCGCCATGAAAAAATGGCCGATCTCCATACTACCCGGCGTGCGCTTTCCATGGTTCGGCGACATGACGAAGCTGGCGCCAGACAGGCAGCAGGACAGAATTTCCACCATCGCGCCGAGCCCGTAACCCTTATGGCTCCCCAGCTCGCGCGTGCCACCGAGCGAGGTCATGTTCACCCCATCCCAATAGGCTTCGGAATCCGTCACACTCTGCCCAGTCATGTCGACCGCCCAACCCGACGGCAGATCATCGCCTTCGACCGCCTTGTTGCGAATTTTACCGCTCGCCACCGTGGACGTCGCCATATCCAGATTGAACGGCTTGTTGCGTTTCGTTGGCGCCGTGAAGGCGATTGGATTGGTGCCCAGCGCCCCGTCCGCCGCCAACGCGGGAACAACACGCGGCGCGGACGTGCCCGTCGTCGCAAACCCGACCAGCCCTTCACTCGCCGCCATCCGGCTATAGAACCCCGCAGCGCCGTAATGGGCGGAGTTGCGCACCGCGACCGAGCCGAGCCCGACGGCCTTGGCCTTTTCCATGGCCATACGCATCGCCTTATGCGCCGCCGGGTATCCGAGCCCACCGCCAGCATCCAACAAGGCCGTCGTGGGGTTATCACGAACCACGGTGATCTCCGCGTCCAGGGTCATCTGATTGTTGGCCCAACGCTCATGGTAATTCGGGATGCAGGAAATACCGTGGGTATCAACCCCGCGCTTGTCGGAATCGGTCATGACTTCGGCGCAAATTTCGACATAGGCGTCCGGCATGCCAAATGCGCTCAAAAAAGCCGAGCTTTGTTTCGAAATGATCTCTGCAGGGTAATAGCGTGTTTTATCCGTCATGGTTTTGCCCCTTACACCAACAAAAACGCAGCGTTGGATTGCCGCGCGATTTCCTGTATTTGCTTGCGCAATCCCGGCGGAATGGGAATGCCGGTCGTCTTGCGCTCTTCGCGAACAATATTTTCGGGTTCACCCGCGACCATAACCGGTTTGTCCGGATCCAATGGTTTTGTTGCGTGCAGATAGTCGATCAACTCGTCGGTCGAGTCTTCAAATTCACCCGCGTCGCGAAACTGGGTCGGGTCAATCGCCAAAAAGAAATGCCCGATCTCCATGGAACCCGGCTTGTTGTTCCCGTGATTGGGAGAGCTGTCCAGACTGGCGCCGGAAAAACTGGCGGATAAAATCTCCACCATCGTGGCCAGTCCATAACCTTTGTGACCGCCCAACTCCCGGGTGCCGCCCAGCGGCGTTTGCGTGCCGCCGCGCGAGATATAAACCTCCGGATCGTCCGACGGGTTGCCTTCGGCGTCATTGGCCCATCCCAGCGGCAACCGGTCCCCCTCGTTCCACTTATTGCGAATTTTGCCCGCCGCCACGGTCGTCGTCGCCATATCCAGAGAAAAGACGTCATTGCGCTTGGTCGGCGCCGCAAACGCGATGGGATTGGTCGAAAGTTTGCCTTCCTTGCCAAAGGTCGGCGCGGTGCGCGGGCCGGACCCATTCGTCGTCGCAATACCGATAAGGCCTTCCGCCGCCATCATGCGTGTGTAAAACCCGGTCGCGCCAAAATGAGCGGATTCCCGAACCGTAACCGCCGCCATGCCCAGCTTCTTCGCTTTTTCGATACACATCCGCGTCGCCATGAGCGATGGCACATAGCCCAGCCCGCCCCCGGCGTCGATCAACGCGGTTGTCGGCGTTTCCTTCACGACCTTAATGTTGACGTCCAGGGTAATCACGTTGCGGCGACGGCGATCATCGTAAGGCGGCAACATCGAAATGCCATGAGTATCAATGCCACAGGCGTCCGCATCGACCATAACGGCCGCCGTCTCGGCCACGTGCTCCGGCTTCATGCCCCATGCGGCCAGCACCGAGGCGATTTGTTCGCGCACAACGTCCTGCGGCGCCCACATGACATCATTTTCATCGACATGGTACGTCAAAATATTTTCCTCGATTTAGGTTTGTGCGGCTGCGGAAGAGGCATCCGTCGCGTTCAGCCCGAATTCCGCCGCCAGTAATTCATAGCTGCGCCGTCGCGCCGCCGCGTTATGAGTCCAGGTCACGACCGCCACTTCCTGAACGCCCAGCTGCGCCGCCAGATCGCGAATTCGCGCCGCGACATCAGGCGCTGCGCCAACAAAGTTTTTCTGATGCAAATCTTCGATGATCCGCGCCTCAGTACTGGAATAGTCAATTTTAGCGACGCTCTCCGGCGCAGGGAACGGCAGAAACTGGCCGCGATCCCGATGCATCTGCCAATGCGCGCGCGATGAGAAATGGAAGTGCGCGTCTTCGTCCGTATCCGCCGCCAGCGCCCAGACGCAAATCCCGGACACCGGCTCCGGGTGGCGTTCGCTCGGCTGATAAGTATCGCGGTAAAGGTTGAGCGCCTCGGCGCCGCCGCGCCCATCGGTGAAGAACCAGGCGAAACTATAGGGCATGCCAAAGTGAGCCCCGACCTGCGCGCCAAAATTGGAACTGCCCAGCATCCACATTTCCGGCGCCGTATCGCCCTTTGGTTGCGCCTCAATCATCGAGAAAGGATGATTTTCACGCAGCGGTTCGCCATGCAGCCAGGCCGTCAAATCCGCAACATCGGACGGGAATTGTTGCGGGCGTTCATTGGCCATTGGGTTCAACGCATGGGCTGTACGCCCGTCCGAGCCCGGCGCGCGCCCCAACCCCAGATCGATCCGGCCCGGCGCCAAGGCGTCCAGAACGCGAAATTGTTCCGCGACTTTCAGCGGCGCGTAATGCGGTAGCATCACCCCGGCGCTGCCCACGCGAATACGCGGGGTATTCGTTGCGATGGCGGCGATCAGGATTTCCGGCGCAGTGCCAACGATTGTGGGGTGACTGTGATGTTCCGATACCCAGAACCGGTGATAGCCCAGCGTGTCGCAATGACGCGCCAGGTCCAATGTATCGCGGATCGCCGCGCCCTGGGGTCGGCCTTCAGTCGCTATAGATTGATCGAGAACGGAAAAACGAAGCACGCGCGGTTCCTGATGAAATGAACGGGGAGAGGCCGGACAAGAGGCCGGACCTGATATCGGATAGGGATATGGCGGTTAGCCGAGCCCAAACAAGAACAGGCGGTGGAGACTCTCATTCCAGCTTTCACTGAGACGCCGTGTCCCCACCGCCCGTTTAACGTTACTTAAGAGATTGCTCCCGGCGCTGCGCCATAATCTCCGTCGCTGACCTTCTCAAACCATTCAGTGCCCGCGCCTGTATCGCTGACTTCCGACATGGCGAGATGGGTGAAGAGCCGGTCCGGCGCGGATCCGTGCCAATGGCGCGTATCGGGCGGAATGACGGCTGTATCGCCCGGGTGCAATTCCTGAACTTGCTCACCTTCCAACTGAACCCGCCCGACGCCGACAACGCAATACAGCGTCTGGCCAACGGGATGAGAATGCCAAGCGGTCCGGGCGCCCGGCGTGAAGGTTACATTCGTCGCTCGCATCCGAGACGGCGCGGCGCCAACAATGACGGCGTCCTGCAAAACCTGGCCGGTGAAATTCGCTTCCGGTGCCATTTTGGTTGGGCGCGAATTCGCGCGTTTGATATCCATCGTGTTTCTCCCTTTGTAATTTTCGTTCGAAGTTGTTTTCCGGTTTATTCCGACGGTGCCAGATCAAGCCGCACCGCGATGCCTTCCAGTTCCGGAGACGCCGCAGGGTAGCGCGCCATCACCAGCGGGTCATGACCCGGCACGATGTGTTGGTCCGACGCCGCCAGTTTCCGCAAGCGCCGAAATCCTTCGAGCATCTGAAACTGGTTTTCGTGGTTCATAAACGGCGTGCCGTCGGTGATGCTCTCGTAATAATGCGCCGTGTCCGAAGCGACCACAACCGGGCCGCGTTTGGTGTTGGCCCGCACCGCCATCAGACCCGGCGTATGACCCGGAATGTGATGCACGCTCACGCCCGGCGCAATTTCTTCGTCGCCATCGTGAAAATCCACCCGGTCGCTATACACCGCGCTCACCATCTCCTTGACCTCGTTCAGCACAAAGGAATGCCGTAAGGCCGGGTGGGTCATGCCGCGCCCGGTGACATAATTCATCTCTGCGTCCTGAATATGAAACGTCGCTTTGGGGAACAGCGAAAGATTGCCGGAATGATCGTAATGCATATGCGTTATCACGACATCCTCCACCTCAGCAGCCTCGACGCCGATCATGCGCATTCCCTCCGTCGGACAGCGCAGGAAGGTCCGTCCCCGGCCTTCGCCCTCGGCCTGATTGTAGCCAACATCGACGACGATGGTGCGATCCGCATTGCGAATGACCCATACGAAATAATCCATGCCCAGCGGCGCGTCATGCAGGTCCCCATGCATAAAGATCGTGCCGCGAGACCCAACGCGATCGCCATATTTGATCGCAAAAATTTCGTATTCAGGCGTACTCATTCACATTCACTCCAACTAATAACGGTGTTCTCATTGTAAGCGCGTAAATTTGGCGACGCCAACCACGCTGTTTTGACGAAACCCTAAAGCGTATCGGGAAGCATCGGCGCGCCATCAGAGCCCAGCGGCATGGGCTGCACCGCTGTCGCCGCATCAAGGTTCAATGCGGTGTACAGGTGTGGAAACAAGGCGCCGCCACGCGATGGTTCCCACTTCAATTCGCCGCGCACAAGACCGGTCTCCACCGTCACCAGAACCAAGCCGGACTGACCGGAGAAATGTTTGCGCGCGGTTTCCGCCAGCTGGTCCGCAGTGGAAAAATGAATAAAGCCATCGGCGATGTCCACCGCACTCCCGGTAAATTCACCGGCTTTTTCCGCTGCACGCCATTCCGCCGCAGCGCAAATTTTATAGATCCGTTCCGTCGTCATCGTTCGGCATCGCCTTTATTGAACTATCGTAAATTTATCGCGCGTAATCCTCGCGGATCATATCCGCCGCTTTTTCCGCAATCATGATCGTCGGCGCATTCGTATTGCCCGTGGTCACAACCGGCATGACGGAGGCGTCGACAACCCGTAATCCAGACAACCCATGCACGCGAAGCCGCGAATCGACAACCGCCTTCGGGTCCTCGCCCATTTTGCACGTGCCGACCGGATGATACACGGTGGTTCCGGTTTGCTGTGCGAATTTCCGCACATCCTCGATGGTTTCAATCGGCGTATTCGGCCTGGTTTCACCAGCTGTATAGGGCGCCAGAGCGGGCGCATCGAAAATTTTGCGCGCTTGTTTGATGCCCGACAACATGACTTCCAGGTCGCTGTCCACCGACATATAATTGGGAATAATCGTCGGCGCCTGCAGGGGATCAGGGCTGGACGCCATAATCGTTCCCCGACTTTCTGGGCGCCCCGGACAAACCGCAATCGCCATGCCCGGTTCCTTCTCCAACTCGTTCTTCCGTTGCGGATCAAAGCTGACCGGCGCGAACAAAAACTGAAGATCGGGGCTGCTCAGCCCCTCCCGGCTGCGCGTGAACACCATCACCGTCGTCGCGCCAAAGGTGAGCGCGCCGTCTCCCTTAACAAACCAGCGAATGACTTCAGGGATCACCCGAGGCATGCGCGCCATCTGGTTAATGGTCAGCGCGTTCTTTACGCGTTGGGTAACCCGCGTGGCGTAATGGTCGGACAGATTGTCGCCAACACCGGACAGCTCATGCTTCACCTCAACCCCTATCGAGCGCAAATGTTCACCGGGGCCGATACCGGACACCTGGAGCAGATGCGGCGAATTGATGGAGCCGCCGGACAGGATGACTTCCCGCTCAACGCGAATTTCCCGGTCCTGGCCGCCCTGACGGAACGCCACGCCAACGCATTTACCCTCTTCCAGCAATAATTTGGTGGCGACGGCTTCGGTTTCGATCTTCAGATTGGGACGGTTTTTCGCACGCGACAGATAGGTCCGCGCCGTGGACGCGCGAAAACGACCCCGTCGCGTCATTTGAGAATAGCTGACGCCTTCCTGTTCCTTGCCATTATAATCCGGATTAAATTTGTACCCCACCTCCTGCGCGGCTTCGACAAACTTATGGGTCAGCGGCAAGATCGTTCTCGCGTCCTCCACCTCCAGAGGGCCGCCGCTGCCACGCACATCCGGGTCGCCGCCTTCCCGATAATTTTCTGATTTTTTGAAATATGGCAGGACGTCTTCAAAGGTCCATCCCCGGCACCCCATCTGCGCCCAACCGTCGTAATCGGCGGCGTTGCCACGCACATATTGCATACCGTTGATAGAGCTGGACCCGCCAAGCACTTTTCCGCGCGGCCAATGGATACGGCGTCCGCCGCTGCCCTCGGTTGGTTCCGAGCTATAGTTCCAATTGACCACAGGGTGGTGCAACAGCGAGCGAACGCCCGCTGGAATGTGGATCATCATATTGTGATCCTTGGGTCCGGCCTCCAGCAACACGACATTGGCGCCGTCTTCGCTTAGCCGGTCCGCCAGCACACATCCCGCCGATCCAGCGCCGATGATTACATAATCCACAGCCATTTTTCTTATTCCCTCACCCTAGATTTCTTCAAAAGGATAGCGCTTGAAAATTATGATTTTCAAGGCGCCTCTCATCGACATTTTCGATTTCAACAGACAGTTTTACGTGTCGCACGCCGCAAAATTCACCTGGAACGCAAGTTTATGTTTGTGCGTCTGGATTGACGACATGGATCGGCGCGCCGGCGGCGTAGGCCTGAACCTGTTCGAAGATATCGCTGAATTGCGCGTTGAAATCTTCGACCGTCACATAGCCGATATGGGGGGTGCAGACGACATTATCCATGTTCAACAACGGATGGTCGACGTCGCGCATCGGCTCGTCGTCATATACATCCACCGCCGCCATCCCTGGTCTACCGACCTCCAGCCCGTGTTCCAGGGCGCCCGCCACGATCAAGGGCGACCGGCTGGTATTCACCAGCAACGCCGTCGGTTTCATCCGCGCCAGATCGCTGGCGGTGACAATGCCGCGCGTCGAATCATAGAGCCGCAGATGGAGAGACAGGACATCGCTGTTTTCGAAAAAGGCGTCCCGGCTTTCAGCGACGTCCCAGCCATCTTCGCGCGCACGCTCCCGTGACCCTTCACTCGCCCAAACAAGAGGCTTCATACCGAAAAGCTTTCCGTATTCCAGAACCACCTTCCCGATACGGCCATAACCGTAGACGCCTAGCGTGCGCCCGCGCACCGAATTTCCGACGCCAGACTGCCACTCGCCGCGTTGCAGCGACGCCATTTGTTGCGGAATTTGTCGCATTCCCGCCAGAACCAGCGCCCAGGTCAATTCCGCAGTCGCGAAAGACGGCGTGCCGGAATGCTGATTGGAAGAAACGACCACGCCCTGCGCCGTGCAAGCCTCGATATCAATATGGGGAAAGACGCTGCGTTGACTGATATGTTTTAAATTCGGCAGGCGCTCCAGCAGTGATTTACGAATTTTCGTCCGCTCACGAATTAAGACCAATACCTCGACGTCATGCAGTCGCGTCGCCAGCGTATCGTCATCCTGCGCGTGGTCATTCCAAACTTTGACATCATGGCCATCGAGCATCGGAAAACACGCCAACGTGCGAATCGTATCGAAGTAATCGTCGAGAATTGCAATTTTCATTTTCGGACTCCTGGAGCAAATTTGACCCGATGCGACGGGCCTAAAGGCCTATCTAACCTAGTCTGTGAGGGGTATTTAAGCGGGTCAGCGCGACGATTGGCGAGACCTGGAGGACGCTCTATTATTGCATTTGATGCGTTAATTTGGCATCGCGGATTCAACAGCCAAGTGCATAATTTGAGAGCCATCTAGGTCAGGTGGGGTTATCGAGGATTTCTTACGAAGGAGACACAGGATGCCAAAAGCTTACCACCACCTGACCCGAGACCAACGTTGCCAGATTTATGCCCTTAAGAGAAGGGGTTTGGCACAAACGAAAATTGCCGTAGA
>JBLHZD010000175.1:0-8634 GCA_047631095.1 Alphaproteobacteria bacterium
CAGGTGTGGCGCATATGAACGACGCCCGGTACGCCCAACCCATACATTTCTCGGTTTTTGACAATCCCACCGACCGAGAAACCGCCAAAATTGACGCCGTGATAACCGCGCTCCCGGCCAACCAAGCGCATCCGTTGGCCGTCGCCGCGCGCGCGATGATACATCAACGCAAGTTTCAACGCCGTCTCAACGGCTTCGGAGCCGGAATTGGTGAAGAAGATATAATCCAGATCGCCCGGCGTCAGGTGCTTGACCCGTCGCGCCATTTCAAAGGCTGCGGGGTGGCCATGCTGGAAAGACGGCAGATACGCCAATTCCTTCATTTGCTCATGAACGGCGTCTGCAATTTCCGGGCGGCTGTGCCCGGCGGGGCAGCAGAAAAGGCCGGACACCGCATCGAGAATATCATGGCCCGTATGGCTGGTGTAATGAACGCCGCGCCCTTCGACGACAAGCCTCGGGTTCTTCTTGAAATCCCTGTTCGCCGTAAACGGCATCCAATGATTTTCCAGATCGTTCGTCGGGTACCGCATCGTTAAATTCCTTCCATTGGACTATTCCGCATTCATCGCCATTCCGGATTGTTGACCCCCCGGCCTGACAATGGCAACCGCTATATCACGTCACCTTCAAACCAACGCCGACCTTCCCGGTCTTCAATTTCCACGACCCATAAATCCGGATCTCGGTCTGTCTGCCGAGCAATATAGGCGTCGGCGTCCCGTTCCGCCGTCAATTCGCCCCCCAGCGCCGCCAGCCACGCCAGATTTCCATCCATATCCCGGGTTTGCGTATAAACCCGACATCCTTCCACCAGCGTATTAATTTTCAAAACAACGAGCCCACGGTCATTGTCGCCATAACGCGCCACATAGGCGGGAACCCCCACCGCATTGCATTTTCGCAAATGGGCCTGGACCCAGTATTCAGACTTCAATCGAACTTCGCGCATGGGGGATTTTAGACCGCTTTCGCCGGTCTGGTCAGCTAATAATTTCAGCAACGTAAGGCGGCAGCGCAAACGCGGCTTTGTGCATTTCAGGCGTATAATATCGGGTCTCAACGCCCGCTGCAGTGAAACGGTCCTGCAAGGTATCCGGTTCAACATTGAAGGGCGCGTCGGAGCCCGACGCCATGCAAAACGCCAGAAATCCCCCATAATTCGCGGGTACCGGAACCAGATAACATCCCGTATTCGGAAACGAATCCGTCAACCGGAGATAAGGGCGCGCCAACCACTCCGGCTCGGCGAAGGGTACGCCAAATTGAGACGTCAATACGCCGCCGGGCGCAAGACGGTCTCGACAATTTTGATAAAAGGATGATTCGAACAAGGCCTCGCCGGGGCCGACCGGGTCCGTGGAATCAACAAGGATGACGTCATATTGATCTTCGGAGGCTCCGACAAAGGCGACGCCATCGTCGATGACGATTGTGGCGCGGGGATCTTCAAACGCCGCGCCACAGATCGACGGCAGGAATTCACGACTGCATTCAACCACAGCCTCATCGATTTCCACCAGCGTCACGGCCTCAACGCAGTCATGTTTAAGAACTTCCTCCAACGCGCCGCCATCGCCGCCGCCGATGATCAAAACCCGGCGCGGCGCAGGATGCGCCAGCAGCGGTACGTGAACGAGCATCTCGTGAAATATAAATTCGTCGCGCTCAGTCGTCTGCACTACGCCATCAAGCGTAAGCACACGGCCAAACAGCTTATTCTCAAACAGTAAAATATCGTGGTGGGCGCCACGACGGCGCACCAGAACTTCATCTATTTTCAACTGAAGCCGCCACGCCCCATAAACGACGTCCACCTCTTCCATCCATTCGCTCATGGCGCGATCCTTCCGACAATCAGGCAGGCCTTATAAATCGGCCATAATCCGCTCGATATAGTGTGGCAGGGCGAAGGCGGCGAGATGTAAATCCGGTGTGTAATAATTGGTGACCAGCGTCGCTGACGCATAGCGCTCTCGCAAAACGTCCACTGACGGCGTCCGCAATTTGGCGTCATCGCTCGCCCACGCAAACGCCATGCTACCCCCGACATAGGTGGGCACCGTCGCCGTGTAACAGCTTGCATCAACGAAGATCGACCGCAGGGCCTGAACCGTGCCGCGCAATTCTTCGGCTTGCATAAACGGCACGCCATTTTGCGTCACCAGAACCCCACCCGGCGTCAGGCATCGTTTACAAGCGGCGTAAAATTTTTCGGTAAACAGAACTTCGCCGGGGCCGACCGGATCCGTACCATCGACAATCACAACATCGAATCGCTGATCCGTTTCCGCCGCGTATTTCATGCCGTCGCCGATAACAATCTCTACGCGGGAGTCTTCAAACGCAGCGCCGCAAATAGACGTAAGATGTTGTTTGCTGAATTCGATCACCCCTGCGTCAATTTCCACCAGAGTCACGCGGCGCAGCGACTTGTGCTTCAGCGCTTCCTCCATCATGCCGCCATCGCCACCGCCGATGATCAATACATCGCGCACCGCGCCATGCGCCAGTATCGGCGTGTGCGTCAGCATTTCATGGTAGATGAATTCGTCGCGTTCCGTCGTCTGGATGATTCCGTTCAGCGCGAGAACGTGACCGAACGTCTCGTTGCGAAACAGTACAAGATGCTGATGGTCGGTTCTGATTTCATGTAAAATTTCTTCGATTCGATACTGCGCGCGAAACCCCCGGTACAGGGTTTCCTCAAACCAGTCGGTCGAATTGGTGGTCACGGTCGCCGACCGCGAAGGTGTTCGCCCACATCCATCCGGTCGGGCGTAAATGCATCGCGCAAAACATCAACGGCGCGCTGTGGATCGGCGTCGCCACACATAAATATATCCATCGCCGCATAGCCGCATTCCGGCCAGCTATGGATGCTGATATGCGACTCCGCCAGCACCGCAACGCCGGACACGCCGTTATTGGGCGTAAAATGATGCAAGTGGATATGCAGTAGTGTCGCGCCCGCCGCCGTCACGCACTCGCGCATGGTCTGTTCAATAAAATCAATATCGTCCAGACGCGACGCGCCCCAAAGGTCGACAATCAAATGGGTTCCGGCAAAATCGACGCCATCGCGTTCTTTGAAAAAATCTTTTCGCGCCGGCGCCTCAGCTCGTGAATCAAAATCCACATGGGAAACGTCCGAAATTGGCGCCAGGGCGCTACTACCGAGAATGCTATCCTTCATTCCAATCACTCCACACGAACGGCGTCAAAGGCCGCTTGAGCGGCCACGAAATTTAGCGCTGGATATGAAAGCAGAATGACCCGTTTGCAAGTTGTTTTTTTGACGAACTGGCGCCGTGACGCAAAGACGGCGCGTAATTGAAGATCAACGCGACGGCGCCGGCTTACTTTAGCCCGCCAACGGCGTGCGCGGCCCCTGCAAAACAGTGCTGTTGGACCCAATGTTTCTGACGGCGCTTCGTTCATTTTCATATACCGGCGCTGTGTGTAAACGCGCCTCAATGGAGGCGTCTGACGCGTCGCGTTGGCGATAATTGCCATCAACCATGGCCCCACCTTCGACCGATAATTTTGCATGAATGACATCACCACGCATCCGCGCCGTGCTCATCAGATAAACCGCATCCGCCGTGACGACGCCGTTAATCGCCCCTTCCAGCTTCAGAACTTCGGCCTCGACATCGCCATTGACCACGCCATCCACACGCACCGCGCCTTCGGTGGACATAGCGCCCGTAATGCGAAGGTCCGCGCCGATCACGGAGGGTGGCGCCACCGTTTCTTCCGTTGGTTTCTTATCTGCCTTGAACATGGCGAAAGTCGTCTCTCAATATGTTTGCCCGTGCTATCCGCAATAGCGCTCGTCCTATGCTAACCGGAGGCTCTATTTGGTTCAAGCAAGGCGTGCGGGCAAATTTTGCCACAGCCCTCGCCCGGTTCCCAAATCCGACCTTGACGATTTGCGAATGCACACAGACATATAAGCGCTAATTTTTTCACCATTACGGGAGCCAATTCATGAGTGACGATCTTCACCAAAAAGCAGACGCAATGCGACGTTCCGTCCTTGGCGACGCGCATGTTGAGCGTTCAGCCGCAAACGCCGACAAGGATTCTTTGGCGTTATTAAACGTTGTGACGGATTTCGCCTGGGGCGAAGTCTGGACTCGCCCCGGTCTGGAAAAGAAAACCCGAAGCTTCATGAATTTGGCCATGTTGACGGCGCTGAACCGTCCCCGCGAGCTCCGCGTCCACATTCGCGGCGCCTTGAACAATGGCATTACGCGCGACGAAGTTCGCGAGGCGCTATTGCACACATTCCCGTATTGCGGCGCGCCCGCAGCGCTAGACGCATTCCATGTCGCCAGAGAGGTCTTTGCGGAAATAGACGCCGAGGCCTAACAACCTCGGCTCTAATTGGGCTCTATTCGGCGGCCTGGGCGGTCTGAGATGCGTGTTCAGCCACGAATTTCTCGGCTTCCAGGGCCGCCATACAGCCCATGCCCGCAGCGGTCACGGCCTGACGGTAGACCTTGTCGATCACATCGCCCGCGGCGAAAACGCCCGGTATATTGGTCGCCGTACTGTCTGGCGCATGAAGGATGTAGCCTTCCGCGTCCATCTCAACATGCCCTTTGAATACGCCGGTCGCCGGGTCATGTCCAATGGCGATAAACACGCCATTTACGGCCAAATCAGTAACATCGCCGGTTTTGACATTGCGAACCCGGGCGCCGGTAACGCCGAGCGGGTCTTCATCGCCCAAAACCTCGTCCAGGGCATGGTCCCATATGACGTTCACTTTGGGATTATTGAACAAACGGTCCTGCATGATTTTTTCCGCGCGGAACTGGTCGCGCCGATGAATGACGTTCACCTTGCTGGCG
Source organism: Alphaproteobacteria bacterium (assembly GCA_047631095.1). Lineage (GTDB taxonomy): Bacteria > Pseudomonadota > Alphaproteobacteria > UBA8366 > JABJJH01. The sequence goes on from JBLHZD010000175.1 coordinate 4,863, forward strand.
AAATTGGTCAGGAACAACGCCTCTTCGACCGCGGTGTTTCCGCCGCCGACAATGGCGATTTCCTGATCGCGGAAGAAGAAACCATCGCAAGTCGCGCAGGCGGAGACGCCAAAGCCCATAAATTTTTGTTCGGTGTCGAGGCCAAGCCAACGCGCCTGCGCGCCGGTCGCGATCACCACCGAATCCGCCGTGTAAGTATCGCCGCCATCGCCCGTGCACACAAAAGGCCGGGTGGAGAAATCGACATTGGTGATGATGTCTGACACGATTTTCGTACCCACATGCTCCGCTTGCAACCGCATTTGCTCCACGAGCCAAGGTCCTTGCACCGCGTCGGCGAAACCAGGGTAATTCTCGACATCGGTGGTGATGGTCAACTGCCCGCCGGGCTGCAATCCCGCAACCATCATCGGCGAAAGGTTGGCGCGCGCGGCGTAGATCGCCGCCGTATAACCCGCCGGTCCCGAACCGATAATGAGAACCTTGGTGTGGTGTTGCTCGCTCATTTGGACAGCGCCTTTCCCGTAACATTGATCAATCGAAATTTAGCCCGGATTTTCCTTAACCCCGCCCACCGATGGACGCAAGTAAAATGCCAGTGCGGAGCAGCGCGGTCAGCCATTTTTATCCTGTCCTTTTAAATTCAGCCTCTTTGTATATTCTGCCATTTTTTACAATCATACCTGCATGATGAACTTTTTCATGCGCATCCCTGCATGATCAACTTTTTCATGCGCATTCATCCCGTTCTATTTTCGAAGGAGCATCACCGTGGCGGAAATCAAGAAAATCGGCTTTATTGGAACAGGCGTCATGGGCGGTCGGATGTGCCGCAATCTCGCAACCAAAATTGGCGTTCCCGTCATCGCCTATGACCGGGAGCCAAAAAACGTCGCGGCCTTGGCCGATGCAGGCGTTACCGCGGCGGCGAGCATCGCTGAACTCGTGGCTGACGTCGATATGATCATCATGTGCTTGCCCGGCGAACCCCAGGTGCGCGCTGTTTGTCTTGGTGAACATGAGGGCGCCAATGACGGGTTACTGGCCCATGTCCGCGCCGGTCAGACCATCGTGGATATGACCACTGCAACGGCCAACGTGGCGCGCGAGGTCGCGGAAAAATTTGCGGAAAAATCTGTTGATTTCGCCGACGCGCCCATCGCAAAAGGCGTGTCATCCGCACAGGACGGCACCTTGAGCATCATGGTAGGCGGCTCCAAAGAAGTCTTTGATCGCATTCACCCCGCCATGGCGTGCATGGGCACCGGAATCACCCATTGCGGCGCCGTGGGAACCGGTCAGGTCATGAAATTGATGAACAACATGGTCGTCTTCATGAACACCAACGCCCTGGCTGAAGCGCTGGCTATTGGTCGGCGCGCCGGCGTAGACGGCGAACTACTCTTTGAAACACTGTCGCGCGGTTCCGCAGATAGCTTTGTCCTTCGGAAACACGGCATGGATTATATGGTGAAAGATAAATTCCCCGATGATGTATTCCCGGTCACATACTCGATCAAGGATATCAGCTATGCTTTGAAACTGGCTGATGAACTGGGCGTGGACGCACGAGGCGCGCGGGTCGCTCAGGATCGGTTGAAAGAAGCGGAAGCGGCGGGTTTCGGCGCGCTTTATGGTCCAGTTGTGTATAAAGTGATTGATAAATAGGAGAATACGGCGCGGTCGTAGGCTCTTAAACGAAGCGAGGAATATGTCAGAAACGCCAAGCATAAAGCCGGAGTTCCAACGCAAAAAGCTAACGCAGGACGAACTCGACGTCATCATGGATCTCCACGCCAAGTTCCTCGACAATGTCGAGGGCGGAAAGCGGGCGATGCTGAAGCTTTTGGATTTGTCGTATCTGGATTTATCAAATCGCAATTTGCGATCTGCAGATTTCACCGGCGCGAAGCTAAAGGGCGCCGATTTGCTCGGCGCAAACCTTGAGTCGTCTATTCTCTATGCAGCGGATTTGACCGAAGCACAGATGCAGCGGGTCATTTTGAACCGCTGCGACCTGCGTGGCGCGTGTATGCGCAAAACCAACTTGTCTGCGGCCTCCCTATGCGAAGCGGACTTACGCGCCGGAATCTTATACACGCGCGACAAATCCGGTGAATTGAACATGGTGTCCACCGATAATGAGGAAACCATTCTAAGCGGCGCCAAACTCGACAACGCCGACCTTTCCAGCGCGCGGATGGGCGACGCCGTCGTCATCGAAACCGACCTGACAGACGCTAATCTTTCCGATGTCAATTTGTCTCGAGCGGATTTAACCGCCGCCACAATGGTTGGGGCTAATCTGGAAGGGTGTGACCTCAGCGACGCAAATCTCGGCGAGGCTATCCTGCACGGGGCTATTTTGACCGGCGCCTGGCTGGACCGGACGAATTTGGCCGGGGCGGACCTGGTCTGCGCTATTCTGGACGGCGTCGATTTTTCGAAAACCGACATTACCCGCGCCTCTATCCCGCGTGAATTCAGAGCCACCGAAACTGAATTAGCCGATATTTTAGACGCGCACCATGCATGGGTAATTTCCAAAGGAAAAGACGGAAAACGCGCTGAATTTCCTCGTTATGACCTGTCTGACAAAGACCTTATGACCGTTAATCTTTCGATGGCGGATTTATCCTATTGTCGGTTGCGCGGCGCCAATTTATCCCGCGCCCATCTTATCATGGCGGATCTGCAACATGCGGATTTGCGCGGCGCGGATCTTAGTTACGCCGATTTACGCGGTGCCCGATTGAGTCGCGCCAATTTGTCATCAGCCAAACTGACTGGCGCGAAGATAGGGCCGGTTCCGCTTCATGGCACGATTGGCCAAAAGTGGACGGCCAATCTGGACAGCGCGCGGTTGCATGACGCCGATTTGTCTGGCGTGGACCTGAGCGAGGCCAGCTGTATTGGCGCGCATTTTGTTGGCGCTAACATGACAAATTGCAACTGCGAAAAGACCGACTTTTCAGACGCGGACCTGGAGGACGTCAATTTACAGGATACCGATATGAGCACCGCCAAATTGCAGGGCGCCAACGGCGTCATAATTGCCAAAAACACCCTTCCCTCCTAATATCACCGCGTTCTGTTTGACGCGAAACCGGTCTTTGTCACGCAGTCGAAAAAGCCTGCTGGCGTCGGCTGCGGTTCAGTATTAGGGAGCACTCCATGTCCAAAACAACTCAGCCTAACCGCCAACGCCGACACTTTGTCCAAGGCGCGCTCGCAGGCGTCGCCGCCACGACTTTCATCCCCACACGGTTCGCGATCGGCGGGACGGCGAAAATAAAAATCGGCGTCCTCCTGCCCTATAGCGGCACCTATGCGTTTCTAGGCGAAAAAATCACCGCCGCGATGAAACTCGCCATCGCGCAGGCCGGTGGAAAGCTCGGCGGTCGGGATGTCGATTTCGTCCAGCTCGATAGCGAGGCCAAACCGCCAAAAGCGACCGAAAACACAAACAAGCTGATCACCGGCGAAAAGGTCGATTTCCTGGTCGGCCCCGTACATTCGGGCGTGGCGATGGCCATGGCGAAAATTGCGCGAGAAGAAAAAATCATCACAATCGTGCCCAATGCTGGCGCAAACCAGATCACCGGGCCGCTTTGCGCGCCCAATATTTTCCGCACGTCCTTTTCCAACTGGCAGCCCTCCTTCCCCAGCGGCAAGGTCGTCTATGATGACGGGCATCGAAACGTCGTCACCATGGCGTGGAATTATGGCGCCGGGAAACAGGCGCTGGGCGGGTTTGCAAAAGGATTCACCG
>JBLHZD010000176.1:0-8630 GCA_047631095.1 Alphaproteobacteria bacterium
CATCGGATTCCTGACGGTTCCAATTAATTTTTCATTTTGGGGTGGAGGATGACGGTACAGTGCCGTCATCGCCGGTCGGCGCTAGAAACCGGTGCAAACCGATTTTTTTCGCTTAAGCGTGGGCGCCGAGCGTTTGTCTGGGTGGTCTGTGGAGCGGCGGGACTAATCGACTCGAGCGCCGATCTATAAGCCGCTCAATCGGGCTACCGTCAACGCTGGGCGTCAACTGGTCCAACCCGATAAATATCATCGCACCGGCATGACACATATGTCCGGCGCCGGCGCAGTGCCGGTGATCCTCGTGTTTCGAAACGGGCGCGTTTTTCGATGTGGCCGTGTTGTGCGCGCTAACTGACGGAATCTCAGTCGAAGCAAAGCCAGCTGATTTATGCGCCTCAGCCGATGTAAAATACCCTGAGAAGCCCCACAAAATTGCGACGGCGCTCATAATTCGCAGTAATTTACCGATGCTACGACATGAAATCATTTCCCAGATATGTGTGTTTGCGAAGAGAAAATCAAGAGACTTTAGCTCGATACAGAGTATATCCGCTTAGCGACGGCGCTCTATCGTGGGATGAAGGTAGATTTTGATTTCGCTTCCGATCCGCATATCTGCTTTTGGCGCTTAGCGGACGCTCGAGCGCGCCTGACGGATTTCCGCTTGTCGTCGAATACGGACATTCGACCTACCCCGATATCTTGTGGTATCCTAGCCAAATAATAAACTGCCATAAAATCACGTCCTTAGAACAATAATCGCCATTGCGGCGCATTTTACGCGGCGTCCGCCTACAGGGAGAGAGATATGCCGAAAATAAACGCCGAGCGCCTGTTAAAAGACCTTCGCGACTTGCGCGCGTTCGGCGCGGTGGAGAATGGGGTGGTTCGGCCTGCTTTCAGTGATGTTGATATGGCGGCGCGGCGCTGGTTGATGGAGCGCTTCGCCGAGGCCGGTTTGGACCCGACGCTGGACGGGGTTGGTAATGTCTTGGGGCGCTCTCGCAACAAAGGCAAGGCGTTGATTATCGGGTCGCATTCCGACACGCAGCCGCGCGGCGGGTGGCTGGATGGTTCACTGGGCGTCATTTATGGGTTGGAGATTGCGCGCGCCTGCGCGGAGGATCCAGCGACCGCCCATCTCGCCATCGACCCGGTGTCGTGGCAGGACGAGGAGGGTAATTATCTGGGCTGTATTGGCAGTCGGTCCTGGTGCGGCACGCTCAACCCGGCGGATGAGGCGGCGTCCGTTGGGCGTGATGGCACGACGCTGGCGGATCGTCTGGCGCAGCTGGGCCTCACCGACACGCCGCGCCTCGCCATCGAAGAAGGGCGCTATCTTGGGTATCTGGAGGCTCATATTGAGCAGGGCGGATATCTGGAGGATGCGGGCGAGCAAATCGGCGTGGTGACCGCCATCGTGGGCATTCGCGGCATGGCGATCAAATGTTATGGCGCGCAGAACCACGCAGGCACAACCACCATGGCCCGGCGCAAGGACGCGGCGACCGCCATGTTTGAAATCGGCCATCGGATCAACGAGGAATTTCCCAAGCACGCCAATGACCGCACGGTTTGGACCATCGGTCAGGCGACGATCGAGCCCGGCGCCTCGTCCATTGTGCCGGGTTATGCAGAACTGGCGTTGCAGTTTCGCGATGGCAGCGAGGATGTGCTGGACGCCATGGAGGGTGCGGTGGCGAAAATTGTGGAGTCGGTGAACGCGCGCGGCCGCATTCGGGTGGAAGCGGGACGTTCGCGCCCGCCAATTCTTCCCAGTCATATGAGCGAGGGCTTTCAGGAGCACATCGCCCAGGCGGCGGAGGGGTTTGCGCCGGAAAAATGGCGGCGCATGCCCAGCGCGGCGGGGCACGACCCCATGGTTATTCATGAAAAACTGCCCTGCGCGATGCTGTTTATTCCCTCTATCGACGGGATTAGCCATGACTTCGCGGAAGACAGTCATGATTTTGATATTGTTGCGGGGTGTCAGGTTTTATCCGACGCCGCCGCGTCTATTCTGTTGGAAGTGGAAGGCGCGTAATGGGCGACATGATTGCGAACATCGCCGATGTGGTCGAAGAAGTGCGCGTGTTGTTTGAACAATACGAACAGGCGTTGATCGATAAAAATGTCGATGTTCTGGACAACACATTCTGGAACAGTCCGCACACCATTCGGCTGGCGCGGGACGAACACGGATACGGGTTCGATGAAATTCACCAACACCGCGTCGCGCGTCCGCCCGGTCCCGGCACAAAGGAAAAACGTATCCGGCTGGATATTCTGACGCTTGGCCGGGACATCGCGACGGTCAATCTGGTCTACAAGGTGCGTGGCCAGGATGCGATCGGGCGGCAAAGCCAGACCTGGGCGCGCTTTCCCGATACGGGCTGGAAAGTCGTCAGCGCTCATGTCTCTCTGTTTGAAGGTGATTATGATGAAAGCCATGCCGGGCGATGAGTCAATCTGGGACGCGCGGCTCTTCGACCTGCTGACTGGCGGGCTGTCCGTCTGGCGCATTGCGGGGCATGTGACGGTTGAGGCCGACGGCTGTGTTGTTCATCGCCCCGATGGGGGGGCTCTAGTTTTTGTCCGACGCGTTATCGATGACGGTCCCGCGCCGTACTGGAGCGTATCAACCGAGGCCGACTCTGAAAAAGCAGCCGACCGGGCGCTGGCGGCGTTGCTGGCGCAACCTTATGCGGGGGCGCAGGGCATGTTGCGCGCGGTGCGCGACGCGCTGGACCCCGATGCGGCGGCGCACCGGCTTGTGGTGGGCTCCTGAGATGAGCGATCTGGACTCAATTCCCATCAACCTCCTGACCGGGTTTCTGGGCAGTGGCAAGACGACCCTGTTGTCGCGATTGATCCGCGATCCGGGCATGGCGCGCACCGCAGTCGTTATCAATGAGTTCGGCGCGGTGGGGCTGGATCATATCCTGCTGGAATCCAGCGACGACAATATCATCGAACTCAATGACGGCTGTCTGTGTTGCACCATTCGCGGCGACCTTGCCCGGACATTGGAGGATTTGCTGGCGCGACGCCAACGGGGCGAAATCATGCAATTTGACCGGATCGTTATCGAGACGACCGGCCTGGCGGACCCCGCGCCAATCCTGCATGTGCTGATGACGGATAAAATGCTGACTGGCGCGTTGCGGCTGGACGGGGTGGTGACGACGGTGGATGCGGTCAATGGCGCCGCAACATTGGACGCCCATGGGGAATCCGTGAAACAGGCGGCCATCGCCGATACGATCATCCTGACGAAAACCGATTTGGAGCCTGCGGGTTTGTCTGCGTTGCAAGAGCGTTTGCGCGGCCTGAACCCGGCGGCGCCCATTCTTGATGCGATCATGGAGGATGCGGCGCCGGGCGCGTTGTTTGGATCTGGCGGGCTGGACGCGTCGGCGAAAAGCGATGCCGTGCGGGATTGGCTGGCGAGCGAGAGCGCCCATCATAACGCGCATCAACATGACCCAGACCGGCACGATCCAGATCGGCATGATCCAAACCGCCATGATGGCGCGATCCGCGCGTATGCTTTTACTCGTGCGGCGCCAGTTCACGCGATCGCTCTGACCCTGTTTCTGGAAATACTCGCGGAACATTGCGGCGCTGATTTGCTGCGTTTGAAAGGCGTCGTCAATCTGCTCGAAAGTCCGGACAAGCCCGCTGTCATCCACGGGGTGCAGAATATTATTCACCCTGTTCTGTGGCTGGAGCACTGGCCGGATGCGGCGCGCGCGAGCAAATTTGTTTGTATTACGAAGGATTTACCGGGCGCGTGGTTTGAGACGCTTCTGGAGACGGTCGATGCGGAGGTTGCCGAAACCATCGCCCGGCGCGACAATGCATGAAACAGGCTTTTAGGGGCGCGCCCCCGCTCGGGAGGAAAACATGTTTGACTTGATAATTCGCAGCGACAGGGTCGTCACCCCACACGGAACCGGCGCTTGGGATATTGGCGTGAAAGACGGCGTCATCGCCGCGCTTGGCGCATCAGGGACGCTGGGGGCGGCCGGTCGAACGATTGATGCGACCGGTAAAATCGTCATCCCCGGCGGCGTCGATCCACATGTGCATTGCGGCTGGCATATTCCCGCCCTGGAAGAAGGGGGCGAGCCCACATGGAGCGCGCCGCCCTCCCAGGTCAGCAAGGCGGCGCTGTATGGCGGCACCACGACGATGATCGATTTTGCGGCGGGCGAGCCGGGCCAATCCATCCGCGACATGATCGAACATCGCGACACGGAATGGGCGGGCAAATGTTATTGCGATTACGCCTATCACATCATGCTGCGCGGCGCGGTGGCGCCCGCCATCATTGGTGAACTGGGCGAAGCGGTGCAGGCGGGGTATCCGACCGTGAAGGTGTTCACCACCGACATCACGCCCAGCCGAAAAGGCCGCATGGTGCATTTCGGCGATATCTGGGAAATCCTAAAGCAACTGGCGCAGCATGGCGGGCTTGGGGTTATCCATTCCGAAGATAACGACATCGTCATGCATATGTACGAAAAGTTGTTTCGCGAAGGCCGCGCCGGGTTTGAAAATCTGGCGGAAGTGCACAACACATTATCGGAGGATATCTCCTTCCGGCGCGTAATCCGGCTGGCGGAGAATATCGAAGGCGCGGCGCTTTACATGATGCATGTCAGCGCGGCGACAGGGGTGTCCGCCATCGCTGAATCCCGCGCACGCGGCTTTCCGATCTATGGCGAAACCCTGCACCAGTATCTGCTGTACAACAGCGAAGATTACAAACGCCCGAACGGCCAGATGTATCACACCTATCCATCGCTAAAATCGCAATCCGATCAGGCGGCGCTGTGGGACGGGATGCGCAGCGGCGCCATCAGCACGGTGGCGACTGATGAGGTCTGCTGCACCTTGTCGGTCAAGGTGCAGGGCGAACGGATTGATGACACCACCGGCGGCAATTCCGGCGTCGAGCCCCGCCTGGCGGTGATGTATACAGAAATGATCGACAAGCGCGGCTTCACGCTGGAACAGTTTGTCGACGCCACCTCCAGCAACGCGGCGCGCATCATGGGCATGTATCCGCGCAAAGGCGCCATTGCGGTGGGCGCGGACGCCGATATCACAGTGCTGGACCCGGATGAGAAACGCATCGTCCGCAAGGAGGATTTGCACGAAACCGATTATTCCCCGTGGGAAGGCCGCGAAGTGTCGGTCTGGCCGAGCGTGACTGTCTTGCGCGGTAAGGTCATGGTGGAGAACGGTGAATTCCATGGTGCTGAAAGTGATGGGCAATATCTGAAACGCGCTATTCCCGAAGCCATCCGGCATGGCCCGGCGCTCTAGAGGCGCACTAGAGGAGGCGAACAAACATATGAGCAAAGTAGCGGTCATCGGGACGGGCGGCACAATTTCTTCGGTCGGTGCGGACCGGTTCGATCAGGTCAATTACAGCGATACGGGCGAAAAATACGACGCCGCCGGATTGGTCGAGTGGTTTTCCGAGGTCAAACAGATTGCCGATGTTGTCCCCGTGGCGTTTCGCGCGGTGTCCAGCACGGCGGTTGGCCCGGCGGAGTGGCTGGCGTTGGTCAAACTGATCCGCGAGTTGAGTGAGAATGACCCGACGCTTGATGGAATCGTCGTCACCCACGGCACCGCGACGCTGGAGGAGACCGCCTATTTTCTGAACCTGACGATCAAGACAGACCTGCCCGTTGTGTTGGTCGGCGCGCAACGCCCGGCCAGCGCATTCGGCGCCGATGGCGGTATGAATTTGATGGATGCTATTCGCGTCGCCGGGTCGGAACAGGCGCGCGGGCTGGGCGTCCTTGTCGTCCTCAATGGCGAAATTCAGGCGGCGCGGGAAGTGACCAAAACCTCGACCTATCGATTGCAGACGTTCCGGACGCCGGATTTTGGCGTGCTGGGGCATGTGGATGGCGATGGGTCTATCGCGATGTACCGACGGCCCTTGCGCCGCCACGCGCCGGATACGGAATTTGATCTGAGCGGGTTGGGCGCGCTGCCGCGCGTCGATATTCTACTGTCCTATGCAGGGTCGGATGGCGCGGCGGTCGGGGCGTATATGGCGTCGGGCGCGCGCGGAATCGTCTCCGCCGGGATGGCGCCGGGATCCGGAACGCCTGCCGATGTGGAAGCGCTGGAGAACGCGATTGCGATGGGTATCGTGGTGGTGCAAAGCACGCGCGCGGGCAGCGGCCGGGTGCTGAAAGGTAAAACGCCATCGGTGAAGGGCTCTGTTTTCGGCGACAATCTGAACCCGCAAAAGGCGCGAATTCTGTTGATGCTGGCGCTAACCCGCACTCAGGATCCCGCAGCGGTGCAAACAATTTTTGACGTTTATTAAACATAAAACCGCCTTTCGACTGGCGGTCTGATAAGGAAATTATAATATGGAAGTCGGCCTCGCGATGTTCTGCACGGATTACGCCATTGCGCCCACCGAACTGGCGCGGGCGCTGGAGGATCGCGGGTTCGATTCGCTGTGGTTTCCCGAGCACAGCCATATCCCGCTGGGACGTGAATCCGAGTGGCCACAGGGTGGCGAATTGCCGAAGAAATATTTCGACGTCATGGACCCCTTTGTCGTGATGGGCGCGGCGGCGGCGGTGACGACATCATTGAAAGTCGCCACAGGAATTTGTCTGGTGCCCCAGCGCGACGTTATTCAAACCGCCAAGGAAGTCGCCACCATCGATCAGGTTTCCAATGGTCGGTTTCTGTTCGGTATTGGCGCGGGCTGGAACCGGGACGAGATGGAAAACCACGGCACGGTGTTTAAAACGCGCCACAAGTTAATGCGCGAAAAGATTGAAGCTATGCGAGCGATATGGACTGAAACCAAGCCGGAGTATCACGGCGACATGGTGGATTTTGGTCCGATGATGACCTGGCCAAAACCGGTGCAGCAGACGCCGCCGGTGTTTGTCGGGGGCGAATTTCCCTATGGCGCGCGCCGTGCGTTGGCCTATGGCGATGGCTGGCTGCCGCACGCCAAACGGCCGACTTACACGCTTCTGGAGAAATTACCTGAATTCCGCGCGATGGAAAAAGAAGCCGGGCGCAGCATTCCGATCACCGCCTTTGGCGTCGAGCACGACCCGGATTCCTGGAGCGCCTACGCCGATGCGGGCGTGGACCGGATCGTCCTCAGTATCGATTCAGAAAGCTCCAACATCGTCTTGCCGAAACTCGACGAGTGGGCGAAACGCCTGTAACGGCAGATACCGAGAGACCTAAAACGCTGGCCTTTCTCCGTCGTCCTCGCGAAGGCGGGGACCCATTTTCGGCGTCGGGTTGTTAGAGTTACGGCTCAACGAGGCTGGCCGCCAAGTCTCGTAGATCACCGCGCAGCATCGCTTCTTTATCTGCCAAGAACGTCTCTTGGGAAACCATATGCCCCGTTATTGTCGTCGCCAGGTTGGTCATCGCCGCAACGTAAGAATCTTCCTGGCGTTTGCATGCAGAAACAACAAATTCAGTCGTCTTCTGAACAGTCAGGTCAGGACCACTGTCATGCGCTGAATAAGTCTCTATCTGACGGAGAACACAGGTCCGGTATTGTTCATTTTGAGTGCCGGCCTCTTGAAGATCATGACCCAAACCGCACCCGGTCACGATTAAGAGTGACAGGACAACTATAATTTTTTTAATCATAACGTATTCCTCATTGAGGCGAGGATAATTCGCCCGATTGTTCTCCGGCTTAAATAGGCGCTGGGCTCGTAGAGCGCGTGTTGATGATTGATCGATGGACAAGAATTTCTGCAGCCAGCAGATTTAGAAGCCAGCAAAGCACCATAAAGACATCTTTCGGCAAACCTGCAGGCTCGGCCCCAAAAATGACAATCCACCCGATGCCAAGCAAAGCTTGCGTCGAGGCGCCCTGACCAATGGCGTAAGCTCTAAGCATTAGAGTCCCGTGTCTATTGAAGTCGAGCGCCTTGACCGCCACGACTGCCCACCCCATCAGTACAATCATTAAGAAACCCAGGATAATCCGCACAGAGAACAGGAGGCTTCCTTGCAGGGCGACAGGGAAGGTAAAAAACCAGGTCATCCACACGCCGGAGGCTGCAGATACACATCCAGCAATGACCAAGACGCGACCCATCCTGCGATGGATCGACGGATGATGGCGTCTAATGCTTGGTAAAAACTGCATCGCGCCTGCAATGCAGAACACAAAACTCCCCAAGATATGCAAAACAGTAGGCAAAGGATCAGCCAAGACGCGTGGGTTTTCAGGGGCAAGAGCAGGGCCGCCGGCAAGCTCAAAAAGCCTAATCATCCCCCCCAATACCGGAATAGACGAATAGACAATAATGGAAATTAATATTGTCCATTCGCGTGTGGTTAGTGGGTTTGTCATAGTCCTTTACTTTGAATTTGGGGCCGACGGACGTGGAAGTGACCGATACAGCTATTCTAAATTTTGCTCTGGTCTCGCATGTCCGTGTCCTCATAGGGCTGATATGCGCACCGTATATATATTCGCGGATTCAACAGCCAAGTGCATAATTTGAGAGCCATCTAGGTCAGGTGGGGTTATCGAGGATTTCTTACGAAGGAGATCCAGGATGCCAAAAGCTTACCACCACCTGACCCGAGACCAACGT
>JBLHZD010000177.1:0-8496 GCA_047631095.1 Alphaproteobacteria bacterium
GCCTTTGAATCCGCCACCAATCGATCCTTGAACCCCGGATCGATCCAGGCGCGCGCAACAAGGGTCGCGCCCCGCGCCGGCGTAATGGAATCCATGAATTCGATCTGGCGCCGTAATTCTTCTGCGCCGATAACGCCTTTTTCCACCAACAAATCCGCCACCGCCATTTGCATGATCTGGTGATGCGTCAGCGGCGTGTCTTCCAGGTCAGGCTGGGCCGGGTGTTTGTGCAGGGGATCATGTTCATACATCCCGTGTTCATGACCGTGGTGATCGTCATGGTCGCTCATATCGAATATTCCTTAACCGATACTCTAAAAACAAATATCAACGAACCGGCTCCAGCCAATGTTCATAGATTTCAATTTCCACAAGGTCTTCCGGCGACCCGTCGTAATCGTCCCAAAGATCCGTTTGTAAAAAACGCACGCGGTACATGGGCGATACGGCGCCGTCGTAAAGGCCATAGGCCAGTTCTTCCGGGTTCCGGAATTCACCGCACAGCCGAACGACAACGCCATCTTTCCCACGGCAATAATAGGGGGTCCGCACATGGCCCGGCGGATAGGCGGCGCGCACATGGACCGGCGCGCCGACGTCGAATCGCGCCGTCATAGCGCGCGATTCCCTTGCCGTGCTTCAATCTCGGCCATTTTTACGCCCAGCTCGTCCACCGTCAGGACCTTTTTCTCCAGGAGAATATTGGTCACTGCTGAAATCCAGCGTTCGTAATAATTGTAACGCTCATAAGCGTCGGCGCCGAGATTCTCGATGGATCGGCGTAATTCATCCGTCGTAATCAATTGGCGCTTGTCATCGGACAGCAACGCCTTGATCGCATCGACCCGTTTTTCCCAAGGCTCGTGCGCGTGTTGATCGACCTCAACTGGGCCGCCGTCCAACCCGCCCATGTCATGATGTCGTCGCCTGTCAGTCATGGCGTAATCATCCTGTTTTGTTTCGCCGCCAGTATGGCCGCCGCCCTTTAATGGCGCAAGAACCTCCCGATTGAGGAACACCACCATCGATTTTTCACTTCAACTCATCGCGACCTGCCGCTACAGAGGCCGTAATTTCTGGCACTATAGCGTATTCGCCGATACAGGTCCGAGACATGATTGGAAAATTCGCCAAGGTCGTCATTACGCTCTCCCTGCTCGCAGCAACTGCGGCGGAAGCGCGTGATCCCGCGCCGAAGACAATCGCGATACCAGCAGGCGACTTTATCCAAGGGTCGAATCGCGCGGAAAGAGAAGCCGCCTATCAGCTGGACGAGACCGCCTATGGACACAGCGTCACCCGCAAGAATCGATGGTATGAAAGTGCATTCAACCGCCGGACGGTTCCCACCCACGCCTATAACATCACAACAACGCTGATCACCAATGCGCAATACGCCGTCTTCATCCATGAAACCGGACACCGCGCCCCGGATGTCGACCGCGAGACCTGGCGGCATTATGGCCTGATCCACCCGTGGGCCCGGACCCGCCGCCACGCCTGGCGCGATGGAAATCCACCACCCAACCGGAGGGACCATCCCGTCGTGCTGGTGTCCTATGAAGATGTATCCGCCTACGCCGCGTGGTTGAGCGCGCGCACGGGATCGAAATGGCGTTTGCCCCGTGAACCGGAATGGGAGAAGGCCGCGCGCGGAATCGACGGACGACGGTTTCCCTGGGGCGATAAATTCGACGCCAGCCGTCTAAATAGCCACGACAAGGGGTCGTTTGATACGACGCCGGTCGGCGCCTTTCCGACGGGAGCCAGCCCCTTTGGGGTACTCGATCCCGCAGGTCAGGTTTTTGAGTGGACCGCAACGCCGTCCGGCGCCGAACGCCAGATTGTCAAGGGCGGCTCGTGGGACGATAGCGGCTGCGGCATTTGCAGACCCGCCGCACGCCACGCCCGTCCTAAAACCCTCAAACATATTTTAATTGGGTTTCGCCTGGTGCGAGAGTAGCGTTGGCGTTCCGGCGGACCGCGCCTTCTATTCCAATTATTCTAATGGATTCATGCAGTTTTTCTTGAATGCCGGGCGATCACACAGACGTTGATACCAGGCTTCGAGATGTGGCATCGCGGGACGGTCTTCGACTAGTTCAAACCAGCGGAACGCCTGCGGCCCAACGGGAATATCCCCCATGGTCAGCTGACCGCCCGCAATGAAGTCGCGATCCTTCAGGTGATTATCGAGCATCGACCAGTATTTAATTCCCTCTTGGATGGCGGCGTTAATGCCCTCCATGTCCCGGTCTTCTGGCTTGGTGCGAACCAGCCCCCAGAATACGGAGCGCATGAACGGGTTCACAGCCGTTAACTTCCAATCCATCCAGGTATCGGCGGTGGCGCGCACCTGCGGGTCTTCGGGATACAAAGTGCCCCGGCCAAATTTCTCACTCAAATATCGCGTGATTGCGTTGGATTCCCACATGATGAACCCGTCATCGTTCAAGGTCGGCACCAACCCCATCGGATTCATCGCGCGATATTCCGGATCATCATTACCGCCGAAAGCGCCGCCAAGATCCGTCTGTTCGTATTCCAGGCCCAATTCATCAGCCGCCCAGAGCGGCTTCATGACATTGCCGGATGTCCGGCGGCCTATAATTTTCAACATCTAAAATTCTCCCTGCAGCGTCGAGATCCCATCGGGACCTAGCTCGCCAATTCCTCAAGTGTGTTGTTACCGACGCCGACCGATTTCGCGGCGGCCAGTATATCGATCCAGGTCTGATCATCGATGGGGACGCCCTTGGCTTCCCGCTCCGCCTTCATCAACCGCTCCGGATCGCCGGGGACCAGTACAGGCTTGTCCGGATCGATCGGCCGGGTCGCCTTGATGTAATCCAGCGTGGCGTCAATTTCAGATTTGAAAAAGCTTTCCTCGACCAGTTTTGTCGGATCGATGATGATGCTCAACATATTGTTCAGCGTGGTGTTTCGACCCGCAACCGTTTCGGGGCGCAAGGTTTGTCCACCGGACATGCAGCCCGCCAACAATTCATTGATCAGCGCCAAACCACCGCCTTTATGACCGCCAAACGGCAAGACCGCGCCAATTTCATCTTGATACATAACGTTCGGGTCCGTCGTCGGCTTACCCTCGGGATCCAACAGGATGCCTTCGGGCACTTGCTCGCCTTTGTTACGCGCAACCCGGACCTTACCCATGGCGACGACGCTGGTCGCCATGTCGAGAACCGTCATCGGCTGGTTGTCCGTCGCGGGAATACCGACCGTATACGGGTTCGTGGAATAGCGCGCTTCGCCACCGCCATAGGGCGCTACCGCCGGTCCATGCCCAACGACGTTGGTATGGTGCATGGAAACGTACCCGGCGCGCGCGCAGCGCTCCGCCCACGCGCCGATCCGGCACAGATGGAACGAATTCCGCGTCGCGACAATCGCCACGCCATGCTGGCGCACGCGCTCAATGCCAATATCCATGATTTCGCCGCCAATCACCTGGCCAAACCCCGCCTGCCCGTCAACAACCACAAGCGCGCCGCTATCTACGACAATTTTTGCATGGGCGTTCACTTGCAACGCGCCGGTGAGCACGCAGGAAATATAGCGAGGCAACATGCCGACCCCGTGGCTGTCATGGCCCATCAAATTCGCGTTAACCAGATTTTCCGATACCAGTTCCGGCTCATCGCCTTCGCTGCCCGCCCCGATGCAAATCGCCTCGACAACGGCGCGCAGTTTTTCGTGATTAACAATTTTCGTCATGGGTCCTCTTTCGAATAGGTGGCCAGACTTCGGCCAAAGATTATAATTTACAACAGTCGCACACGGCTGCGGATGATCGGATTAATGCGCTTCGTTCCAGTTGTCGCCAACGCCCGCATCAACAACCAGCGGTACGTTTAACGATAATCGTGGCCCAACGGCATTTTCCATTACTGACTTCACAACCGCAATGGTTTCATCGAGTTGCCCTTCCGGCGTCTCGAACAACAATTCATCGTGAACCTGTAACAACATAGTGGCGTCGAGATTGGCGTTTTTCAGCGCGGCGGGCACGCGGATCATCGCCCGCTTGATGATATCGGCGGCCGTGCCCTGAATGGGCGCATTGATCGCCTGACGCTCCGCGTAACTGCGCCGCATACCGTTTTTGTCGTTAATCGTCGGCAAGTGAATGCGCCGCCCGAACAACGTGGTGACGTAGCCGGTTTTCCTACACTGCGCTTTCTCGCGCTCCATGTAGTCCCGGATGCCGGGATAGCGCTCAAAATACGCCTCGATATAGGCCTTGGCCTCACCCACGGCGACGCCAAGTTGCCGTGCGAGGCCAAAGGCGCTAATGCCGTAAATGATGCCAAAATTAATCGCCTTGGCGTTGCGGCGAACGATGGGGTCCATACCTTCGACCGGCACGCCAAACACCTGGCTTGCGGTCATGGCGTGGATATCCTGACCGTCCAGGAACGCTTCCACCAGGGATTCGATCCCCGCGATATGCGCCAACACTCGCAACTCAATCTGGGAATAATCCAGCGACAATAATTTATTGCCGTCGTTCGCGATAAAGGCGGCGCGAATTTTACGCCCCTCTTCAGTTCTTACCGGAATGTTCTGCAAGTTGGGATCGGTCGACGACATCCGGCCCGTTTGCGCGCCGGTCATCGCATAAGAGGTATGAATACGACCGGAATCCAAGTTGATTTGCTCAACCAACGCGTCTGCGTACGTGCTTTTCAACTTCGCCAATTGGCGCCATTCGACAATCCGTCCCGGCAGCTCATGCCCATTGGCCGCGAGGTCGTCCAATATGCGGGCGTCCGTGGCGTAGGCGCCGGATTTGGTTTTCTTGGCGCCCGGCAATCCCATTTTGCCAAACAGAATTTCACCCAATTGCTTCGGCGACCCCACGTTAAATTCTTCACCCGCCAACCCGTAAATTTCTTCGACCAGCGCCGCCATGCGCGTGGCGAAACCCTGGCTCAACGATTTCAGCGCAACCGGATCGACCCGCACGCCCGCACGCTCCATATCGGCAACGATCGGCGCCAGCGGGCGCTCCACGGTCTCATACAAATTCACCATATGATCTTCGATCAGGCGCGGCTTGAACGCACGCCAGAGACGAAGCGTTATATCCGCATCCTCGGCGGCGTAATCCAGCGCCTTGTCCAGCGACACATAGTCGAAGGTGACCTGTTTTTTGCCAGTTCCCGCGACATCGCCAAACTTTATATTGGTGTGGCCGAAATTCAGTTCAGCCAATTCATCCATGCCATGGCCATGAACGCCCCCATCCAGCACGAACGACATCAACATCGTGTCGTCAATCGGGCTCAAACGAACGCCGTATTTCAACAACACCAACGTGTCGTATTTTATATTATGGCCAATTTTAAGAACCGCCGGGTCCTCAAGCATGGGCTTCAACAATTCGATGGCGCGGGCTCTTGGTATTTGCGCCAGCGCCTCGTCGTCTTTATTCGCATCGCCAAAATCCAGCGCGCCCTGATCCCGCAGCGCCTTATGCGCGACCGGAACATAACACGCCGCGCCGGGCTCCACTGACAGGGAAACCCCCACCAATTCCGCACGCGCGCCATTCAACGATGTTGTCTCTGTATCGAACGCAACAACGCCCGCCGCAGTCGCAGCGTCGACCCAGCGGACCAATTCCGCTTCATCGCGCACCAACGTGTAATCCGTCGCCTCAACAGCCGCTGGTTCGGCGTCGCCGCTTTCGATGAGTTGGCTTTCAATGCGGTTAACGATTGTTTTAAAGCCCTGCGCCTTCATAAATTCGAGCAGAACGGTCGGGTCCGGCTTTTTCAGAACGAGGTCGCTCAGCGGAACTTCAACAGGCACATCGTCGCGAAGCGTCACCAGACGGTGGCTGACTCGCGCCTGATCCGCAAATTCGATCAGGTTTTGACGACGCTTTGGTTGTTTTATTTCCCCAGCGCGGGACAGCAACGTTTCCAAATCGCCATATTCGTTGATCAATTGCGCGGCGGTCTTGATTCCGATGCCCGGAACACCCGGCACGTTATCCACCGAATCACCCGCTAACGCTTGAACTTCAACGACCTTGTCGGGACCAACGCCAAATTTTTCAACAACCTGATCTGGGCCCGTCACCGTGTTTTTCATGGTGTCGAGCATGGTGACCTTGTCCGTCACCAATTGCATCAAATCCTTATCCGAAGACACGACTGTGACCTCGGCGCCAGCGGCGCGCGCCTGCTTGGCGTATGTAGCGATCAGATCATCAGCTTCAAATCCCTCCATTTTAATAGCCGGTAAATTGAACGCTCTCACAACGTCGTTGATAATATCAAACTGCGGGATCAACTCATCGGGCGGCGGCGGACGGTGCGCCTTGTATTCGGGATAGAAATCATTGCGAAAGGTTTTTCGTTTGGCGTCAAAAATGACGCCGATATAGTCTGCGTCGGTATCCTCCAACAACTTCATAAGCATGTTGGTAAAGCCATACACCGCGTTCACCGGTGTTCCATCGGCCCGCGTCATGGGCGGTAAGCCAAAAAAGGCCCGGAAGATGAATCCCGACCCATCCACCAAAAACACATGGCGTGGCGGTTCAATTTGTTCGCCTGCAGTTTGATCCGACACGCCGCGCACTCCTTATATTTTAGTGACCGTGCGGGTCCGGCGTTGCGCCGGGCTTCAATTCAAACCGACGGTCACAATACGGACATTCCACAACCCCCGCATCGCCCAAATTCAAGAATACGCGCGGGTGCCCCAAAGCCCCACCATCGCCGTCACACGACACGCGCAACGTTTCAACTTCGACGATTTCCGGTGATGTCATTCCGATAATTCCCAGATCATAAGCCATCCCTTTTCGATAGGGCGCGCCAGTTTTCGGATGATACAAGAGGTAGCGCAACAATCAACGGAGATTCCGGTTTTGAGCCCAATTTGCAGCCAGGAGCACCGCCTTTCCAGGGCCTGCAGGCGAGTACTCGACAGTTTGCGCCTGACAACGATACACTGAGCGCTCTTTTGGGGGAAATCGGGAAGAATATGGGACGGTTTCGACTAATCGCCCTATTGGCGGTTTCAATGACGGCGTTCGTTATGGCGACTGGCTGCGCGCCAGTTATCGTGGGCGAAGGGCCAACAATCGCCAAACCATCGCTGACCGCCAATGAAATTGTCACGCGTGATGGCGCGCGTCTGCCCTTGCGGCGCTGGGATGCGGCGGGCCACCCGAAAGCTATAATTCTGGGTTTGCACGGATTTAACGATTATTCCAAAAGCTTCACCGAACCAGCGAAAGCCTGGACCCGTGCGGGATTGAGCGTTTACGCCTATGACCAACGCGGCTTTGGCGCGGCGCCGGGATGGGGATACTGGCACGGCGCAAAGACGTTGGCGGATGATCTAAGCGACGCCAGCCGACTTATCCGCGCCCGCCATCCAGACGTACCGCTCTTTCTGGTTGGGGAAAGTATGGGCGCGGCGGTTATTCTAGCCGCCGACGCGGGGCCGACGCCGCCAAGCGCAGACGGCTACGTTCTCTCCGCGCCTGCGGTGTGGTCCCGAAAAGCCATGCCGTTCTATCAACGCGCCGCGCTTTGGATTGGCGCTCACACCACCCCCTGGCTCCGGTTGACCGGTCGAGGGTTGAATATTCGCGCGTCTGACAATAACGAAATGCTGCGAAAACTAGGCCGGGACCCGCTGGTCATCAAAGGCGCCCGAGTTGACGCGCTATACGGCCTCACCAATTTGATGGATCGCGCACACGCCGCCGCCGCCAAATTGAAGACGCCAACGCTAATTTTATATGGTGACGATGAGCAATTGATCCCGGCGCCAGCGCGGGAAACATTTTTGGCGCAGCTACCACGCGACGGACAATGGCGGTATGGCGAATACCCCACCGGGTTTCATATGCTGATGCGGGATTTGAACGCAGATGTTGTCCTGCGAGACATCGCGGCCTGGGCGATGGACAATAACGCCGCCCTACCCTCTGGCGCCGATCAGGCCAAAGGCGCCCAACGCTGGGCCCGCGCGCCTTGCCCCGCGCTCCATTTGAATTCGCAACCACGACCCAAACCAAAGCCAGTGCAAATGGCGCTCGCCTGTTAATTCGAGAACCCTCCCCAATTTCATATGGCGTCGGCGGACAAGCTAGCTTATACAGGGCGCAATCATGCGCCAGTAGCTCAGCTGGATAGAGCGTCGCCCTCCGGAGGCGAAGGTCAGAGGTTCGAATCCTCTCTGGCGCACCAATTTCCTGCGGCTAATCAATTCATTAGCCATCAGTAGCTCCCTAAAAATCACTTCTTTAAAGCCTTGTTGGAACCGTTGTTGGAAATTGCGCCTAATGGCAATTTATTAAATTCGTGCGTATAATTTAGTAAATATTCATTAACGGATAGTGCCACTGGTCTGCCCCCATTGAATGGTCCAGTTTGAATGTTAGTGCATGACCGGCCTTGTCGCCATCGTAACGATTGCTTCGGGGGCTGGCGGTCGGTAGCCCAATGA
>JBLHZD010000178.1:0-8471 GCA_047631095.1 Alphaproteobacteria bacterium
TAGCTGGCGGTCACTCGAATCCTGATCTCCTGCATGGGTTTTGGCGTTGTCGTCAACAATGCCCCACGCGCCATATCCCACGACCCGATCCTTGCCGCCCGCCGTGGCGCCGGAATTTCGTAAATCATATCGGACGACGCGCATATTCCGTGCGCGTGCGGCCAGTAAGGCGCCCGCGACGGGGATCCGCCCACAGGCCTGGTCGCGTCCGATATTTTCCGGGCTTAACGTCTCGATTGCGTCGGCGGTGGCGGCGTCCATGCGTTGGGCGGCTTGATCGTCCAGGTAATGGCTGAGGTCTGAACCGATGACGATCAGCGTCTCGTCACCGCCCCATAGCGTCTCAATCAGGGCAGCGACATCGTCGCCTGTCGCATCTCCGACAACTATTGGCGCCAGCGTAAATTCACCCAGGACGGATTGTAAAAAGGGCAACTGCACTTCCAGCGAATGTTCCTGGGCGTGAGCGTCGTCGCGTTGGGTGACGCCGGGCAAGGCGGCGATCGCGGCAAGGGCGTCCTGGTCAACCGGCGTTGCGCCCAGCGGGGTCTCGAAGGCCTCAACGCTGGGCGTCGCCATGCCCCGAAAGGCGATCCGGTGCGAAGGACCGATGAGGACGACTTTGGTAATCGTCTCGGCTGCATCTTCAATCGCAGCGTAAGCGCCGCCCGCGACCACGCCGGAATAAATGAAACCCGCATGGGGGACGATCAGGATTTTTGGAGTCCGGTTCTCGTCGGCTGTCTTGGCTGATTGGAGGTAGCGTTTTACATCCGATGACAATTTGCCCGGTTCATCAGAATAAAAGACGCCGGAAACGGCGGGACGTCGTATGCTCGACATTAGGTTTGTTCTCCGGACCTGCAATGCCCATATCCAATATATGGTGTATACGCGGGAAATGGCCATAGGCTATGGGCCCTGTTTCGATAAAACGACAGGGCGTGTCGATACAGCGAATGCGGATGGCGCGATATGACGGACATGACGGCGATGACAGGGTTGGCGGGGGCGCCCGCGCGGTATTGGCGCCGGCTGGAGGATGGCCGCCTAGAATGCGAGCTGTGTCCCCGGTTGTGCAAGTTGCAGGACGGCCAGCGCGGCTTGTGCTTTGTGCGCGGGCGATCCGGCGATGAAATGGTTTTAACGACCTATGGTAGATCGAGTGGGTTTTGCATCGACCCCATCGAGAAGAAATCACTCAACCACTTTCTTCCCGGCACGCCCGTGCTGTCCTTTGGCACGGCAGGCTGCAATTTGACCTGCAAGTTTTGCCAGAACTGGGATATTTCAAAATCCCGCCAGATGGACAGTTTGATGGATCAGGCGGCGCCAGGCGCCATTGCGCGCGCCGCGGCGCAAACCGGGTGCCGATCCGTCGCGTATACCTATAACGATCCCGTTATTTTTCTGGAATATGCGGTTGATATGGCGGCGGCGTGCCGGGAGGCGGGGATAAAAAATGTCGCGGTGTCCGCCGGGTATATTTGCGCAGAACCGCGCGTCGAGTTTTACGGGGCGATGGATGCGGTGAATATCGACCTGAAGGCCTTCACCCAGGACTTCTACAAACGATTATGCTCCAGCCATCTCGACGCCGTTCTGGAAACCCTTAAATACATTCGCCATGAAACCGATGTTTGGCTGGAAATCACCACGTTGCTGATTCCCGGCGAAAATGATTCCGAAGCCGAACTTGAAGCGTTAACCCAATGGGTGATTGAGAATTTGGGGCCGGATGTTCCGCTGCATTTTTCCGCCTTTCATGCGGATTACAAAATGCTGAATACGCCGGCGACGCCCTTGAATACGCTATTGCGGGCCTGGCGCATCGCGCGAAAGAACGGTGTTCACCATGTCTATACCGGGAATGTCCATCACAAGGAAACCGCGAGCACGTATTGCCATTCCTGTGGCTTGCGCTTGATTGGTCGGGATTGGTATGAGTTATCCGATTGGGCGTTACACGAAGATGGTGCGTGTTCCCGGTGCGGTGCGTCCTGCGCGGGTGTTTTTGAGGCGGCGCCAGGGCAGTGGGGGGCGAAACGCCAACCAGTGCGCATTCATGAATTTTCAAACTAACGCGGCGCTCGTCGCGTTATAGCGTTGTTGGCGAGGGCGGTGTGGATAAGGCAGTACACGAGTCACGGGTGCGGGGGCATTTCCTGCCGCTTCTGGACCAGCATGGGATTTCCAGCCTGACGGTTGGGTATAAACACAGTGGGAATCATCTCGCCCGATATCGAATTCTGGCGGGCGTCGGCGATATCGTCGATGCGTCTATTCTGGATGTCGGCTGTGGTATCGGACATTTCGCGGGTTGGCTGAAGGCAAACGGGTTCCGCGGCGGCTATACCGGTGTCGATCTGATGCCAGAAATGGTTGAGAAGGCCGCAGGGCTTTATCCCACTAAAAAATTCGCCGCCGCCGATATTCTAAGCGACGCGTTTCCCTACACAGCGGATTATGTGATCGCGAGTGGGATATTCCACATGGGCGACGCCAATTTGACGAAAAAAATGATCGCCGCCATGTTTGACGCCTGCCATATCGGCGTCGCCTTAAATTCCCTGTCATCGTGGCACGACACCAGCGAACAGGGCGAGTTTTATTGCGCTGACCCTTTGGAGATACTGGCGTTCTGCCGCACGCTAACACCCAGCATCCTGTTTCGGCATGATTACCTGCCGCACGATTTTACAGTGTTTATGTATAAGGATGCGCCCGAATAAACGGGATCAGGCGAATGCTTCGTCCGTTTGCCATTCAGGGGGATGCTTCATCCCAGTAGCCGTTAGGCGAATGCTTCGTCCCAAGTACCTTTGGTCGAGGCGCGGGAGTATTCGGTCGCCCGGTTTTCGAAAAAATTCGTATGCTCGACGCCGTTCAGGATTTCTTCCAGCCAGGGCAGGGGGTTCTTTTCCACCTTGTAGATAGGCTGTAGGCCTAATTGTGTAACGCGCCGGTCGGCGATGTAGCGAATATATTTTTTGACGTCATCGCCTTCCAAGCCTTCCACGCCGCCCATCTCGAAGGCGAGGTCGATAAACGCATCCTCGTGATCGACGATTGTCGAGCAGGCGGTATAAAGGTCCTGTTCAAATTCATCGGTCCAGACTTCCGGGTTTTCCGATATAAAGGTCCGGAACAGCTTGATGATGGAATCCGTGTGTAAGGATTCATCGCGCACCGACCAGGTGACGATCTGGCCCATGCCCTTCATTTTATTAAACCGTGGAAAATTGAGCAGGATCGCAAAGGATGCGAATAGCTGCAGCCCTTCGGTAAAGGCGCCGAACACCGCCAGCGTCTTGGCGATATCGGTTTTTGTTTTGACGCCCCATTCCTGCATATAGTCGTATTTGTCCTTCATCGCCTTATACTGAAGGAACATCTGATACTCGGTCTCGGGCATGCCGAGCGTATCGAGTAGATGACTATAGGCGGAAATGTGGATGGTTTCGATGTTGGAGAACGCCGACAGCATCATTTGCACTTCCGTCGGCTTGAACACCTGGGAATAGTGCTTCATGTAGCAATTATTCACCTCAACATCCGCCTGAGTGAAAAAGCGAAAAATTTGCGTTAGCAGGTTTCGCTCAGAATCGTTGAGTTTGTTGTTCCAGTCCTTGACGTCGTCGCCCATGGGCACTTCTTCCGGCAACCAATGGCTCCGTTGCTGGGTTAGCCAAGCATCATAGGCCCATGGGTATTGAAAAGGCTTATAGACGGCGCGTGCATCAAGAAGCGACATAATGTGTCTCCGGAAGAATTCAGTCTAGCCTATTGGCAGGAAAGGCATTCTTCGTAATCGTTGTCGTTTTGCGTCAAATCTGGATTATCGACGCCGTTGACCTTGCCCAGCATGGGCAGGGCGGCGACGCCTTCCGTCTTTACGGTGCTGGCGATCGATTCCGAGCGCTGCAGGGATTTAGAGCGGCAATAGTAAAGGCTTTTCATGCCTTTCTTCCACGCTTGGTAATGCAGTTGATGCAAGTCG
The DNA here is from genome assembly GCA_047631095.1 of Alphaproteobacteria bacterium. Classification (GTDB taxonomy): domain Bacteria; phylum Pseudomonadota; class Alphaproteobacteria; order UBA8366; genus JABJJH01. The sequence continues at coordinate 4,001 of JBLHZD010000178.1, forward strand.
CGTTTGTGGATATCCGCTGGCAAAAACAGGTTTACGGATTGCGACTGGCATATAAATTCCGCGCGATCAGCCGCCAGATCAATCAACCAGCGCTGATCAATTTCAAACGCCGTCTTGAAAACGTCCTTTTCCAGATCGCTCAGGCAATCCAGATGCTGGACGGAGCCTTCATGAACCGTGATGGAGGACCATACCTCGTCCGTGTCCTGTCCGGCTTTCTGTAAAAGCGCCTTCAAATACTGATTTCGGACATTGAAGGAGCCGGAGAGGGTTTTGTGGGTGAAACTGTTTGCCGCGATTGGTTCTATACCCGCTGAGGTTCCACCGCAGATGATGGAGATGGAGGCGGTGGGGGCGATGGCTATCTTGTTCGAGAAACGTTCCTCTACGCCGAAGTCAGCAGCGTCCGGGCAAGCGCCGCGTTCCTTGGCGAGCGACACGGAGGCCGCATCCGCCTGTTCGCGGATATGTTTGAACATTTTCTTGTTCCAGACCTTCGCCATGACGCTTTCCCAGGGGATGGTCTTGCTTTGCAGAAAGGTGTGAAACCCCATGACGCCAAGGCCGACGGACCGCTCTCGCATCGCGGAATACGTAGCGTTTGAAAAATCGTCCGGCGCGGAATCGATGAAATCCTGTAGCGCGTTGTCCAAAAAGCGCATGACGTCTGGAATAAAGGTCGGATGGTCCTGCCATTCCTCGAACTTTTCGACATTGAGCGAAGAAAGACAGCAAACGGCGGTGCGTTGTTCGCCAAACCGGTCCTTGCCGGTGGGCAGGGTGATTTCAGAGCACAAATTGGATGTTTTTACCGACAAACCCGCAAGTTTGTGATGTTCCGGCATCTCCCGGTTCACCTGGTCGATATTGACCAGATATGGCTCGCCGGTCTCAATACGTGCGGTCAAAAGGCGGATCCACAGGTCGCGCGCGCGAATTTTCTTCAGGACAGCGCCGTCTTTGGGACTTGTCAGCGCCCATTCATCGTCATCTTCGACGGCGCGCATAAACGCATCGGGCACAAGTACGCCATGGTGCAAGTTCAACGCCTTGCGGTTCGGGTCGCCGCCCGTGGGACGGCGCAGCTCGATGAATTCTTCGATTTCGGGATGGCTCAAAGGTAGATAGATGGCGGCGCTACCGCGTCGCAACGACCCCTGGCTAATCGCCAGCGTCAGCGAATCCATCACGCGAATGAAGGGGATGACGCCGGATGTCTTGCCGTTCAACCCGACTTGCTCGCCAATCGAACGCAAATTGCCCCAGTAACTGCCAATGCCGCCGCCGCGCGCCGCCAACCAGACATTTTCGTTCCACATCTTGACGATGCCTTCGAGACTGTCCGTCGCCTCATTCAGAAAGCAGGATATGGGAAGGCCGCGTTTTGTGCCGCCATTCGACAAGACAGGCGTGGAGGGCATGAACCACAGGTTTGAGATGTAGTCGTACAAACGCTGCGCATGGGCGCTGTCATCAGCGTAATGAATTGCCACGCGCGCGAACAGATCCTGAAAACTCTCATTGGGCATCAAATAACGATCGAGAAGGGTTTCTTTCCCGAATTGAGTAAGATTTTCGTCCCGGCTTCGGTCGATTCGCACGCTTATGCCGCGCTCATTCTGCGCGATGTCCGGAAAAAGCGGGGGTGAGTCGCTATCTGGCGAATCGATTTCGGTCAGTATGTTATCATTCACCAGAAAACCGGCACTGTTATCCACAGCAAAGTCTTCCCTTACAAACGCTTCGGTTGCGTCCTCCATAGCCCCTCCTGTCCACAGCTGTGGATAGTTCTTTTTGTGGATAAATCACAAGATTTCGTAGTTCAGGCCGTGGACGTTACCAGATATTGCGTATTTGTCATCTAGAAATATTGCATAATCCGCATACAGAACATAATGGGAACATTAAGTGCGCTCTGCTCCATAGTCAAGTTTTGGCCATGTTTTTTTGGGTCTGGGGCCAGTGGCGGGGCAAATTTCGAAGGGCGTATCGCTGTGTGTATCGGTGGCGTCGAAAATTGATTTTCCTGGGAGGAGCCTATGCGCCTTAACCTCGGCTGTGGATCCAACAAACGCGACGGCTTTGTAAACGTTGATTTAAGTCCGCTTTGCGATCCGGATATGGTCTGGAATTTGGAGGAAACGCCCTGGCCCTGGCCGGATTCGTCCGTGTCAGAGGTCGTCCTGATCCATGTCCTGGAACACCTTGGGGAAACGACGGAGAAATACTTCAACGTGTTGCGGGAGCTGTATCGGGTTTGCCGCGACGGTGCGACGGTCAATGTTGTGGTGCCCCAACCGCGCCATGATGATTTTTTGCACGATGCGACCCATGTGCGCGCCGTGACGGTCGAAGGCCTGTCCATGTTTTCAAAAAAGAATTGTGAGGAATGGATCGCCAATGGCGACGCGAATACGCCGCTGGCGATGATCGCGGGCGTGGATTTCGATGTGGTGGAAAGTGAATTTAGGCTCGATGAGCCCTGGGCGAGTAAATTAGCGCTGAAATCCCTGACGGAAGTTGAAGTCATGCAAGCGATTAAGATGCACAACAATCTTGTTAAAGAAACCAGAATATTGCTGCGCATTCTTAAAGTTTAACGGTAAGTGGTTACACTGAAAATTTCGCGACCCTCGTATTTTAAAGGTCTCTAAACTTCGATGTCCAAAAGTGCGTCGCTCCTCGCTTATTGTTGTGTCTTGGTGGGTGTGTTTGGGCATGCGTCCAGTGAATTCGTTGCGGTGCAAACAGGCGTGGTTGGGCCAGAGCTAAGCGTCTGGCGGTTTTTTCTGGGTGGCCTGGGCTTGCTTGTAATCGCGTTGAGTTGGCCATCGACGCGGGATTTGATAACGCCATTACGCCAGGACGGCGTGCGGATCGTGGCGTTATCCGTATTGGGCATGGCGTTTGGTCAATTGTTGTTTCATTGGTCGCTGGACTTCGCCTCTGTCGTGCAAGTGGCGACGGTCGTCACCTGTATGCCGCTCTTTGTTGTCTTGATGAATTTCGCGGTTCACAGGGAAGGGCTGACAGCGCCGAAGGTCGTAAGCGGCCTCGGGGCGATCGTCAGTATCGTAATTTTGATGACCGACGGCTATCTGGACCAGATCAGCGGCGATAGCGATTCCTTTCCTGGCGTTATCATGGCGCTGGTTTGTGCGCTTATCGGGGCAGCCTACATCATTCTGTCCAAGCCGATCATCAACAAATACGGCGCCATCCGGACCATCGCCTATACGTTTTCTATCGGGTTCATCGCATTGTGACTCGTTGTTGGCGCTTTTTGGGGGCTTTGGGTCAATCCAATGACCCTGTTCGACCGCCCGACGGGGCAGGCTGTCGCAATATTGACCATTGGCTGGTGGAATACGACCATCGCCATGGTGCTTTGGTTGGGCGGGTTGGCGGCTCTACCCGATATCGGTCGGGCGAATTACCTGTTTTTTCTCAAGCCGGTTATCGCCGCCGGGCTGGCCTACTTCTTTCTCGGCGACACGGTGACGGTTGTGCAAATCGCGGCGATATTTGCGATTTGCGCCTGTGTGTCGACCGAATTGTTCTGGGATTACCTGCGCGCCGTCTACGGGCACCGTTAACGCTATTTTCCTAAACCCGACTGATTGGTAGACTGCGGTTATCATGTGTGGCCGATATAGTCTGACAACCCCGGTAGAAGGCGTCGCGCGTCTGTTTGGTTTCGATGAACGACCGAACCTTGCGGCGCGGTACAATATTGCGCCAACGCAGAACGCCTTGATCGTACGAAGCGGCGTTGGCGGCGGTTTGGAAGGCGTAAACATCCGGTGGGGCTTAACGCCGCCCTGGGCGCAAAGTCTGGATGAGGGCGTGCGGATGATTAACGCCCGGTCGGAAACGGTACGGGAAAAACCGTCCTTTCGCGCGGCGTATGAGGCGCGACGATGCCTGGCGCCGAGTGACGGGTTTTACGAATGGCGCAAAACCGAAGGCGGTAAACAGCCAAACCGCATCGCCCTGCAGGATAATTCGGTATTTGCCTTCGCCGGATTGTGGGAGCGCTGGCGCGCGCCCGATGGCGCTGACATTGATACCTTTTGTCTGTTAACGACGGCCGCATCGCCTTTATTGGCGCCTATTCACCATCGGATGCCAGTTATTCTCTCGCCTGCGGATTACGCTGTCTGGCTAAACGGAATGCCCGAAGAAGCCGCGTTGCTGATGCAGCCCTATGAAGATGATGCGCTGCGGACCTATCCGGTTGGCCCACAGGTTGGCGATGTCCGCAATGAGGGTCCGGATCTGTGGGACGCGGCGCCAGTGCAACCTGCTGCGCCGCGCCAGCTCGACCTTTTGTAAATATACGTTCCTAGTGGATAGGCCGGAACAAAGGAGTCCGAAGCGGGATTCCTTGTAAGGTTATTATGTGCAAATCTGGAGTATGCGCACAGGAATATCTTTCACAGTTTCGTCCCTGGATCGTCAGCGTCTTGAA
>JBLHZD010000179.1:0-8463 GCA_047631095.1 Alphaproteobacteria bacterium
CCGCCGTCTCGCCAAAGATTTTGAAAACCACAACAGAACCGCCCGAGCCTTCCTTCTCTTGGCGTCAATTCGTCTGATGATGAGAAAGATTTGTTTAAACGCATGAACTTTCCGGACGGACTCTTAGCAAATTAAGACGTACTATGCAGTCTTGCGCCGGCGCCGCATCAGGCCAAGCCCTGCGAGGCCGAGACCGAACACCGCGAGCGCGCCCGGCTCCGGTATCGGGCTGCCGCCTGCGCCGATGATCACCTGGATATCCGTGCGCGCAACCACGCCGCCATTGCCATCGATTGCTTCCAGGAAGACGTCATAGGTGCCATCGACAGTGGGGTCATAGGTCAGCGGCGCAAAGAACTGGAAGAAGCTGAGCCGCCAAGATTGCTGTAGCACGTTGTTTTCGTCGATCAAAGTAGCGTATTCGCCCGCGTTGGCGGCTTCAGCACCGCCGCCGTTCGCCGTGAGGTTATTGCCGATGTTGTGGTCGAACAGGGCGACGTTCAAAGGCGGTGTATTCGGCGTGATCGGGTCAAATAACAGGAAATTAGCGCCCAGGCCCGAGTCGAAATCAAGACCCAGTCGGTAGGTGAAGTCGTTGATTTTGTTCCCCGTCGAATTATTGGAATCGAAATCGGTGTTGACCGTAAAATCGAAGTTCCAGCATCCGCCGACGGTGGGGCAGGAGCCGCTATCGGGCGCAGATTCCTGTTCGGCGATAGAATAGCTAAAGGTGCCGTCTCCGTTGCTGTTCGTCGTGCCGACGAATGGAATCTTGGCGCGCAGTCCAATTTCTACGCCACCATTCCGATCGACCGTGAAATTACCGTTTGAATTGCCCAACCCGAAGATCACCTCGGGCGTTACGTTCTGATTGTGCGAAACGACGGCGCTCGCCGTACATGCCACACTAATAATCGCAACGCCGACAATGGCGCCAATTAGCTTGCGTATCATTCCAAACCCTTTTTCATTATCGGCCATATACGTTTTCTTAAGAAACGATTGGCGCTTTCAAATTTATCAAACACCGAAAAAACAGGCATGAACTCGCTCTTCTGTTGGAAAACTTTACGGTTTACCACTTAAAAGGGATCATTTGAGCTGTACTATGCAAGTTTTATGCCGCTCCGGTCGTCCCGGGATAAGCATTTGATTTATTTATGACTGAAAAAGAACATGAATGTTCTTTCGTACATTGATACCGTTAAATGCTTTTAAAATGTTGGGATGCTTTACAAAAAAACAATTTTAGCCAAATCCACACCACTTCACACTGAGCGTTCGCCGTTCACTATTTCGTGATCAGCGTGTATGGCCTACTATGTTACCGGGTGCTTGTCGCATCCGGATAAAGTGGGTGGTGCATTGAAGTGGTCTAAACTGCGATAAAACTACCGCTGTCGTTTAAAAATCTGCATTGTGAAAAGCGATTTGGTATCGTTCTCAACTCACTTCAATTAATGAATTCCACCCGAAAGGATGGCGCTTAAAGTCGGTCCAAAACCACAAAGCTGTAGGAGAGTTCACCGTCCGCGTGGGCTTCACGGCTTACCTCCCGCCATTGCGCCTTGTCGACTTCCGGGAAGTACGCGTCGCCGTCCACTTCCGTGTCGATTTCGGTCAGGTACAACCGGTCGGCCTCGCCCAGCGCGCGCGCATAGATTTCGGCGCCGCCGATCACCATGACCTCATCCGCGCCGTCATTGCGGGCGATCACTTCCGCCGCGCGAATGGCGGCTTCAAACCCGTGTACGACGATGCAGCCTTCGGCCTGATACGTCGTGTCGCGGGTGATGATGATATTCGCGCGCCCCGGCAGCGGACCGCCCAGCATGGCGTGGATGGAGTCGAAGGTTTTACGGCCCATGACGACCGGCTTGCCCAGGGTCTTCGCCTTGAAATATTTCAAATCCGCAGACAGCCGCCACGGCAGGCCGCCATCGCGCCCGATCACGCGATTTTTGGCCATCGCAACGATCAGGCAAAGACGCAGCTCGTCGCCGATCACGTCGCTCACACCGCGACCTTGCCCGCGATATGGGGATGGGGCTGATAATTCTCCAGCGTGAAGTCTTCAAATTTGAAGGCGAAGAGGTCGGTCACGTCCGGGTTCATGCGCATGACGGGCAGCGGGTGAGGGTCGCGCTGCAATTGCAGGCGGACCTGCTCCAGATGGTTCAGATAAATATGGGTGTCGCCAAAGGTGTGGACGAACTCGCCCGGCTCCAGCCCCGTCGCCTGCGCCACCATCATGGTCAGCAACGCATAGGATGCGATGTTGAACGGCACGCCCAGAAACATATCCGCGCTGCGCTGATAGAGCTGGCAGGATAGCCGCCCCTCGGCGACATAAAACTGGAACAGGCAATGGCACGGCGGCAGCGCCATATGGTCAACCACTGCGACATTCCACGCGCTGATAATATGTCGGCGCGAATTCGGATTGGCCTTCAACTGCTCCAGAAGATTGGTGATCTGGTCCACATGGCGCCCGTCCGGCGTAGGCCAGGAGCGCCATTGCGCGCCGTAGACTGGGCCCAGATCGCCGTTTTCATCGGCCCAATCGTCCCAGATTTTTACGCCGTTTTCCCGCAGATAGCGGACATTGGTGTCGCCGGACAAAAACCATAACAGCTCGTGGATGATCGATTTCAGGTGCAATTTTTTCGTCGTCAGCATGGGAAACCCCTGCGACAAATCGAAACGCAACTGGTGGCCAAACACGCTGAGCGTCCCGACGCCGGTGCGGTCCTGTTTCGCGACGCCCGTGTCGGCGACATGCTGGAGAAGATCAAGATATTGCCGCATGGTTTCTTAATGTACCTTGATTCGCGCCCGAACCAGCCAAAATATCGCCCTTTGCGAAAAAATTGGCGGCGTATGGTCTTCCCATCTTCGTTCGAAAGCCTTATATCAGGGGTGTCGGGCAACCGACTATAACGTTACAGGGCTTTTTGGAATAAGCGTTGCGGACCCGGGGGCGGTACCCGGCGCCTCCACCAAATTCCCCGCCAAACACACGAGTTTGGCGGGATATGGGGGCGAAATAGGATCGACGCGCGTGGTAAAGAATTGGTCTGCGTTCGGCATGGCACCATCGTTATCGGGCCAAATTCGCTAATTGCGAACGATAACTTCACGGGCGAAGCCCGTATCGCTGCTTAATTAGTTAAGCAAGCGCGGCTTGGGGGGTGCCGGGCAACAGAAACCCCCCACTTATTTTGGCGCGGTTCATCCCGCCCCTGGAGAGCGGCCTCGATTTTGAGACCGAAAGGCGTTGAGGGACACGTGGCGCAAGACAGTATGAGATACGACTTGATGGTGGAAGGCGCGTTGCGAAACGTCGTCCGGGAAACACTCGATCAGATCAAGGATACGGGGCTCCCCGGCGAACACCATTTATACATCACGTTTTTGACCCATGAACCCGGCGTCGATATTCCCGATCATTTGCGGGAAAAATACCCCCATGACATGACCATCGTGCTCCAGCATCAGTTCTGGGATCTGGTGACCGACGATATTGCGTTTTCTCTCAAGCTCAGTTTCAACGATGTCGCGGAAACGCTGCGGGTGCCTTTTTCCGCCCTGACCGCTTTTGCCGACCCGTCGGTAAATTTTGGCCTGCAATTCAAGTTCCAGGACGCCGACGACGCTGGGCTCGAAAACGATTCTGCGGATAACGACATTGCGCTGGATGGGCTGGATGCGCTGGAAGAACCTGTGCAGCTCGCCTCCACCGAAATCGCGGCGCGCCCCAATACGGCGTTGATGGCGATTGACGACCAGGACGCTGGCGATTCCACACAAGATACTGAAGATACGGCGGTTTCCGAGACGGAAGACGAACCATCCGCACCGTCCGAAGACAATGTCGTCGCCCTGGATACGTTTCGAAAGAAATAAGCGACGCGCGCAAAGCGGCCGCGTCAGAACCGCCGCTGGCGCAAATAAATCGCCCTTACAGCGTTCATCGAGACGCTTTTTTCCCATTTTCATCCAAATGAGTGACTTCGGCACGGATTGTGCTTGGTTTAATCCGTACATTCGACACACCTCTTCCTCGCGCGGGAACGCTCTGGGATTTTGTGAGGAACTCTGGAGACGGACTGGAGACGGACTATGGAAAACGTTCAATCAATTGCGAAATCAACTGTCGAGGCCATTGCGCAGGATTTGACGACGGTCACGACGGCCTATTGTGAATGCCGCCGCGCGGGCGAGCGAGACTACAAGGCGATTTTGGCCGCCATTCGCGCGTATCGGCAGGACCATCCGGGACTATCCGCCAATGACGCCACCTATGCGGTGTCGCAATTGATGCGGAATATGGATCGCGACGCGCTGGTTTCCTGACCCGGAAACAACGCCGCCGCCTTAAACGGCGCGTTCGCCCGCATCCCGTCTTGCTCGGTATACTTCCGGGCTTGGAATGCTTGCGGGCTCGTATATTTCCGGGCTTGGTATTTTTCCGGACTGCGGGATATTATGCCCCTTCAAATGGCCTCGTGGATTTTCCACAGGTTCTGGATTGATTGAGGGGGAGAGCGACCGTGCCCGATGATACCCATTACACCATGTTCCCACTGGGCGCCGACGAGACGCCTTATCGCAAGATCACCAGTGATTTTGTCTCCACCGCCGAATTCGACGGGCAAACCATCCTGAAAATCGACCCGGAAGCGTTGAGCGTGCTGGCGAATGAAGCCTTCGGCGACATAAACCATCTGTTGCGCCCCGGCCATCTGGCGCAGCTGGCGAAAATTCTCGATGATCCGGAAGCCTCCAACAACGATAAATTCGTCGCCCTCGATCTGTTGAAAAACGCCAATATTTCCGCAGGCGGCGCGCTGCCCATGTGCCAGGACACCGGCACCGCCATCATCATGGGCAAAAAGGGCCAGAACGTCTGGACTGGCGGCAACGACGAAGCGGCGCTGACGCGCGGCGTGGAGCAATCCTATACGCAGCGCAATTTGCGCTATAGCCAGGTATCGCCGCGCTCCATGTTCGAGGAGGTCAACACGCGCACCAACCTGCCCGGACAAATCGATATCTATGCGGATTCGGGCGACGCCTATAAATTCTTCTTTATGGCCAAGGGCGGCGGATCGGCCAACAAGACTTTTCTGTTTCAGGAAACGCCCGCAGTCCTGACCCCGGACCGGTTGTTGCCGTTCCTAGAGGAAAAAATGAAGTCGTTGGGCACCGCCGCGTGCCCGCCCTACCATCTGGCGGTCGTCATCGGCGGCACCTCGGCCGAGTTGAACCTGAAAACGGTGAAACTCGCCAGCGCGCGCTATCTGGACGGCTTGCCCACCACGGGCGGCGATCACGGACAGGCCTATCGTGACACGGAACTGGAAGCGCAACTTTTCGAGATCAGCCAGAATATCGGCATCGGCGCACAATTCGGCGGCAAATATTTCTGCCATGACGTGCGCGTCATCCGCCTGCCTCGTCACGGCGCGAGCATGGCGATCGGCATTGGCGTTTCCTGCTCCGCGGACCGTCAAGCGCTCGGTAAAATTACTGCAGACGGTGTTTTTCTCGAGCAACTGGAGACCAACCCGGCGAAATACCTGCCCGAGACGGTCAGCGAAGACCTCGGCGGCGCCGTCGTCAATATTGACCTCGGCAAACCCATGAGCGAGATTTTGGGGACCCTGACCAAATACCCCATCAAAACCCGACTCGCCTTATCCGGCACCATTATTGTGGCGCGTGATTCCGCCCATGCGCGTCTGCGCGCCAAGCTGGAGGCGGGCGAGCCTCTGCCACAATATTTCAAGGACCATCCCATCTATTACGCCGGCCCTGCAAAAACGCCGGAAGGCATGGCGTCCGGTTCCTTCGGTCCGACCACGGCGGGGCGCATGGATTCCTTCGTCGATCAGTTTCAGGACGCGGGCGGCAGTATGATCATGCTGGCCAAAGGCAACCGATCGGATGTGGTTCGACAGGCGTGCCAGAAACATGGCGGGTTTTATCTGGGCTCCATCGGCGGCCCCGCCGCGCGACTGGCGCAGGATTGCATCCGTAAGGTCGAAGTCGTCGATTTCGAGGATTTGGGCATGGAGGCGATCTGGCGGATCGAGGTTGAAAACTTCCCCGCGTTCATCGTTATGGATGACAAGGGCAACGATTTTTTCAAAGCGCTTTAAGCCCGAACAAAATCGCCAAAAAACAAAAGCCCCAGGGACAGACTCTTTGACAGAATCCCTGGGGCTTTTTTATAGGCGTTTCGTTTTATAAGTGCTGCAGAAGTTCGGAAATTACTGGTTCAACACGTCTTTCCGTGTGCTCGCCACCAATGTCATCACTTCCTGCGCGATATTCGCGGGCACGGACAATTCGTCCAGCGTCGCGCTCAAATGGCTGGCCACCTTGTCGAAATGAACGCCGCTCAGCCCTTTTTCCTCGACCAGGGATTTATGCGCGTCGCGAAGCGACGGGCCGTTATAGGCCTTCACCCCACCAAAGACGCCGGTCAGGAACAAGCGCATCATAAAGGACTGCTTGTCCATATCGGTGTCTTTGAAGAAGGGTTTGATCTCCGCATCCCGCATCAGTTTTCCGTAGAAAATATCGACTGCCGCTTCAACTGCCGCTTCAACCGCCGCATCACCGCCGATCCGGTCGAAAAGGGGGCCGGAGGTCGGCGCCGCACTGTCAGCTTCGTCCGCATCGGGCCCGCTTAAGGAAACGACGTTATCCGCTCCGGCGTCCAACCCATAACGAGATTTAGACCGGTCCGGCTTGGCGAGCGCCGGTCGTTCCTTCGGGCGCTCAAGCGCTTTAACCTCTTCAACGACTTCGGTTTCCTCATCGTCTTCGTCGGACGTCTGAATCGCCACCGCCAATTTTTTGAGCTTGCCGTCCGTCGCCGTTTTTCGCGGCTTCAGGACAACCGGCGGCGTCTTAATCAATTGCTCCGCGTCCAGCACCTTTTCAACATCCAGCACGACCAGCAGGTCACGCTCCATCCGGTAGACGCCCGTCGAAACTTTTCGCAGGCCCTCTTTCAATGTCGGCGGCGCTTTTTCAAAATCGCGACGATGCAAATGCCGAACGTCGCCAATAGAATCAACCAGCAGCGTTTACAAATCGTTGCGGTATTCCACCGTCACGCCCATGGATTGCTCTTCGTCCAGCTCCTCGACCAGGCCAAGGCAGCGGCGCAAGTCGATGACCGTCACGATCCGACCGCGCAAATTCATAACGCCCGCAATCGCCGAGGGCGCCAGCGGCACCGGCGTAATCTGACGCGCTTCGACAATATCCTGAACATTCAGAATAGGGATCCCGAAGGTTTGCCCGTCGATCAACATGGTGACGAATTGTTCTTCGTCCGCGCGTTGATCGTCGCTATCGCCCACGACGGCTAGTTCATTCATCCCACTTTTCCTCGTCTTTTCACCAGGCTCATTACCGGCCTAAATCTGTACAAATCATAACCCACTATCAACGAATAAAGAAATAAAGTTAACGGAGCCTTTACGGCCCCGGTATTCCAACGCCTTCAAATGCTTTCTATTTCACCCGCGTTTCCTATATCGTGCGTTACGTTAAGAAACCGGGAGAGTTGGTCATGCCAGAAAAACAGCCGAACACCGCAAAAAGCGCCCCTTCGGGATCCTATGACATGGCGACCTTTGAGAAGATGGAAACCCAGTTCGGGCTCATCGTCGGCGTGTCCGCCTTCGCCTGCATGGGATTGATTTATCTCGACAGTCCCTATTTCGTCGCCTTTGTCCTTTTAGCCGCCGTGTTCGGCGTCGGTCGATATGTGGTTCGCCGCAAGATGAAAGAGCTCGCCAACGACGAAAACGAAGGCGATTCTGGCGGCAACCCGTGGCGCAAAAACAAGATGAAGTTCAAATATCCCGAAAAACCTGGTCGTACGACCCCGTTTACGGACTTGCTGCAGAAACTGGGACATTAAGACCACGCCCGATAATTCCCTTACCGATACGCCCCTACCGATACGCCACCTTGGGCAGCACGCAGAGCATTTCATACAACAGATTTGCCCCGGTCAGCGCGGTATTGCCGGATAGATCATAGGCCGGCGCAATCTCTACCAGATCCACGCCGATCAGATTTAATCCCCGGCAGCCGCGAATAATCTCCAGCCCCTGATAAATGCTGAGCCCGCCGATTTCCGGCGTCCCCGTGCCGGGCGCGAAGCTGGGGTCGAGCCCGTCTATGTCGAAGCTTAGATAGACTGGAGCGTCCCCCAACCGGGCGCAAATTTCCGCCATCAGCGGCGTCAGGGATTTGCCCCAGCATTCCTCCGCCTGCACGACCAGAAACCCCTGATCGCGCGGCCAATCGTAACCGTTCGGCGTGACCGCCCTATCACACGACGGATGGCCCTGTTACGCTGACGCTTCAGCGTAACGCCACGGCAACAGCTCATCAATACGATTGACCTTGTGCTCCGAGATGCGGTCAAGAACG
>JBLHZD010000180.1:0-8453 GCA_047631095.1 Alphaproteobacteria bacterium
GGCCAATGGGGTAGAGCCCGGCCCACATCTGGTTTTGCCAATTTTGGGCCCCAGCAACTTTCGCGATGCGGCGGGCGATATTCTATCAGGGATCGCCTCCCCCATGCCATTGGTCGGGAACGCCGCCAGCGGCGTGGTTGAATATTCCAATAATCAGGACACAATCAAATCCGTCGGCGCCAACTCTATCGACCGCTATGTCGCCGAACGTGAAGCCTATGAACAAAATCGGGAATACAAGGTTCAAAACGGTGATGTCGCCGGTCTGGTTTTTGAAGAAGACAAACCAAAAAAATAAACTCGAGCGCCGAAAACGGCACCTGAACAAGGATCGTTAATTTATTTTTCGGGAAAGCTTGCAGAGAGGGACTCACCCTCCGTATATTCCGGTTTTAATGACTACCAAATCCTTATCGACTGATCTTACAGCGTTCCGATTCCCGCATCGGCATTTATTGGGAATCGACGGACTGTCCCCCGAAGAAGTAACGTTGCTGCTTGATCTCGCGGACAGCTATGTCGCGCAAAACCGGCAGCGCGACAAAAAAAGCGATGTCTTACGCGGTCGCACGATCATCAATCTGTTTTTTGAAAATTCGACTCGCACGCAGACGTCGTTTGAGCTTGCCGGCAAGCGACTAGGCGGTGACGTCCTCAATATGTCAGTGTCCAGTTCGTCGATCAAAAAAGGGGAAACCCTTATCGACACCGCGATGACGCTCAACGCGATGCACCCCGATGTGCTCGTCGTGCGCCACCCGGACGCTGGCGCTGTTCAGCTCTTATCGGAAAAAGTGAATGCAGCGGTCATCAACGCCGGTGACGGACGCCACGAACACCCGACGCAGGCCCTTCTGGACGCCCTGACCATTAAACGCCGAAAAGGCCATCTTGACCGTCTAATAGTCGCGATTTCAGGCGATATTTTACACAGCAGGGTCGCGCGATCCAACATCCAGCTTCTGAATTTGATGGGCGCCCGCGTTCGGGTCGTCGCGCCGTTGACTTTGCTACCCGCCGATATCGACCGGTTGGGCGTCGAGGTTCATCTCGATATGCGCGAAGGTCTCACCGATTGCGATATCGTCATGATGTTGCGGCTACAGACAGAACGGATGCAGGGAATGTTCGTCCCGTCCATTCGTGAATATTTCCATTTTTTCGGGTTGGATCGGGAAAAACTGTCCTACGCCAAACCGGACGCCTTGGTGATGCATCCCGGCCCGATGAATCGGGGCGTCGAAATTGATTCAGACCTGGCAGACGATATTAATCGCTCAGTTATCCGGGAGCAGGTGGAGATGGGCGTCGCCATTCGTATGGCCTGTCTTGATGTGCTGACCCGCTCCGACGCCACAAACCCGCCAGACGCGCTATGACCAAACCCGGAAGCGCTATGACCAAACATCGCACCGCATACCTGAACGCCCGTCTGCTGGACCCGGCCAGCGATCTGGACGCGCCCGGCGACCTGCTTGTCGAAGACGGCGTCATTACGCGTTTGGGTCCCGATATTTTCGCTGGCGACGGCCCGCCCGACGGCGCCGATATCGTCGATTGCAACGGGCTTTGTCTGGCTCCCGGCCTATTCGATATGCGTGTGCAAGTGCGCGAACCCGGCCATGAACACCTGGAATCAATTCATTCTGCGGGACTAGCGGCGGCGGCGGGCGGCGTCACCTCGATGGTTTGCCTGCCCAACACCGACCCGGTTATCGATGACGTGTCCGTTGTCGAATTCATCGCCCGGCGCGCCCGCGAAGAAAAGCTCGTTAAATTATTTTGCTACGCCGCGCTGACGAAAGGTATGAAGGGGACTGAACTTACGGAAATGGGTCTTTTGAATGAGACCGGCGTCCTTGGCTTCACCGACGCTGAAAAAGCCCTCTCCAATCCTTTGGTCATGCGGCGCGCGCTAAGCTACGCGCGCACCTTTGGATTATTAGTTATACAACACCCTGAGGTCGTTGAGCTGACGGGCGACGGCGTCATGACCGAAGGTGAAATTGCGACGCGTCTCGGTTTGGCGGGCGCGCCGGCGGAGACAGAGGTCATTATGGTCGAACGCGACCTTCGACTCGTGGCGCTGACAGGCGGGCGTTATCACGTCGCGCATGTTTCAACGGCGGAAACTGTCAATGCCATCCGGCGCGCGAAACGCGATGGCCTGGACGTCACATGCGACACCGCGCCGCATTATTTCGCATTGAATGAAAACGCGGTCGGCGATTACCGAACCTTCGCAAAGGTCAATCCCCCCTTGCGTCGCGAGCGGGATCGACAGGCAATTGTCGATGCTTTAGCCGAAGGCGTCATCGATGCAATCGCCAGCGATCATTCCCCTTATGACCAGGATTCAAAGCGCCTTCCCTTCGCGCAGGCGGCGGCTGGCGTCGTTGGGCTGGAGACGCTCTTGCCCTTAACGCTGGAGCTTTATCACAATCGCAACATGAGCTTGTTGGACGCATTGCGGTTGGTCACGATCAACCCCGCCCGACTTTTAAAACAACCGACAGGACGATTGGCGCCGGGCGCGTCAGCAGACCTGGTGCTGTTTGATCCGGATAAGCCATTGCGTATTGACGCCGACGCCTTTCATGGCAAATCAAAAAACTCGCCCTTCGACGGACGCCCCGTTCAGGGAAAAGTACGCCGCACCGTCGTAGAAGGCCGCACAATTTTCGTCGATGTCGCCTGAGCCATGGACGCCAACGTCACGACAATAGGCCTTTGTATCGCAAGCTACATCTTAGGCTCAATTCCATTTGGTCTGGTCATTACGCGCCTCGCCGGGCTTGGCGACATCCGCACTATCGGTTCGGGTAATATTGGCGCAACCAATGTTCTTCGGACCGGAAATAAATTTCTGGCCGCTCTTACACTTTTACTTGATGGCGGCAAAGGCGCCGCGGCGGTGTTGATAACGGCGCAAATCGATCCCCCTAGTATCGCCCCTGTCGCAGTATTGGCGGTGCTCGGTCACCTGTTTCCAATCTGGTTGGGATTTCGCGGCGGCAAGGGCGTGGCGACGACATTGGGCGCCATGTTGGCGATGTCCTGGCCTGTCGGTCTGTTGTGTTGCGGCGCCTGGCTTCTTTGTGCGGCGCTCTTTCGCTACTCGTCGCTTTCCGCACTGGCGTCAATGGCGCTTTCTCCCGTATTCGCCTATTTCCTCGCCGCACAGCCGGTCATGATCGCCGCTGCCGTTATAGCCGTGCTGGTGATTTTTCGACACAAGGACAATATTCAACGCCTCATGGCGGGCGAAGAATCTAAAATTGGCGACAAATCATAAATTTCATCGGGTGAGCGAGAAAATTGTTTTCAAATCCCGCAGGCGCATTAAGCGACGCAGAGCGAATAAACCGGTTACGGCTTATTCGCAGCCAAAATGTCGGTCCGGTTACGTTTCGACAATTAGTTGAACGCTTTGGCTCCGGTACGGCGGCGCTGGAGGCATTGCCAACGCTTGCGCGGCGCGGCGGTCGACAAGGACGCCTAACGATTTGCAGCGCCGACTCCGCCCATCAGGAAATGGAACAGATGAGGGCGTTAGGGGGGCGCCATATGGTAATCGGTGACCCTGACTTTCCCGAGACATTAGCCGCAACGTCCGACGCCCCGCCCGCGCTTTGTCTTCTCGGCGACGATGCCCTCCTGAAGCGCCCCATTATCGCTATCGTCGGCGCGCGCAACGCCTCCACCAACGGTCGCCGCTTTGCAGAACAACTCGCAGGAGATCTCGGCGGCGCTGATCTCGTCATAGGCTCTGGCCTTGCGCAGGGCGTCGACGCGGCGGCGCATAGCGGTTCGCTCGCCACAGGAACAATCGCCGTCGTCGCAGGCGGCGCGGATGTCATCTATCCCCGAGAAAACACCGACCTGTATGAGCAGATTTGCGAACACGGGTTAATCTTTTCTGAACAACCGCCCGGCGTTGAACCCACCGCGCGGCATTTTCCACGACGGAACCGCATAATTTCGGGCCTCGCACTAGGCGTGGTGGTTGTGGAAGCTGCGGCCCGGTCCGGCTCCTTAATCACAGCGCGTCTTGCGGCGGAACAAGGGCGTGAAGTTTTCGCGGTGCCCGGGTCCCCGCTCGACCCGCGTGCAAAGGGCCCGAACAAACTCATACGCGAAGGCGCCGTCTTATTAGAGAGCGCCGCCGATATTCTCGATGTTTTGCCGACGTTGCGGCGGGACGAACTCAGCGAGTCGGGACAATCCGGATATAGCGCGCCCTATCAACCGATCGATGATGATGGGGCGAATATAGAGGCCGCGCGTGCGGCGATCCTCGAACAGCTGGGCCCGGCGCCAACGCGGATTGACGATCTGATTCGCGATTCAAACTACCCCATAAACGTTTGGTCTCTTGTGTTGTTGGAGTTGGAGCTGGAGCTGGCGGGACGTATCGAACGCCATCCCGGCGGCGCAGTCTGCCTCCTCGCGCCATAAAAGGCCCGCAAGCGGTCTTCCATAACAATCCATCGCCGAGGGCGGTATCTCGATATTTTTTTAAAAAATTCCAAAATAAAAATCTGATTTCCCTAGAAAGCTTTAGTTGACGAAGCGCGCGGACGATGCCAAGTGTGACTTTCATCACAGTGATTGATCGCTGAATGAGCATAAACTGCCTTCGGAAAATTTTGTCACCTTGCGTTAGGAAATCATGAACGTCGTCGTCGTCGAGTCGCCCGCCAAGGCGAAAACAATCAATCGCTACCTAGGCTCCGATTTCAAAGTCATCGCCAGCTATGGCCATGTCCGCGACCTGCCGCCGAAGGATGGCTCCGTGCGCCCCGATGATGATTTCGCCATGTCATGGCAAGTCGCTGGAAAGTCACAAAAAAATATCGACGAAATCATGTCAGCGTTACGTGGCGCCAAACATTTATACCTCGCGACGGATCCGGATCGCGAAGGCGAAGCAATTTCGTGGCACGTCCAGCAGATTTTGGCCGAAAAAAAGGTGTTGGACGGCATTAGCGTCCAGAGAGTCGTTTTCCACGAAATCACAAAAACCGCCATAGTGGAAGCGATGAAGCATCCACGCGAATTAGACGAATCACTCATTCAAGCCTATCTCGCGCGGCGCGCCCTGGATTATCTGGTCGGGTTTACGCTCTCACCCGTGTTATGGCGAAAGCTTCCGGGTTCCCGCTCGGCGGGCCGGGTTCAATCGGTGTGCCTGCGGCTTATTTGTGAGCGAGAAGCCGACATTGAGATATTCAAGGCCGACGAGTACTGGTCTGTCGACGTCGACATGAAGTCCGCGAAGAACGAACCCTTCAGCGCGCGACTGACGCAATTGAACGGCGAAAAACTCGACCGTCTCAGCATTAAAGATAAAAACGCCGCTGATGCGGCGCTGGCGGCGGTGCTCGCCGCCGGATATCGGGTTTCTTCTGTTGATAACCGGACCGTGCGACGAAATCCTGCGCCGCCATTCACCACCTCAACGCTACAGCAGGAAGCCAGTCGCAAGCTTGGTTTCAGCGCCAGCCAGACAATGCAGGTCGCCCAGCGCCTCTATGAAGGTACGGAAGTCGACGGCGAATCAACCGGGTTGATCACCTATATGCGGACCGATAGCGTGACGCTGAGTCAAGAAGCGGTTGCCGCTTCGCGCGCTTTGATCGGACAAGACTTTGGCGTCAATTACGTACCGGCGACGGCGCGGGTTTACAAAACGAAAGCCAAAAATGCGCAGGAGGCGCATGAGGCCATTCGTCCAACGAATTTCAGTTTGCGCCCCGCCGAAGCCGCGCGTTTCCTGGATGACGCGCAACGAAAATTATACGATTTGATCTGGAAACGAACGGTCGCGAGCGCCATGGAAAGCGCCGTACTGGACCAGATGGCGGTGGATATTACCGACCCCGAAAATACCGTTGTGCTCCGTGCAAACGGATCCGTCGTAAAGTTTGACGGCTTCTATGTCTTGTATCAAGAAAGCCAGGACGAAGCGCCGAAAGATGATAAAGACCGGCGTTTGCCCCTGCTGACGAAAGACGATGTCGTCACGCTGAGCGACGCAAAGGCCGAGCAACATTTTACCCAACCGCCGCCGCGATACACCGAAGCTAGCCTCGTCAAGAAGATGGAAGAGCTCGGCATTGGGCGTCCGTCAACTTACGCCTCTACATTGAAAGTGTTGCAGGATCGGGATTATGTGCGTCTGGAAAAGCGACGGTTCCTGCCTGAAGACCGGGGTCGATTAGTCACGGCCTTCCTGTCTAATTTCTTTAAACGTTACGTCGAATACGATTTCACCGCCGATTTGGAAAATCAGCTGGATGAAATTTCAGACGGCCAGATCGACTGGAAAAAAGTTCTTCGGGAGTTCTGGTCCGCGTTTTCCGACTCTGTCGGCGAGACCAAAGAACTGACGATCACCCAGGTTCTGGACGCGCTCGACATTGATCTCGGGCCTCATTTCTTTCCCGCAGATGAAAGCGGCAGCGACGTCGCTGCGCGCGCCTGTCCCGCATGCGCCGCCGGTCGGCTCAATTTGAAATTAGGAAAATTTGGCGCCTTTATCGGATGCTCAAATTATCCAGAATGCCGCTTCACTCGCCAATTTGGATTGCCCGGCGACAGCGAAGACGAAGCGGAAATCGCCGACCTTGCCCTTGGGCCCCGCGTGTTGGGAGTCCACCCGGAAATTGCAGAAGACGTAACGCTTCGAAAAGGGCCTTATGGCCTCTATGTCCAGCTCGGAGAACAAGAGCCGAAGGTAAAGGGCAAGAAGGCGCCGCCGAAACCGAAGCGGGTTTCTCTGACGAAATCTATTTCACCGGCTGATTTAACCCTGGAAACGGCGTTGCGCCTGCTAGCGTTACCTCGCGAAATTGGCGATCACCCGGAAACCGGCCAAAAAATCGTTGCGGGCATTGGACGATTTGGACCTTATCTAAAACATGGCCCCGCCTATTGTTCTGTCGGTCCCGAAGAAGACATTTTGACAATCGGATTCAATCGTGCGGTCGTCATAATCGCAGAAGCCAAAACTAAAGATCGTGGCGGCGGCGGACGAGAGCTGGGTGAACATGACGGCAAACCGGTAAGCGTCCGTAAAGGACGGTTCGGCCCCTATGTGAAGTGCGGCAAGGTGAACGCCACCCTGCCCCGTGATTCAGAAATGGACGAAATCACGCTAGAAGAAGCCATTGAGCTGATTCGAATCAAAGCGGAAAAGATGGAAGCGAAGAAGGCGGAGCCCGCCGCCAAGGCGAAGCCAAAAAAGGCGGCCGCAAAGAAAGCAAAACCAAAAGCGAAGAAAGCAGCGACCAAAAAAGCGCCCGCCAAAAAGGCCGCGGCGAAAAAAACAGCCGTGAAGAAAGCACCCGTTAAAAAAGCAGCGGTAAAAAAACCGGCGGCAAAAAAAACAGCACCCAAGAAAGCAGCCACAAGCGACGCCAAACCCGCTGCAAGTGAGACAACTTGACGGACCGGGACCATCCTTCGCTGCCCACTAAAGCCGAAATCCTTGAATTTGTGAACAATAGCGCGACGCCTGTCGGCAAACGCGAGATTGGCAAGGAATTCGGTATAAAGGGCGCGGCTCGAAAACCGCTTAAACAAATGCTCAATGAAATGCAGGACGATGGACTGCTTGAGCGTGGACGGCGACGTCAAGTCAACAAGCCTGGCGCCTTACCGCCTGTCGGTATCATCGATGTCGTGGGCATTGACGCCGATGGTGAATTGATCTGTCACCCTGCCCGAATGGAAGGCAAGGGACCGCCGCCCGTCATTCATCTCAACGCCGGACGACGTGGACGCCCGGCTTCGGCAAAAGGCGACCGAATTCTGGCGCGCCTCAAACGCATCAGCGACGGCGTCTATGAGGCGGATCCAATCCGGGTTCTGGGCCGCAATTCCGACACCATCATGGGGGTCTATGAAGTTCATGATGGTTCCGGCGTCTTATCGCCCATTGACCGCAAGCGGCGCGGCGCCATCCCCGTAGACACCAGAGATAACGGCGGCGCCCATAGCGGCGATGTCGTATCGGCGGAAATGATCCGGGGACGCCGCGGGAAACATGCGCGCATTCTCTCGGTCATCGGTTCTATACAAGACCCTGCAACCTTTAGCCTTATGGCCCTGGCCAGTCGGGAAATACCCACCGAATTCAGCGACGAGGCCCAGGATCAGGCCGCACTGGCTAAACCCGCTCCCCTGTCGTCAAAGGGACTGGACCGAACTGATTTACGCGACATCCCGCTGGTCACCATTGACGGCGCCGACGCACGGGATTTCGACGACGCCGTATGGGCGGAACCCGACGACGACCCTCAAAACACGGGGGGATGGCGTCTGATAATCGCTATTGCGGATGTCAGTTGGTATGTCCGTCCCGGCGACGCTCTGGACAAATCCGCGCGCGAACGCGGCACATCAATTTATTTCCCGGACCGGGTCGTGCCGATGCTGCCCGAAGCGTT
>JBLHZD010000181.1:0-8434 GCA_047631095.1 Alphaproteobacteria bacterium
ATCCAGGCGTCAAAACCGCCAAAGTTGCCCGTTGTGATGGCGTCGAAAACGACGGTGTCTGACCCCTGAACATCGAGTTGCCGCTCGTGGTTCCAGGCGTTGATCTTCGCAATGCGACGAACCACGGCGTTTTCAAAACGCGCGCGTCCGATCCAGTTTGTCTCGCGCCCGCGCCCGCGATATTCCGCGCCGCTCCAGACAATACGGATGCGTTCGCCCAGATCGGCGGCGCTATATCCACGGACGGTCTGCAAAACATCCCTACCGTTGCGAATCTCGACACGCTCGATGGGCGCCTGTGCGGAGACTTCGACATTGAGGGTCATCGACCCGTCATTCGTTTGGACAATATCGCCCATCATGACGCTGTTCACTGTTTGCGATGTGGCGTCGTCAAAGGCGTTGGGGTCGCGGTCGAATAACTCGCCGCTGGTGGGGAAGTCGGCGCGAACGTCCAGATGCAGGCGTGTGCCGGTCGTGCCGTAATGGTGGCGCTTGCGCAGGCAATCGAAAATCCCGTCTCGGGTTAGTTCTTCGGCGTAAAAGCAGGTCAATCCGCCATAAGCGCCAAACATGGAGACGCCCGGGTAACTCGCGCCGGGGCGACCTTTGTGGCCGTCGCTGTTACACACAACGCCGCTGCGATGGCCCAGTGAAAACCCATCCGTCAGGAGCCATTCGAAAGTGCCCCAGGCGGAGTGAATCTCCATGGAGTTTTCCAACTTCAAATCATGCGCATAGTTGATGTCTGCGTAACGTCCGCCGACATGGGCGAAGATGACGCAATCTTCCTCCGCCAGCGCTTCGAACAGAAGGTTGGCGTTCGGCGCGTCGGTGTCGAGATCATGACGTTCCGGCAGCAGCGCATGAGAGGAACGCCTGATTTGACGGCCTTCGGTGCGGAAAAAGACATTTCGGTCGCCGCCCACCGCGGTGTTGCCGGACCATTCATATCCGGGGAAGGTGACGAAACGCCCGTCCTGATGATGGAACGCCGTCAATTCGTTGAGGAATTCCCAGAAGGCGTTGTTGACCTGAAAGTCGTTCGCCTGATGGCTCGTGACGTCGAGAAACGATTTATTACGGGCGAATTCGAAATAGGATTTCGACGTGCCGATGCCAATCGATTCACCGCTTTGGCCATGTAAATCGCCCCAATAGCCGCTATAGGCGCCGTCGCGCACCATCATTGGATGGGATTTCGCGACGATGGCGCCGGATATCTCGTCGCGTATGGTGATGCGAAGCTCGCCCGGTGCGTCGACGCTCAAATTCTCGAACGTAACGGCGCGTTCCCCAAGCGGATAGTCAAAACGTTTCGGCAGATTGTTCACGGGAATCGTGGTTTCAAAAATGAACGCGCCGGTCGCGTGTTCCGTCGGATTGCCCCAGTCGTCTTCGGCCTTCAGACCAAAGATGAAAGATTCACCGGGGCGGCGCAGCGACGATAACACCGCGCGCCAGACGGCGGGTTCGCCGGGGACGATGGCGATGCTGGGCGTATTGGGGATGGGCATGAATTGACCAACTGCGCAAACATCGGCCAGCACTTTGAACTCGAATCCGGATTCGACAAAGGTCTGCATCCGCATGCCCGGCGATCCGCTGCTGGTGTCGCCAAAGACGACGGTAATGGTGTCGCCTTCGCTCAGATACCCGCCGGACACGGCGATGCTGAGCGCCTTCCAGCGCGGTCGGGCGCTGACGCCGCGACGACTGTAGGAGATAGACAGGGTCGCGCCATTGTTGGCGCTCGCGGTCACGTAGTTTTCCGCCTTGGGATCTTCGGTCTGCAATCGGCCTGCATCGCCCATCGCGCGGAATACGATGCGGATGGCGCCCGTATCATCCAGCCCAAACCGGCCTACTGTGTAGGTCAGGTTGAAGGTTTGCAGGCTGCGCACTTCGAAGGCGCCCTTGGGCGTCATGTCCACATGGCCATAGAGAACAGGATCCGCGCCCGGCTGCACCGATGGCCAGCCTTCGCCAACATGATTGGAATCGACCAATGTATTTTCGCTATCGATTGCGTTGGGCGTGAGTCCGGTATCGGGCATGATCAATATTCCTTCGTCCTGATGCACTTATTCGATTATGTGAACTTTTCGCACGCGCGCGATGATCGGGACAACCTATTTCGAATTGATTGCGCCCGACCCTTGCGAATGGGCTTGAGCGAAGGTGTACGACCCCAAATCCGTATTGTAGGGTACTCGACCTGAATATGGCGGGAATGCGGGGGGGAATAATGACGGATACGACGACGGTAGCGCTGAGCTCGGAAACGGTGATGGCGGAAATGAAGAAGAACGGCGTCACCGATGTCGTTTGGTTGCCGGACAGCGAAACCAACTGGTTGTTTTTGATGATGGAGGCCGAGCCGTCCTTAAAGCTGGTCGGCGTCAGTCGGGAAGGCCATGCGTGCTCAATTGCGGCGGGTCTGCACAGCGGCGGCGCGAAACCCATCATACTCATTCAGAATACCGGCATGATGGAGTCAGGCGATTCAATTCGCGGCTGGCTCATGAGCCTGGAAATCCCGGTTGTCTTGATGGTCGGATACCGCGGCTACACGCGCCATGGCGTCAACAAAGATACCGCAGCGACCTATACGGAACGCTTTTTGAATGCGTTTAACCTGAATTATTATCTGGTTGAAACCGATGCGGACGGGCCACGGATCTCCGTCGCATTCGAAGAGGCGGCGCGAACGAAGAAGCCGGTCGTCGTCCTGATTGCGGACGAATTCCACGGCTTTAACCGATAAGGGAATTGATACAATGATGAACACGGCTGATGTGTTTGAAACGTTCAAGCCGCTGCGCGGCGACGCAATCGTCATCCCCGGTCGCGGCGGACGCCATTGGACGAAAATGACGGATAATCAGGTGCTGGACGCGCCGGTCGGCGATCCGGCGATGGGCGGGCACGCCGGGTTCGCGCTGGGAATTGCGCTCGCGCAACCGGACCGAAAAGTGATCCTGTTCGATTCCGAAGGGGATATATTGATGAGTTTGGGGATGATGGTGACGATTGCCGAACAGGCGCCGTCAAATTTTTATCATTTCCTGCTGGATAACGAATGTTATGCGACGACTGGCGGGCAGCCGGTGCCAAATGCGAAGAATGTCGCTTATGACGTCATCGCGCGGGGCGC
Source organism: Alphaproteobacteria bacterium (assembly GCA_047631095.1). Lineage (GTDB taxonomy): Bacteria > Pseudomonadota > Alphaproteobacteria > UBA8366 > JABJJH01. The sequence continues at coordinate 3,158 of JBLHZD010000181.1, forward strand.
AGGCTATCCCAAGGCGTCAGCGTATAGCGAGATTGACGATCTGGCGGCGGATTTGCCGGGCATTATCGAGAAGCCCGGCCCTGTTTTTGTCGCGTTGAAGGTGTTTCCCGAGATTCAGAATGAAGCGATCGGCAATCGCCGTCCGTGGCAAATACGCACGCGCACCGAAGTCATTCAGGATTTGCGCGGCGAACTTCTGAAGGCCTGATGCCAAGCGACTATATTTTAAATTTTTTTGTTTCTAATGGAAGAATAAGGATGAGTACGAATGCGTAAATCGACCCAACTGCGTCAGATGATAGAATCCGGCAAAACCCATCTCATTCCCGGGGTTTATGATGGTTTATCCGCGCGTATCGCACAGGCGGCGGGCGCGGATTTGTTGTATGCGACGGGCGGTGGCATCGCGCGCAGCACCGGTATTCCCGATATGGGATTGTTCAACCCGGTGCAGGTCGTCGAACGATTGGAGCAAATTATCGATAGCGTTGATGTGCCTGTCATCGCGGATTTTGACACCGGGTATGGCAACGCCCTGAACGCGCTTCACACCCTTAAAGGGTTCGAGCGCGCGGGCGTCGCCGGATTTCATATTGAAGATCAGGTGTTTCCCAAACGCTGCGGCCATCTGGAAGGCAAGGCCGTCGTTCCTGCGGCGGAGTTGTCGGCCAAAATTCGCGCGATCAAGGAGAATGCGGAAGATCCGGATTTGGTCGTTATCGCGCGCACGGACGCCTTGGCGGTGGAAGGCTATGACTCGGCCATCGCAAGGATGCATGAATACATGAAGGCGGGCGCCGATGTGGCTTTTATCGAAGCGCCGCGCACGGTGGAACAAATTGAGCAGCTCTCCGCTGACCTACCCTATCCCAAAATTCTGAATATGTTCTGGGGCGGAAAAACGCCGGTGCTGGAGCGCGACAGGCTGGAAGAGCTGGGCTTTAATCTGGTGATCGCGCCGGGCGATATGCAACGCGCGGCGATGTTTGCGATGCGTCAGGCGGCGGAAGCGATTTTGCGCGACGGCCACACAGAATCCATGGCTGACTCCATGGCGAGTTTCGACGACCGGGAAGTCGCCATAAACACGGCGAAATATATGGCGTGGGATGAAGAATACGCGGTCAAGTTGTAGCTAGAAGTTGTTAAATCAAAATTGGTTTATCAAAACTGATCTGTAGCAAAAGGGGTAACCGCCATGACGGGCGATTCCGGATTGAATGTTTTACGGCAATTGTCGGTGGGCGGCGCCGAATACAACATTCATAGTCTGCGTGCGGCGGAAGAGGCGGGGTTGGGCGATTTTTCCAGGCTGCCGAAATCCTTGCTGGTTCTAACTGAAAATTTGCTTCGGAACCTGAATAGCCTCGCGGTGTCGGTCGACGATATTAAAGCGCTCGGCCGATGGAGCGAGGGCGCCGCGTCGGCGCGAGAGGTCGCCTATCACCCGGTCCGGATACTCATGCCGGATATCTCCGGCGTGCCGTTGCTGGTGGACTTGTCCGCGATGCGCGATGCGGTGCAGGCGCTCGGTGGGGATCCAACGACGATCAATCCCCGTTTGCCGATTGACCTGATCATCGACCATTCCGTGAATGTCGATTTCAACGGTGTTCCCGACGCCCTGTCGCGCAACATGGCCATGGAGTACGAGCGCAACAGCGAACGATACAGTTTTGTAAAATGGGCGCAGAAAAACTATCACAACATCCGGGTTGCGCCGCCCGGCGCCGGCATCCTTCATCAGGTGAATGTCGAACATATCGGCAAGGTTATCTGGTCTGACGAAAAGGATGGCGTGCGGCAGGCCTATCCCGATGCGTTGCTGGGGATGGATAGTCACACGCCGATGATTAATTCGCTTGGCATCATGGGCTGGGGCGTTGGCGGATTGGAGGCTGGCGCCGCGATGCTGGGACAGCCGGTTTCAATGCTGATCCCGGACGTTGTGGGGTGCCGACTTACGGGCGCTTTGCCCGAGGGGACGACGGCGACAGATCTGGTTTTGACCGTCACGCAACGCCTGCGGGAGCACGGCGTTGTCGGGAAGTTCGTTGAATATTGCGGACCGGGGCTCGACAATTTACCGCTGACGGATCGCGCGACCATCTCCAATATGTCACCGGAATACGGCGCGACAATGGGGTATTTCCCGATTGACGGAAAAACCATCGAATTCCTGCGCACCACAGGCCGCGAAGATGAACAAATCGCCCTGGTGGAAGCCTATGCGAAAGAGCAGGGGTTGTGGCGCGGCGATACGGACCCAGCGTTTAAAGACATTGTCGACATTGATCTGTCCCAAATCGAGACCAGTCTTGCAGGGCCCTATCGGCCAAACCAGCGCACGCCGTTAAGCCAGGTTCCCAAAAGTTACGCCGATGCGATGAGCGAGATGGGACGCCAGGACGGCGAAGCGTCGGTCGACGGCGTTGATTTTAAATTGCGCGACGGCGCGGTGACGATAGCGGCGATCACGAGCTGTACAAATACGTCTAATCCGGCGGTCATGATTGGCGCGGGGTTGTTGGCGCGCAACGCAGTGGCGAAGGGGTTGACGGTTAAGCCGTGGGTAAAAACGTCGCTGTCGCCCGGATCGGCCGTCGTGGCCGACTACCTGGAAAAGGCGGGCCTTCAGTCGGATTTGGATGCGCTCGGATTCAATATCGTCGGGTTTGGCTGTATGAGTTGCGGCGGGTTGTCTGGACCACTTCCAGAAAACATTTCCAGTGCGATTTCGGACAATGATCTGGTAGTGGGCGCGGTGTTGTCGGGCAACCGGAATTTTGAGGGGCGCGTTCATCCGCTGTGTCGAGTGAACTATCTGGCGTCCCCCATTCTGGTGGTCGCATACGCCATCGCGGGCGCCTTGGATCAGGATTTATCCACCGAGCCGTTAGGCGTCGGAACGGATGGCGCGCCGGTGTATCTGAAGGATGTCTGGCCCAGTCAGGCGGAAATTGAAACAACGATAAATCAGGCGGTGACGCCCGATCTCTATCGCGCGCGTTATGCGACAGCCTTTGACGGCGATGAGCGCTGGATGGCGTTGCCTGTCGCCGATGGTTCTACATTCGAGTGGGACGCGTCCAGCACCTACATCAAATCGCCGCCCCTGTTTGAAGGGGCCGGACCAAAACCAGACCCTATCGAGGATATCAAGGGCGCCCGCATTCTGGTGATGGCGGGCGATATGACCACAACAGATCATATCTCGCCCGTGGGTACGATCCCGCCGGATATTCCGGCGGGGCAGTATCTGCAGGAGCGGGGCGTGGCGCCGAGGGACTTTAATATTTACGGCGCGCGGCGAACCAATCATGAAGTCATGATCCGCGGAACCTTCGCCAATATCCGGTTTCGCAACGAGTTGGCGCCGGGAACCGAAGGCGGGTACACCAAGCATGCGCCAACTGGCGACATTACCTCCATTTTCGAAGCCGCAGAGCGTTACGCGCGGGACAATACGCCGCTCGTCGTCGTCGCCGGGGATTTGTACGGCACCGGGTCGTCGCGCGACTGGGCGGCTAAAGGTACAAAACTGTTGGGCGTCCGCGCGGTGATTGCAGAGGGTCTGGAGCGTATCCACCGCGCCAATTTGATCGGCATGGGCGTCTTGCCGCTTGAGTTTCAAGAGGGTGTCACGCGGAAAACCCTCAACCTGGATGGAAGCGAGACGTTCGATATTTTCGGGATTGAAGGCGAAATTTCGCCGCTCATGCCGGTCAATTGCCGAATTACCCGCTCCGATGGATCCTCCGAGATTATCGAGTTGAAAGCCCGACTGGATACGGAAGTCGACGTTCAATATTACCGCCATGGCGGTATGTTGAATTATTGTCTGCGAGAGGCGTTAGGAACCCTGTGAACAAGCCCATGTCTGTGACCAAGTCCATGTCAGTCCCCTATCCGACACATCTGAAGCCCGTGGAATTTTCCGATGATGTGCGCCGCGCCCATATGGCGGACATTTTGTCGAAAAACCCCAATAAAAACCCTAAAGGCGCTGATATTCGGGGCTCTGATATTCGGGGCGCCGATATCTGGATTTTTGGATATGGTTCGTTGATGTGGGATCCGCGCTTTGAACCAGCGGAAACCCGTATCGCGACGCTGGAAAATCACCGACGGTCTTTTTGTTTTTGGACCACGCGGGGGCGGGGCAGTCCGGAGCGTCCCGGATTGGGACTTGGGATCGAGCCGGGCGGCGGCCCGATCAAGGGATTGGCGTATCGCCTGGCGCGCGATCATACGCTGGATGACGTGCTGGAGGCGTTGTGGCTGCGGGAAATGTCGTCCGGCGTCTATCATGCGCCGTGGTTGACGTTGGAAACTGAGGACGGCCCTGTGAGCGCAATTACCTATGTCGCCAATCGGGAACACGGAAATTACGCGGGTGATTTGCCGCTGGATGACCGCGCGCAGGTAATGTCCGGCGCGCGAGGGCCCCGTGGCTGGTCCTATGAATATCTATGTTCTCTGGCGGAGACATTTAAGAAACTGGAGATCGACGATCCGGAGCTTTTTGCGCTGCATGATCGGATTCACGACATCGTCCGCGTGGCGGATTGAACGCTAACTAATATTTCTAATTTTTTTCAGGGAGCGGTTATGAGTGGTTTGGATCGGGCGATGAGTGGGAAGGTCGCCGTGATAACCGGCGCCTCGACGCCAAAGGGCATTGGCGCGGCGATCGCGCGGCGCTACGCCGCTGAAGGCGCGTCGCTGTTTCTGGCCGCCGACGGCCCCGTCGAGGGATTGGCGAGCGTTACGGCGGATTGCCGGGCGGCGGCGGCGGAAGGCGGTGTCGTGGAAAGCGGGTTGTTTGATCTGAGCGCGCCGGATAAGCCGGAGGCCATGATTGACGCGGCGTTGGAAAAATTTGGCCGTGTGGACGTGCTGGTGAACAACGCCGCTATTCGGGACAATAAGAGCTTTGGGACATTCAATCGGACGGAATTTGATAAAATCGTCTCGGTCAATCTGTCGGCGGCGTTTTTCGCAAGTCAGGCGGTATTGCCAGCAATGCGAAAGCAGGGCGGCGGTCGGATTATCCATATCGCCAGTCAATTCGGCTCCGTGGCCTTCGGTAAGCGCGCGGTCTATGGCCTGACCAAAGCCGCGCTGATCCATTTGACCAAAACGATGGCGTATGAACTGGGTTCAGAAGGGATCATTGTAAATTCGATAAGCCCGGGGCCGGTCAAGACGCAGCCTATTCTGGACCGTCTGGAGCAAGACCCGGAATATGAAAAGACGCGCACAAATTATTTGCGC
>JBLHZD010000182.1:0-8335 GCA_047631095.1 Alphaproteobacteria bacterium
GTCCTTGCCCGTCAGGTTCTGGCCGTCTTGCAGGGCAGAAAGGGCGGCCTCAAAATCAAAGTCATTTCGCATGTGTCATTCCTTTTCTTCAGTTTAAAGAAATGACACGGAATTTCTAACGCTCCCATCACGAATGGCGTGACAATCATCCTAGCCTTTCTGCATGGTACGATAAATTTAGTCAAAGGCCGTCCATGGTGGAAACCGTCCCACCGCCACTGCCGCTGGCGCATTTAGATCCGCGCAAAGGGTAACTGCGCATCGATTTAATATGACATTGTACCGTCCTGACATGCCCGCAGTAAGTCAAACAGCGACGTCAAACCTGCTGACCCGGACATCGCCCTCTAAGCGAAAACCGGACCCGGCCCGTACAAAAGAAACCTTGGAGCGCTTTTAGTTTGATCGTTTTCCACCATGGGGATACCCGACTAAACCATTGCGAGAATTGGCGTCGCGCCGCTTGTTGCCTTATAAGGGCGCGGAAAGTTTGGGTGCGCCCTTGATCTCTTAATCAGGTGGGTTTGGGCGTGAAATCAGTTCACCGCGAGGCATAACGGTCATGACGAATTTCCCCTCCTCTCTTGTTGACGGTTACATCGACTTTCGAAAGAATAATTTCGGCGATGTGAGCGAACGCTATCGTCGGTTGGCGGAGCAGGGGCAGGGGCCAGAGACGATGGTGATCGCCTGTTGTGATTCCCGCACCGCGCCAGAGATGATTTTCAACGCGCTTCCCGGTGAAATTTTCGTTGTCCGGAATGTCGCCAACCTCGTGCCGCCTTATGAACCCGACGATCAACATCACTCAACGTCAGCGGCGCTGGAATTCGCCGTTCAAAGTCTGAAGGTGAAAAATATTGTGGTGCTGGGCCACGGCCGCTGCGGTGGCATCGAAGCCGCGCTCAGCCCGTCGGCCGAACCCCTGTCGCCCGGTGATTTTATCGGCAAGTGGATGGAGTTGCTCGCGCCCGCCGCCGAAGCCGTTGTCGCGGTTGAAAATATGACCGATGCGGAACGCCAGGTCGCGCTGGAGCGCATTTCGATCCGCCATTCGATTGATAATTTGCGGACCTTTCCGTGCGTCTCAATTCTGGAAAAAAAGGACCGCTTGCATCTTCATGGCGCCTGGTTTGATATTTCAGAAGGCCAGTTATGGATCATGGACCCGGACACGAAAGATTTCACGCGCTCCCCTATTGCGCTTGATGAACAGCCTTCGGCTGCGGATTAAAGCGCGGGGCTTAATCGGAGATATACGCATGCCGCTCGACGGAAACACCGCCATCGCTCAAATGACAGCGTGTGAAAAACTGCGCCATCTGGCGGAATTCATGGAAACGCTGACGCTCGATCAGGTGGATTTAAAAACCGTCCACCATGCTTGCGGCGCCGCCCATTGCGCCTGGGGCTGGGGCGAAGTGATCGGCTTGTTCCCACCGGCTGCGGATTCCGACGAAGATGATATGGTTTGGGCGGAGGAGATGGAGAGCGCGAAGGAAGGGCGCAGCGCCATTTTGGGACTTAGCGACGAACAGTTTCGGTTTTGTTTTGGTATGGGCTACCAGTTTCGCTTCCTCAACCGCCCTTACACGCCTGAAGACGTCGCCCGAAATTTACGTGATACGGCGAAAGCGCTGGAAGCCGCCTAAGACGAATTACGGTTAAACCTTGAAGCGGTCGAAAATGCGGCCAAACCGCCAGCGGGTGAGCGTTGGCGTGTCGTACAGCCCCGCCTTGTTGAACGGCTCATTGGCGATAAAGTCCCGCGCGGCGTCCATATCGGGCATGTCCAGCAACAGCACGCTGCCGAGGGATTGCGTGTCGTCATCGCTGCGCAGGGGGCCGCGCACCAGAATATTGTCGGCATGTTCTTTTAGATAAGCCGCGTGCGCGGAGTGAAATTCCTGACGGATCGCCGCGCCATCAGACCGATCCAGCCCATAGAAGAGCGCCTGAATATGGCCGTTGGTGCGTGGACAATCCCGCCAGGTATGGGGCACCGAACGTTTCCAGCGATGCAGCCGCCACCGCTTTTGCATGCCGCCGAGAACAAAGGGTTCGTTGGCGATATGTTGTTCCGCCGCCGCCCGGTCTGGCAGTTCGATCAGCCGAAAACTGCCCAAACCCAGCGTGTCGTCGTCCACGACGAACGGCCCGGCGAAGATGGTCTGGTCGTTAAAGGACGTCAGATAATCCAGATGCGCCTGACGGTGTTCGTCGCGCAAGTGGACGGTATCGGGTTCATCGTAAATCAAAATGGAAAAATACATGCAATCCTCAACGGCAAAAATTCATTCGATTTAACGGTGCGGTCAATTGGCGGGTTTAAAACGGTGCGTCAGTTCCGCGACAACGTCTTCCAGCGGCTCCACATCGGCCATTTTCATATCCATGTCGAAAAGGTTCGCTTTATGCGCGGTCGCGCTGCGGTCGCCGACGGCTTCTTCCGCCACGATGACCCGAAAATTGTGGGAGAACGCATCGTTCGCCGCCGCGCGGACGCATCCGCTGGTGGAGACGCCACAAATGACGATGGTGTCGATGTTGTCATACCGCAGGAAGGCTTCCAGCGGCGTTTGAAAAAAGCACGACGCTTTATTTTTGAAGACAATGACGTCTTGTTCGCGCGGCGAGTAGGCGTCCGGCCACTCATCGGCGCGTGGGTCGCGACTGTACATAAAGTCATCGGCGATGCCGAGTTTCTCATTCCACATGCCGCGCCGGATGGGATGGCTGCGGTCGTCGCGACGGCTGTAATAAATTGGCAGGCCAAGATCGCGAAACGCATCGGTCAACCGGGTGAGGCTGGCGATCAGCGCCGGGTCCTCATCGCCGCATTGTGGATAGGCGGGGTCGACGAACATCCGGGTCGTGTCGATATTCAGGAGCGCGACTCTGGCGCCCATGCCGACCCTCTCGCCGAATTTCCCCTTGGCGTAGGTCGCCAGTTCGTCCGGTGGCAAATAATCCGCCCATTTGTCGAGTTTGCTCATGACGTCATTCCCTTGTGTGCTGTTAATCGCTCGGCCGCCATATCGCGCAAGGCGGCGCGCTGGATTTTAAGCCCGTTCGGGCTTTTGGTTTTCGGAAAGTCGGGCAGCGGAAATATTCGCACCGGCGCTTTGAAGCGCGCCAGATTATCCAGGCAATGTTGGCGTAAGGCAGCTTCATCGAATTCAACGTTCGCCGCCAGGATCACAAAGCCGACGGGCAGTTCGCCCTTATCGGTGCGCACGCCGACCACCTGACAACCCTCGACATCCGGATGACATTGGATATGGGCTTCAATTTCCGCCGGGCTGACCAGAAAACCGCCCAATCGCAACACGTCGCCCATGCGCTGCAAAAACAGGAACCGCCCGTCTTCGGTCAATTCCGCCAGGTCGCCGGTGCGTAAAAAACCATCGTCGGTGAAGGCGGCGGCGGTGGCGGTCAGGTTCTCGAAATACTCCAGCATCAGGCTGGGGCCTTTCAGTTCCAGCTCTCCGGCATGGCCCGGCGGTAGGAGATCGCCGGTTTCAGGGTCGCGGATTCGCGCTTGCGCATCCGCCGCCGCCATCATCCCGCCGCCCTTGATCCGCTCGGCTAGCGGCAACGTCATGGGCTGGATGGAAAACAGCGCCTGCACTTCGCTCATGCCATACAGGCCGACGACAGGAATGCCCCGGTCTTCCGCACGCTGCGCCAGTTCCGCGTAATTCGTCGCAAAAGCCGCCGCGCCCACGAACCGTATATTCGGCATTGGTTTGTCCTGATCGCAGACGTCGAGAATGGCTTCGATCATGTCATCGGTCGCGTTGAAATTAACGACATTGTATTGCGCCGCCAGATCAATCGCCGCGCGAGCGTCAAACGACGCGGTCAAAACCGTCGGCTGACCGGACGCCAGCCCCGCCATCATTGATACAAACCCGAATACGCCGCAGAGCGGCAGCATTTGCAACATCGCGCCGTTGGATGCGGCGTACCCGAATTGATCGGCGACGATGCGGGCGTGGCGCGCGATGCCGCCCTGGCTGTGGAGAACAAATTTAGGCGCGCTGGTGGTGCCTGATGTCGTGAAAATATTACAGCCGGTTTCAGGCGTGGCGAAATTTTTGCTGAAAGGCGACGGTGCGAGAACATGGGCGGCGCTGACAACGTGACAATGGGCGAGAGATGATGGCGGCGGGGCGGTCGCCGCCGCTTCGCCTTCATCATGTAAAATTAGTGTTTCGAGATGGCGCAATGCCGTGGCGTCAACGTCACCCAGCAGACCCAGAAAATCGATAGCGCGAAAGCCCGGCCACATCGCCAGAATTTTTGCGCCGGAACGCTCCAGAATGTCACCGACTTCCGCCGCGCGAAACCGCGTATTCACCGCTACCGCAATGACGCCCAACTGGCAGCATCCCAGATATAACGCCAGGTAAGCGGGGCAATTGGGCAGCCAAAGCGCGACCCGGTCGCCGGAACCGACGCCGTGCGCCCGCAGCCCCGCCGCCGCCCGGCGTCCCATTTCCGCCAATTCGCCATAGGAGATCAGACGATCTTTGTAAATAACCGCCGTCGCATCGTCCCGCGCCTCGGCGAGCCCGTCGATCAGGCCGGTGACCGTGTCGGGTCTCATAGAGGCCTGAATCATAGAGGCGTAATGCGATACACCCGCGCCGCCGTATCATGAAACATCGCCGCCTTTTCATCGGCGGAACATCCCGACGCGATGCGTTTGAACGTATTCCACAGAACGTGATAGCTGCAGCTGAGTTTTTCGACAGGGAAGTTCGACTCGAAGAGGCAACGGTCGGGTCCAAACTGTTCGATGCAATGGTCGTAATAATGGCGCGTCGCGGCGACCAGTTCCTCGCTGCTCGGCGCCTTTTCGCGTTGTTCCCAGTTGAAGCCGTTGACCTTCATATGAATGCCGCCGAGTTTGGCGTGGACGTTGGGGCATTTGGCCAATTCATCAATACTGCGTTTCCATTCCGGCACAATCTCCGCCTGCTTACCCGCATAGGGGCCGGTTCCGATGGGGCCGCCAAAATGATTGAGGATGATCGTCGTCTCGGGGAAGGCGCGCGCCAGATCCGCCATTTCCGAAATTTGCGTGTGAAAGCACCATCCTTCAAAGCTGAGGTTAAGTGGCGCCAGTTTTGCAAAGCCGGCGCGAAAGGTGTCGCTGGCCATCATACCATTGGTGGGATTCGTGTGCGAATTGCGAATTTCGTCGCTGGCGCACCAGGCGGCGGTATGGCGAATGCCGCGAAACCGGCCGCCCGCCGCAACGATGTGGGCCTCCAGCACCGGCGCCACCGCATCGGCCAATAACAAATCCGCAAAGCCGACAATCCCCGCCGCCACGCGTGTGGGGCCATACTGTCCGGACTCGCTCATCGCCGCGACGCCGGCGACGAATTCGGTCTCGCCAACCGGGCGCATTTCGTCTGGCCCGTGCGCCCGGTACATCGACCCGGCTTCGATATAGACCGTAGATTTGATGTTGTGTCCGCTGTTTGTGTCTTTCAGGAGATCGTCGAGAAGATATCGGGGTTCGACCTGCTCGATGCGAAAGAGCACGCCTTCTTCAATCCCTTCATCCCACAAATGGTGGTGAGGATCGCAAATCGGCAGATCCGGCTCCAGAATGTCTTCCTGCGTCGTCGCCAGCCATGCGTCAGTCGTCGCCATCTTATCAATCTCCCCTATGCGTCAAGATTGCTTATCCTGCACGAATTTTGAAAGAAAGCACGCGAGGTATAGCGCACTCTTGTTTCGGTCTGTCGCCGTAGTAAACTTAAGGTTCATATGAAATGGGAGGGTAAGATGGCGAACGTCGAATTATCGGACTCGAAATCAGACGGAGACTATCCGTTTGAGACCAAACCAATTTCAAACGCGGGTGGGGTGGAGATCACAGGAGTCGATCTCTCCCAACCCATAGACGCGGCGATGAAAGACGCGATCCTGCGCGCGTTTCTGGAATTTCATATACTGGTGTTTCGGGACCAAAACCTGAGCAAAGACCAGCAACATCAATTTACCCAGAATTTTGGAGAACTGGAACATCATGTGGGCCGGTTGCCCAATGGCGACCCCTATCCCATCGTGCACACGGTCACCAATCTGGATGGCGACGGCAAGCCGGTAAAATCATTGGCCGCCCAGGGTAATTATTTTTGGCACACCGATAAATCCTATCACGCAGACCCATCGCTGACGACGATGCTTCATGCGGTTGAATTACCATCAACCGGTGGCGGCGATACGCAATTTGCGAATACGCGAATGGGATATGACGCGCTGCCCGAGGCGACGAAAACCCGGATCGGTGATTTGAAAGCGGAACATAGCTGGGAAGCCAGCCGCCGCAATGTCGGCGCGGAGCCGCCCAACGAGGCGCAAAAGCGCGAACGTCCGCCTGTTGTTCATCCCATGGTGCGCACCCATCCCGATACGGGCCGAAAGTCGCTTTATCTTGGGCACCATATTTCACACGTTGTCGATATGGACCCGATGGAAGGCAACAGGTTGTTGAAGGAGCTGGAAGATCACACGACGCAGCCGGACTTCGTCTATACCCATCAGTGGCGGCTGGGCGACTATGTCATGTGGGACAACCGCCTGTTGCTACACCGGGCGGTGCCGAATTTCGAATATGACAAAACCCGGCGTCTTTTGCACCGCACCGTGGTGATTGGCACAAAACCCTACTAGCAGCGCGCTGTAACCCCTGAAAGCGGTTACAGGCCCAGAACGTGCTTGGCGATGATGGTGCGTTGCACCTCGCTGGACCCGGCGTAGATTGTCGCGGCGCGCTGGTTGAAATGTTGAGACGTCGCCACAATCCCGGCTTCCGGTGCGATGGTCTCCACATTATTGCCGGGGATATAGGCTTCAGGCTGATAGGGCCCGGCGTAATAGGCGATGGCTTTCATCGTCGTCTCCAGCACATCTTGATAAACCTCCGACCCACGGAGCTTGAATATCGAGGACGCCGAGCCGGGGTTTTGCCCTTGGCTCAAGGTGCTCATTACGCGCTTTTCGGACATTTCCGCTGCGGTCACCTGAATATCGAGGCTGGCCAGTTTCCGTCGGAAGTCCGGATCATCGATCAGCTTTTCGCCGCCATTGGCGGGTTCCTGACGCGCGATATTCGTCAGCTTTTTGACGCTCGCCTTAACCTGCGGGCTATAGGCGACGCCGCCGCGTTCAAACTCCAGCAGATATTTCGCAACCGTCCAGCCTTTGTTCTCCTCGCCAATGCGATTGGCCTTGGGCACGCGGACATCGTCAAAGAACACTTCGTTGAATTCGTGGTCGCCCGCAAAGGTCAAAACCGGTTTCACTGTGATACCCGGCGTGTCCATATTGAACAGAATAAAGCTGATGCCTTCCTGACGCTTGCCCTCGGTCGACGTGCGCACGAGGCAAAAAATATGATCCGCCAGATGCGCTCCCGTGGTCCAGCATTTGGCCCCATTGACGATATAGTCGTCGCCGTCGGAAACAGCGCGTGTTTGAAGCGACGCCAGATCTGACCCGGCGCCCGGCTCTGAATAACCCTGACACCACATCATCTCGTCTTTCAAAATGCTCGGCAGATACTTGTCTTTCTGTGCCTGCGTGCCGTATTTCATAACGACGGGCGCGACCATTTTTCGGCCCATATGGTTGAGCGTCGGCGTCCCCGCAAGCGCACATTCCAGCTCAAAAATATAGCGTTGTATGGCGGTCCAGCCGGGGCCGCCATATTCCTTGGGCCATGCGTGGCACAGCCAACCCTTTTTGGCCAAAATCTTGCCCCACGCGCGCGATGCAGCTTGCGGGCTGCGCACACACGGCGTCAGGCGCGCGCCTTCAAGAATTTCATCGGTCAGGTTCTCGTCAAGAAACGCCCGCACGTCGTTCTGAAAAGCGCGATCTTCCGGGCTCAAATTCAAATCCATAACGACTCTCCCTAACACGTCAAAAGCAATGTCGCAGAGTAATCACGCAGGCGAAAAAATCAATGAGCCCGCGTGACCCACGAGAGACGTTTTGTCGCGTGAATAAGCTGTTTATCACGACACGATTGATCCATGTCAGCGACAAAATAATCAATAAATATATGATATCGCCATGTTATCGAGCCGTTATTTGATTTGATCAAAACACGTCAAACGGAGGGCGCATGCTATGAAGACACATTCTAAAAATTTAATATGGAAAAAGAAACCGACCTTGCTCGCGGGCGTATTAACGAGCTTCTTACTCACCATGGCGGTGACTATCGAACCGGCGCACGCTGTTTTGACCTTCACCGAGCGGGCCGCTTGGGAAACAGCCTTTAACGCCCCCTTTACGACCGAGACCT